>MUKC01000059.1 GCA_002049795.1 Desulfobacca sp. 4484_104 | reverse complement strand
CAAAAATAAATCCAGACCCCATTTAAATTTGAGCCTCATCCGGTACCTATTCAGCATGACCTCTGTGTCTGACCGGCGTCCCGAGGCGCCAGGTTAACTTATCAGGGTTAATCAGGTGCATGGGCTATTATTATTTTTTTCAGTCTAGTTTGACAAGGGCCAACTACTATTTTTACAAGCAAAGGTTTTGGAGTTTGGCAGTTAGAAGGTTATAATCCATTTTGCCGTGGCGCGCCTTCTAGAGACCATAAAAGATTTTGGGGCTTTCAAATTTTAATAGACAGGGGTTGCTGTCCAGCATAAAAATTAATGGTCTGAATTATTTTCTCTATTTGCCTCCGCCCGCAACCAACGATCATGATGGGCAGGCACCTGAGTTGAACTTACCTTACTGATCGCTGACTAATGGAGTAGCATTATGCCGCGCCTGAAAAGATGGTTGATGTTTTTAGGAGCTGGTGTCCTGGCCTTGGGCATCTTATACCTGGTTTTGGTCCTGCTTTTTACTGATTTTATTGTGGACCTATGGTGGTTTCAGGCCTTAGGGTATAGCCAATATTTTTGGCTGCGGTTAATTTATGGTTACCTGATTTTCATACTTTCTACCGGGCTGTTTTTCGTGGTTTTTTTTCTGAACTTCTGGGTGGGATCCAGATTCCTGGGAGGCACCACTCCTTCCGAGTTAAAGGCTAGGCCGCGGGAACTTCTGAACTATAAGACCCTGGCCAGATACTTCCGGGCCGGTTCTCTAAAGGTTTATGCACCTTTTTCCTTACTCCTGGCCATTATTCTGGCGCTCCCGCTATTCCGACATTGGGAATCCACTTTACTTTATATCTTCGGCCCGGCCGCCGGGATTAAGGATTCAGTGTTCGGGAAAGACATCAGCTATTTTCTGTTTTCGCTGCCGGTTTACTTGTTGGTGGTAGACGAGATGCTGATTGTCTTCGGATTGCTCAGTCTGAGTTTATTGATGCTCTATTGGCTGGAAGGACATTATTTGTCCAAGCAGGAGCAAAGCTTGCCCCAAGGCGCCAAAATCCATCTTTGTGTCCTGGTTTTGCTGCTATTTCTGATGGCTATCTGGAATCTTATCCTGCAACGCCATCAACTGCTCTATTCTACCGCGCATAAGTCTATCTTCTATGGCCCGGGCTATGTGGAGATGAACGTGGTTTTGCCCCTGATCTGGTTATGCATCGTCATGCTTATCATAACCGGCTTAGGGCTGGTGTTTTACGTGCAAACCCGCCGTGGCTTAAAGCTGTTGATTGCCAGCATGGGGTTGACCGCGCTGGCTTTCGTGGCCCGATATTCGGCTTTTCTCCCCAACCAGGTGCAACAATACCTTGTCAATCCCAATGAAATTGCCCGGGAAAAGCCGTTTATGGAAAAAAATATCAGGGCTACCTTAGCCGCCTATGACCTGGAGCGGGTCGAAACCCGAGCTTTTCGATTGAAAGAAACTCCTTGGGACCAAAAGGCCTCTCAAGTCCGCGAAAGCCTGACCAATATCCCGGTCTGGGACCGTGAGGTGTTGCTCAATGTTTATGAACAACTCCAAGAGCTTAGAACCTACTATGATTTTACCGCGATCGATGTCGACCGCTACAATGTCAAGGGCGTGTACCAGCAGGTGTTTCTATCCCCGCGGGAACTGAACCTCAAAGCTTTACCCCCCGGTGTGCAGAACTGGCTTAATGAACGTCTAAAGTATACCCATGGCATTGGCGTAGTCATGACCCCGGCGGTGCAGGCCGGGGAAGAACCCATGACCTGGTTTATTAAAGATATTCCGCCCACTTCGGACTATGGTTTTGAGATTGAACAGCCGAGTATCTATTACGGTTTAGGACAGTATGGGCCGGTCATTGTCCCTAACGATAGCCATGAAATGGGCAATCCTACCGCCACCGGTCATCAGTTAGTCGATTATCAGGGCTGCGGCGGGGTGTCCATTGCTTCTTTCTGGCGCAAGCTGATTTTTTCCGTCTATTTTAACGAAACTGACATCCTGTTTACCACCAAAACCAACGCTCAGAGCCGCATTCTGTTCCGCCGCCATATTGTCGAGCGGATTAAAGCCATTACCCCGTTCTTTATGCTAGATGAGGATCCTTATATCGTCGTCACCTCCAAGGGCATCTATTGGATTCAGGATGCTTACACCTTCTCGGAGCACTATCCCTATGCTCAACCCTACCAGCAGGAATTCAATTATATCCGTAATTCAGTAAAAATAGTGGTGGATGCCTATAATGGAACGGTTGATTATTACCTGGCCGATCCCCAGGATCCGATTATCCAGGCATACCGGCGGATTTATCCGGGCCTGTTGAAGGATCTGGATCAGTTGCCGGCCGAGTTGAAACCGCATCTCCGCTATCCTAGTGATCTGTTTGATATACAGATGGGCATTTATGCCAAATATCATCAGACTGATCCCGAGGTCTTCTACAAGCAGGAAGATATTTGGGAATTTCCCAAACTTCAACAAGGTGATCAGACAGTAATCATGAAACCTTATTATCTGACCCTAAACCTGCTGAATAAAGACAATTTTGAATTTATCTTACTCTGTCCGATGACCCCTCTGGCGCGCGATAATTTGCGGGCTCTAACCGTGGCCGGTTGCGACGGCAGCAATTATGGCAAAATCGTGGTCTTTAGCTTTCCCAAAGGGACTTTAGTCAATGGGCCGTCGCAAGTTAACGCCTTTATCGACCAGGATACGCTCATCTCCGAGCAATTTAGCCTATGGAGTATGGTCGGCTCCGAGGTGGAACGCGGTAAGATGATTGTTCTGCCGCTGCGCGGGGCGATCTATTACATCCAGCCGGTTTATCTTAAGGCCGCCACTCGCTTGAAGATTCCCCAATTGAAACGATTGATTGTCAGCAAGGGGGAGATTGCGGTGATGGAACCTACCTTAGAGGAGGGCTTTGCAAAACTGGATGAGCGCTTTAAGGCCAAAAATGAACGACAGAAAAAACACTTGGAAGGGTTAAGGTCAGCCGAATAAATTTATACCGATTAGCTTTCAAATGAGTGATTTTATCCTTATATCCCCTCTTCCCCGCTAGCGGGGGAGAAGGCGAGGGTGAGTGGCATTTTAGCTTTTTGATCGCAAGTTTGGTAATATACAAAATTTCCATTCAAATACAACCTATTGATTAAATTAATTATCTTAACAGGGAACCGAAAAAGTTATTACCTGTAGCACCGATAACACCAAGAACTTGAGATGTTAAGGCTAGGCATTGATACCGGCGGTACCTTTACCGATTTTGTGCTATGGAGCGACCAGGGCTGGCAGGTTCATAAGGTACCGTCAACGCCGGATAATCCGGCCCGCGCCATTCTGAGTGGGATCGAGGCGCTCCTGGGCAAAGGGTTTTCGCCTTTAGAAATCGTGCACGGGACCACGGTGGGGACCAATGCCTTTCTAGAGCGCCGCGGCGCCAAGGTTGTGCTCTTGACCACCCAGGGTTTTGAAGATCTGCTCTTTATCGGCCGTCAGACCCGACGAGAACTGTTTAGCCTGACCGGGTCTAAACACCTGCCGCTGCTCCCCCGGCAATACTGCCTGGGAGTACACGAGCGGCTGCGGGCTGATGGTAGCATCCATCAACCTTTGCTTGACTCTGAGGTACAACGCCTCCGTCACCAGATTGAAGCTCTGGCTCCAGAGGCGGTGGCCGTCTGTCTGCTGCATGCTTATGGAAACCCGGTGCATGAACAGGCCCTGGCGGCCGGGTTGGCAGAGCTTGCTCTTCCCCTGTCGCTCTCCAGTCAGATCATGCCGGAGTTCCGCGAGTTTGAGCGCACTTCTACCACCGTGCTGAATGCCTATTTAGAACCCATAGTGACGCGCTATCTGGGGGCTCTGAAAGACCAGTTGCCCGGAGTGAGCCTGTTTATCCAGCAATCGAATGGCGGTTTTATGCCGGCTGGTCGGGCCGGGTCGCAGGCCATCCATACCATCCTGTCGGGACCGGCGGGGGGAGTGAATGCCGCCTGGCATCTGGGTCAGGCCTTGGGGGAGCCAAACCTGTTGACCTTTGATATGGGAGGCACCTCCACCGATGTGGCGCTGGTCGCCGGGGCCATTCCTTTTACCCAGGAATATCAACTCGATGGTTATCCCATCGGTATTCCCCTGATTGATATCCATACGGTCGGCGCCGGCGGGGGCTCGATGGCCTATCAGGATCAAGGGGGCGCCTTGCGCGTCGGGCCCCAAAGTGCCGGAGCCGATCCCGGGCCGGTCTGTTATGGGAGGGGGGATCAGCTCACGGTCACCGATGCCAATTTATGGTTGGGGCGGCTGATACCGGAATTTTTTCTCGGAGGTCGTCTGGCCTTGCAGATGGAAGCTACCCGGCAGGCCATGGCCCGCTTAGCCACAGAATTTAGGGTCACGCCGGTGGAACTGGCCCTGGGGATCATTCGGGTAGCCAACAGCCACATGGCCAAGGCCTTGCGGGCCGTCAGTTTGGAACGGGGCTACGATCCCCGGGATTTTGCCCTGTTTTGCTTTGGCGGGGCCGGCGGTTTGCATGTCTGCGAACTGGCCCAGGAACTGGATATCCGCCGCGTGTTGGTTCCGACCCAGGCCGGGGTCTTATCGGCCCTGGGCCTGGCTCTGGCTCAGCCCAGCCGGGATTTTGCCAAAACCCTATTATGGTCTGGGGCGCAGTTGCGGCCGGAATTAATCGACCGAGAATTTCAAGAGTTGAAAAGGCAAGGCCTGGCCGAGCTGGCCCGGGAGGGCCTCGATCCCTTGCAAGTAGAAACGCAATTAGGAGTTGATCTCCGCTATCAGGGCCAGAGTTATACTTTAACAGTGCCCTGGGGCCCGGCTTTTCGGGACGCCTTTCACCAGCGTCACCAGCGTGCTTATGGCCACGCCTTCCCGGAGCGCGCCTTGGAGATTACCACTCTGAGGCTGTATTGTCAGGCTAAAAGCGCCTTACCGGACCTGCCCAGACAGGACACCGCGGCCACTTCCCCAGTATTGAACTGCCCGGCGCATATCAAGGTCTGGCTGCCGGAAGGCCGGGCTCAGGTCCCAGTCCATTACCGGCCGCGGCTGCCGGTGGGCTTTAGTTTTAAAGGCCCGGCCCTGATTGTCGAAGACTTTGCCACTCTGCTGGTGCTGCCCGAATTTTCCGGTCAGGTAGATGCCTGGGGACATATCCATCTGCAGCGTTAAACATTGATTGGCCCACGATACCTAAAAATTGGTCAGTAGCGGTTTGTCGATAAATTTTTTAAACTATCAAATAACATTAATAATCAATTAGTTAAACATAACTAACGAGGTTTAGGCCTTTTTAGTTCAAAAATTTATACCAGCGTTTTTTAGTGGTTAAGGTTCTGCAGGCACAACATCCTGAAATAATGAACATTATTTGGTTATTGATTTATGGTACGGAACATGCATAAACAATAAGTGAACTTGATAAGGTAATCACATCCCCCCCTTAACAAAGTTCATATTCTATTTTCTCCTTTCACCCCCTCTGACCGGATGCCTCCCCCGTCCGGTCAGATTTTTTTTGGGGCTATTAACTTTTCGCCCTCCTCTCCACTGGTTTGTTGAATTCCACGGGCGCTTTTATCGATCATCTGTAAACCGCTGAGGTTATGACCTGGCCTGTTACACTGCGGCCGCAGCCGGGATGGTGGTCCAGATCGAGTCGGAGCGGGTGGTGGCGGCCCGCCAGATGGTCATCGAACTGCTGTTGGCCTCCGGCAACCATAACTGCCTGATCTGTGAAGCCAATATTACGGGGTCGGCTGCCAGCCTGGCCATGCTGTGCGGCAACGTCGGCATCGAAGGCGACCGGAGCAGGGTGCGCTCCCGCCGCGGCGAGATCACCGCCAAGGCCCAGATCTCCGGGAAGGCGGTGCCCGGCACCATCCGCCTGACCCAGGCCTTTTGCCGCTCCCCTAACTTTTTAGATAGATTTCCGATCTATGTCAAAAAAGATATTAAATAATTAGGTATTTATGTGTTGACTTTCACATATTCCCTTATATAAGATGAAAGAAGGAAATATAGCCTCAGATTGTTTTTGTTTCGTCCACCTTGAGATGGAGGTTTAAGAGGCATGCCCAATTCAACTCTAAGTATAAATGGAGAAACCGTAGAATTTACGCCCGGACAGACCATCCTGGAAGCCGCCCGGGGGGCAGGGATCGACATCCCCACCCTGTGTTATTTGAAAGGCACCACCCCCACGGGCTCCTGTCGGATCTGTGTGGTCGAAGTGGAAGGGGCCCGCACCCTGCTTCCGGCCTGTTCCACCGCAGCCGCGGCCGGTATGGTGGTCCAGACCGAGTCGGAGCGGGTGGTCGCGGCCCGGAAGATGGTCATCGAACTAATGTTGGCTTCCGGCAATCATAACTGCTTGATTTGTGAGGCTAATGGGGAATGTGAACTGCAGGCCCTGGCCTATCGCTATCAGGTGTCGACCCCCATTTTTGCCAATCCGCCCGACACCCAGTATTATTATGAAGATAATAATACTATGATCGTGCGGGATTTTTCCAAATGCATCATGTGCGGTCGGTGCGTGCGGGCCTGTTGCGAGCGCCAGGTCAATCTGGCCATCGACATCGGCTATCGGGGGTCGCACAACAAGATTGTCGCCCGCGGGGATTATCCTTATAGCGACTCCGATTGCGTCTTTTGCGGGGAGTGTGTCCAGGCCTGTCCGGTGGGGGCTTTGCTGGACAAGGCGGCCCGTTTTCAGGGGCGCGTCTGGGAGCGCACCAAGGTGCGGTCCACCTGTCCCTATTGCGGGGTCGGCTGCCAGATCGACTTGCACGTCAAGGGTGGCCGGATTGTCAAGGTCACCGGCGCCGATGCGATCCCCAACGAAGGCCGGCTGTGCGTCAAGGGGCGGTTTGGCTGGGGCTTTGTGCACCATCCCGATCGTTTGACCACGCCGTTGATCAAGGAAAACGGTAAGTTCCGGGAGGCCAGTTGGGATGAGGCCCTGGACCTGACCGCCCGGCGGCTGCGGGAGATCAAGGACAAAGACGGCGCCGATAAGATCGGCGGCTGGTGTTCGGCCCGGGTCACCAACGAAGAAAACTACCTGTTCCAGAAATTCATGCGGGCGGTGATCGGTACCAATCACGTCGATCACTGTGCCCGTCTCTGACACAGCTCGACGGTGGCCGGTCTGGCCGCCGCCTTTGGCTCCGGAGCCATGACCAACTCGATCGCCGAGTTGGAGGACACCGACTGCATCCTGGTGATCGGCTCCAATACCACCGAGAATCATCCGGTGATTGCCGCCCGGATCAAACGGGCGGCCCGTTTAAAGCATAAAACTTTGATCGTTATTGATCCCAGGCGCATTGACCTGGTGCGGCATGCCAATATCTGGCTGCGCCACCGCCCCGGCACCGACATTGCGGTGATCAATGGCCTGATGAATGTCATCATTCAAGAAAATCTTCAGGCTAAAGATTATATTGCGGCGCGTACTGAAGGTTATGAGGCCTTAAAAGACACAGTGGCCAAATATACCCCGGAATATGTGGAACAGATCAGCGGCGTCCCCGCCGACCAGTTGCGGCAGGTGGCCCGGCTTTATGCCCAGGCCCCGGCCGCGGCCATCGTTTACACCATGGGCATCACCCAGCACACGGTGGGGACCGATAATGTCAAATCACTGGCCAACCTGGCCATGCTGTGCGGCAACGTCGGCATCGAAGGCGGCGGGGTCAATCCGCTGCGCGGTCAGAACAACGTCCAGGGGGCCTGCGACATGGGCGGCCTGCCCAATGTCTTTTCGGGTTACCAGGCGGTTACGGATGCGGCTAATCGCCAGAAGATGGCCGCGGCCTGGGGGGTCAGTGATCTGCCTGATTATGTGGGTATGACCATGACCGACATGTTGCCCGCCATTCCCGCCGGCAAGCTCAAGGCCCTGTATATCATGGGGGAGAACCCGGTAATTTCCGATCCCGACTCCGACCATGCGGTCGCGGCTTTGCAGAAACTGGATTTTCTAGTGGTGCAGGACATTTTTTTGACCGAGACCGCCCAGTTGGCCGATGTGGTGTTGCCGGCGGCCTCGTTTGCCGAAAAAGAGGGCACTTTTAGCAATACCGAGCGCCGGGTGGCCCTGATCCGCCGGGCGATTCCCCTGGTGGGCCAGTCGCGTCCGGATTGGCAGATTATCGGCGACCTGTCCCGGCGGCTGGGATATGACATGGACTATGCCAATGTCGAGGCCATCTTTAACGAGCTGCGCCAGGTGACCCCCTCCTACGCCGGTATCCTTTGACCCTGACCACCGGCCGGGTGCTGTACCAGTATCATACCGGTACCATGAGCCGCCGGGCCGCGGGTCTGGTGGAAAAGGCCCCGGAGTGTTTCGTGGAGCTGGCCGCAGAGGATGCCAGCCGCTATGGCATTGGCGAGGGCGACCGGATCAAAGTGCGCTCCCGCCGCGGCGAGATCACTGCCAAGGCCCAGATCTCCGGGAAGGCGGTGCCCGGCACCATCTTCGTGCCCTTCCACTATGGCGAGGCTGCGGCCAACAAGCTGACTATCGCCGCCTTCGACCCGGTGGCCAAGATCCCGGAATACAAGGTCTGCGCGGTGCAGATTGAAAAAGGCTAACATTTAGGCCCCCAGGGCACGGGTCTCACCGGGCCTTGGCCGACCATAGATCATCTGGAGGCAGAAAATGATCCAACATACTCAGAGCGCCAGTCAGACGGCAGCCGACATTAGCCCGGAAGTATTTAGTAAGCTCGAGGCTATTATCGCCCGTTATCAGGATCAACCCGGGGCCTTAATGCCAGTTCTGCAAGAGGCCCAAGACCTTTTAGGTTACCTGCCGGTGGCCGTCCAGGAGCGGATCGCCGCCGGTCTTAATATCCCCGGCAGCGAAGTCTTTGGAACCATGAGTTTTTATTCCATGTATGCCTGGGCTCCCAAAGGCAAATATATTATCCGGATGTGCGAATCCCCTCCCTGCCATGTCAACGGCTCCGAAAATATTCTCCAGGTTTTAAAGGAAGAGCTAGGCGTCGGGGTCGGGGAGACCACTACCGATGGCCTGTTTACTTTGGAATTAACTGCCTGCCTGGGAGTCTGCGAAGTAGCCCCGGCCATGCAGATCAATGAAGTGGTGTTCGGCAACCTGACCCGGGATAAGGTTAAGCAAGTGCTTAGTGATTACCGGGCCGGCAAGGCAGTGGATTATAGAGCGCTTCCTTACACTACCAACGATTTTCGCAAATATAAACAGAGTCCGCAGGAATTGGTGGTGCTGGACAACGTCGGGGGCATCGATCCTATGAAAATCGACGACTACCTGGCCAAAGGCGGCTATAGCGCCCTCAAGAAAGCAGTTACCAGTATGACTCCGGAGGCAGTGGTCGAAGAGGTCAAAACCTCGGGGCTGCGGGGCCGAGGGGGCGCCGGGTTCCCCTGCGGGGTAAAGTGGTCCTTTACCCGGCCGCTGACCGCGACCCCCAAATATATCGTCTGCAATGCCGATGAAGGGGAGCCGGGGACTATCAAAGACCGTTATATTATGGAGGGCGACCCCCATAAGGTGTTGGAAGGCATGGCCATTGCCGGGTTTGCGGTCGGAGCCAGCAAAGGCTTTATCTATGTGCGCGGCGAATATTATCTCTCCAAGTACCGGCTGCAAAACGCCATTGACCAGGCCAAGGCCAAAGGCTATTTAGGAGACAAACTGTTTGGCACTGATTTCTCTTTTGATATTGAAGTGCGCTCCGGATTTGGCTCCTATGTCTGTGGGGAGGAAACCGCCCTGATCGAATCGATCGAGGGGCATCGCGGTTATCCGCGGGCCAAACCGCCGTTCCCCGGGGTCGAAGGCCTGTGGCATCAACCTACAGTGGTCAATAATGTCGAGACCCTGGCCAGTGTCCCGGCGATCATCAATCGGGGTGGCGAATGGTATAAATCGCTGGGTACCGAGAATACTACCGGCACCAAGATTTATCAGATCATCGGCCATGTTAAGACTCCGCAGATCGTTGAAGTCCCGGTAGGCATCACTCTACGGGAATTGATTGATACGTACGGCGGCGGCCTGCGGGAAGGCAGCACCTTCAAGATGTGCCAGACCGGCGGCGCATCCGCCGGCTTGGTGACGGCCGATGCCCTCGACATCCCCATGGATCTGGCCTCGCTCGCTCAAGTCGGGGGCGCCCTGGGTTCAGGGACCATGCTGGTGATGGATGAGAGTGTCTGCGTGGTGGATTTTATGCGTTCGGTGGCGAAATTTTTCGCCCATGAGTCGTGCGGCCAGTGCACCCCTTGCCGGGAAGGCACACCGCGGATTTTAGAAACCCTGAGCCGCATCTGTCAGGGTCAGGGCCAGGTAGGCGATCTAGACTTTCTGGAGCGCCTGGCGGGCACCATGGTAGATGCCTCGTTCTGCCCGCTGGGGCAGACCGCGCCGGGCCCCTTGATGAGCGCCTTGAAGCTTTTCCGCCCGGAATTCGAAGAACATATCAAGGAGAGAAAATGCCGGGCCGGTGTCTGCCGGTTTGCCTGAACTGACTGTAAGTTAGAGTAGCGATCTGCCGGTTTGCTTTTTGTAACATAATGAAAATCCTTGTAAAATGGGCAGGTATCCTTACCTGCCCATTTGTTTTTGACGTTTCTGAGGTTGCAAAAGGCCCAACGAAATTTTACTATACACCGTAAAATCAGCTTAAATTGGACATAGTTGAGGGTTTATAAAGTGCGGCATTATCCGGATGACTGGAAAGACAACCCCTGGCTGGGGAAAAAAATCATTGGCCTGCTCGTCGCTGGCGGCGTTTTGCTGCTGGTTTTATTCTACGCCTTAGATTTCTTGATTGATTGGCTCTGGTTTGATTCGGTCGGATATCTACAGGTCTACCTGATCACCTTGGGGGCTCAGAGCCTGGCCGCGGTGTTAGGAGGGGCTTTTTTCTTTTCGGTAGCGATCTTAAACCTTTATCTGGCCCAACGTCTTTCTCCTTTGGGACCCCGCCCTAGAGGGGGTCTTTATAATTTGTCACCCCTGGCCAATGCTAGTATTCAACAATCTCTAAAGTATGCCCTCTGGGCTGGGTTGGGGCTGTTTACCTATCTGGCCGGCAAGTTGGCTGCCCAGGAATGGCAAACCATCCTGATGTTCTGGAAGGGACAGCATTTCGGAGTTCAGGACCCGCTGTTCCAACAGGATATTGCCTTCTATATCTTTACCTTGCCTTTTTATCGAGTGCTTGCCGGGGGACTGTTGTTGACCGGGATTGCCGTGGTGGTCTTGGTGTTAATCAAGTATACCCAGAATGAGGCCATTTTTTTAAGTCCGGAGATGCGTCGCCTGTATCTGCAACCCGGTGCCCAACGGCATCTGTTGATTTTAGGGGGAATTTTACTTCTGTTGTTCACCTGGCTTTTCTGGCTCAACCGCTACGAGGTGCTCTATCAGGACCATAGTATCTTCTTTGGAGCCGGCTATGCCGAAGATCTGGGGGTTCTCACCATTTATCCGGTAGTGACCTTACTGGCCCTGGTCACCGTGGGCCTGGTATTCGCCAACCTCTGGCGACCGGCCTATCGCCTGACCCTGAGCGGCCTGATTTCCACGGTGACGGTGGCCATCCTGGGATTAAATCTTTACCCCGCCCTGTTGCAACACTTTCTGGTCAAGCCCAATGAGCTGCTCAAAGAAACTCCGTATATCCAGCATAATATTAAATATACCCGCTTGGCCTATGGCCTGGACCAGATTAAAGAAGTTAGCTACCCGGCCCGCGAAACCCTAACTGCCGAAGACCTGGAAGCCCACCAGGGCACCGTAGCCAATGTCAAGATCTGGGATAAACGGCCGTTATTAAACACTTACAAGCAGCTTCAGGAGATTCGCCCGTATTATGAATTTACCCTGGTCGCAATCGATCGCTATCAGGTAGATGGGCAGCTCCGGCAGGTGATGCTGGCCCCGCGCGAGCTGGCCATAAATCAATTGTCGCTGGAAGCCCGGACTTGGGTAAACGAGCGGCTAAAATTTACCCATGGCTATGGGGTCTGTCTGAGTCCGGTCAATCAGGTGACTGCCACGGGCATGCCGGAGTTCTGGTTAAAAGACCTACCCCCCCGCGGCAAGCCCGAGCTCAAACTGGAGCGCCCGGAAATCTACTTCGGCATGCTGACTAAAGAATATGTCCTGGTCAAGAGTCGGACCGAAGAATTTGATTTCCCGGCCGGAGATGTAAATCGCTATACCCATTATCAGGGTACCGGGGGGATTCATCTGGATAGCTTTATAAAACGTGGATTAATGGCATTATACTTTCAGGATCTGGAGATTGTCCTCTCGGGCTATCTGGGACCTGAAACCCGAGTGCTGATGCGGCGCAACATAAAGGAAAGGGCCCAAGCCCTGGCGCCTTTTTTGAGCTTTGAGCAGCAGCCCTATCCGGTTATTTCCCAGGGCCGCCTGTATTGGTTTTTAGACGCCTATACCCAAACCTCCCGTTATCCCTATGCTACGCCGTTTGCCGCGGCGCAGGGCAGGTTGAATTATCTCCGCAACAGTGTTAAGGTGGTGGTCGATGCTTATGATGGCCAGATCACCTTTTATTGCATGGACCCCGAGGAGCCGCTGGCCGCTACCTGGCGACAGATTTACCCTACTTTGTTCCGGCCGCTGGCCGCACTGCCTGGTCATTTAAAAAGTCATATCCGCTACCCTCTGGGTTTTTTTTATATCCAGGCGGCGATGTTACGCAACTATCATATGCAAGACCCGCAGGTTTTTTATAACCGGGAAGATCAGTGGGATTTTCCCTCGGAAGTCTATGAGGATCAGGAACAACCGCTTGAACCATATTATATGGTCATGTGCTTACCACAAGGATCCCGGGAGGAATTTCTCTTACTAATGCCCTATACCCCGATCCGTAAGAAGAACATGGTGAGTTGGCTGGTGGCCAGGTGTGATCTCCCCCATTATGGCCAGATGCTGGTTTACACCCTGCCCAAAGATAAGTTGATTTATGGTCCTATGCAAATTGAAGCCCGGATCAATCAGAATCCGGAAATTTCTCGTCTCATGACCCTGTGGGGGCAAAGAGGTTCACGGGTGCTACGGGGGGATCTCCTGGCGATTCCGATCAAAGACTCCTTGCTTTATGTTGAACCCCTTTACTTGGTGTCCTCGCAATCCCAGATGCCGGAGCTCAAGAAAGTAGTGGTGGTCAATGGACCGCGCCTGACTTTCGGCGATAATTTAGCGGAGGCCTTAAAGCAGATCGGCACCGAACCGGCTACGCCCTCATTACCCTCGGAGGTCAAACCGGCGACGACGTTAAGCAAAACTCCGGCTCAGGCGCTCAAGTATCTGCGCCAGGCCCTGGAATACTTAAAAACTGGCAATTGGCAGGGCTTTGGCCAGGAAATGCAGCGCTTACAGGGGGTATTAGAAGAGCTTGGCGCTCCCTTGGCCGGGGATGGCGCCGCGCTGACCTCGGATCCCGGCAAAAACTGAAAGTTGGATCGGGGAAGGATAAAACAGAAAACAGAAAACAGAAAACAGATTTTAAAGTCCGGCTCATTGTTTGATGATCCGGTGCCGATGGGATAGCCGCGGGTTATCCAAAACCAACTGTTTGGCCCGGCGGGTTTTAGTATTGATTAGTAATGGCCCTAACAGATTGGCCGTCATGTCCTGGGGACGGCCCCGCGGGATGGTAACGACCACAAAAATTTGGAGATCATCCATGCTTTCGGCTTCAAGTTCCCGGAGACAGCCATTCAATTTGCCGATCTGATAATCCGGCATAAAACAGCGGGGGTCGATGATGACAAACGCCAGGGCGGGATTGTCCACACATTGGAACCAGAGAAACGGGGACTCATGTTTATGTTCGATCAAGATGTAGCGGTGAAAATCCGGGAATCCCAATATTCCTTGGGTGACCGTAATGATCTGGTCCGGCCGGGCGCTAATCGTCCCAAAGTGCTTGGTCTGTACCGAGAAGCCGCATTCCATAAAGTTCTTTTTACTCTCGGTGCTATTTACTTTTCTGGTCTCCACAGCTTGGTAACCTCATTTAGATCAACGCTTTCAACCTCAGCCGCTTGCAGGTTTTCTTCCAGGATTTTTAAATAGATCTCCTCACGGTGGACAACTACGTCAAGCGGCGCCTCTATACCTACCCGGACCTGTTTCCCTTTAATATCCACAATTTTGATCCGGATATTATCTCCTATCCTGATTGTTTCTCCGAGCTTTCTGGTAAAAATCAGCACGATGACCTTCCTTGGCGACCGCCATCCCTTATATTCTACCAAAGATTAGAGGTAGTCCAACAGACTCAACGCCATAATCTTGGTGGAAACAAGTAAAGCTGCTTGATAAGTAATTTGTTGAAGATTTAACTGCTCGGTGGCGGCAATTAAATCAGTGTCCTCTACCTGGCTAAGGCTTTTATCCAAATTATTCTGTAAACTCTGATAGCTATCCTGTTGGTAAATAACCCGTTCCTGCTGGGCCCCCACAAAGCCGAAATAAGTGGTAAGATTGGCTTCGGAACTATTCAGTGCCTCCAAGGCCGCACCTATCCCGTTAGCATCATCGTTCTGTAGAGCGCTTTTTAGTCGGCTGAGGATTTGAAACAAGTCGTTCCGACCACTGCTGCCATCCAGCGCGTCGCGGCCGGTGACGTTAACCGCCAGGCGGCTATTTTTGCCAACCCCCAATTCCAGGCCGTGATCATCACCTTGATATTTAAACTCACTCACCGGAATAATGAATCTATCCCCGACGGCCAGGTTGCCGCTGGCACTAAAAGCAATTTCTACTCCTTTGTCGCCCTCGCTGCTCCATATGGAGGTGGCGGCAGGGGAGGTGGTGAATCCGGTCGTCCAGGTCTGGCCGCCATCTTCCGAAACCCGGAAGGTCGCAGTGCCCACGGCCCCGGCGGCATCGATTTCCACCAGATAGGTGGTTGCTGTCTCCCCGCTGTAGGTCCCGGAAGCGGTCGCAGTTCCACTATACCCGGACCCTGGCTGTAAACTTTCGACAACTTTCTGGATCTCCAGTCCGTCTAATTGGAGATAAGGGGCAGTATCGGTCTTATAGCCACTGAATAGATATTGCCCGTTGATACTGGTATTGACTTCAGCTAACAGTTCGGCCATTAAACCTTCTACTTGGGAAACGGCCGCAGCTCGATTGTCGTCATTAATGGTACCGGTTGCCATCTGCGAGGCTAGTTCTTTGGCTGTTTTTATTAGGTTCCCAATATTCTGTAACACCGAATCCGTGTGGGTCAGCCAGTTTGCCGCGGTTTTAAGATTACTTTGGTACTGGCTAATCCGGCTTAAATCGCAGTTATACCCCAGGGCCGTTACGGTAGCAACCGGGTTCTGGTAGATATTCTGATACTTCTGTCCCGAGGCCAGACTTTCCACCGAAATCAGCTTGGCCGCAGCCTCATAGGCCCGTTGGAACTTGATCAGTGCGGTCAATTCTTCGTCTAAGGAAACACCCGAAAGCGCATCTCGTAAGTCGTTGTATTGGTCTAAGATGCCGTTCAACAAGATTCCTTGTTGTTCGGCTTTCTGGGTGTCCAGCCCAATAGTACTTACTAAGTCCTGATAAGCCTCTGCAAAGGTAAGGTCACCGGGGCCAACGCGAGCCGTTTCCAGGTCCGCAAGCGCTAAAGCATTACTGTTGTCGCCGACCGCATGTTGACCCTGGCGGTCAAACTGGCCCGTAGCGATAAAACTGGCATCCGCGCTGATAATATCATTAATTCCCATGGAAAAGGCGAAATTCTGGGTATCGCCGCTGGTGCTGGTAAAAAAGGTATTAAGCCCCAGGGCCATCAGGACGTTGGAGTTATCATTGCCAAAACCACATTGATAGGAGCCGGTAGCCTGCAGGGCCAGCTTATTATCTACCACCGAGGCCGTTAGATAGGCTGGTAATTCTGCATTGATGGCATCTCGCAGTCCGTTTAGAGTCATACCCGCGGTGATGGTTATAGTGGCGGCCGCAACATTAGTGCCACTACCATCGTCCACATAAATATTAAATGTTTCGCCCTCGGTGATCTGATCACCAAAGGGCAAGGCGGCGTTATCCTTTAAAGCACTGGCGCCGTCATCAACGGCATACGTGCCTGTTACCTGAGAATAGAGGCTTAATCCCACCCCCTGGCTGTGTTGGCGATTGACCTCCCCGATTAATTCTTGGGCCAGCTCGTTGAGGCTGTCCAGATAGGCCGGGATGCGGTCATCCCGGACATAAAGCAAGGCCCTGAGTTGCCCGCCGCTTAAATCATCGGTAACATCCTTTTCCACGCCACCCGGACCCTGGCACTTGATGACCACCTCACCCCCGGACAGCTCATAACTTAAATTCCAGGCCGCCGCACTCTGAACCAAGGTGGTACCATCGTCGAGCATGACATTGATGGAACCATCGTCCAACTCAAAATAATTAATCCCCACCAGACTGGCCAGATTGTTGAGTTTTACCTGACGCTGGTCCCGCAGATCGTTGGCCGGCTGGCCGGAGGTCTCGACGCTAACGATTTGTTGGTTTAGCTCCGCGATACTTGCAGTAATTGCATTGATCTTAGTGATAGTGGGACTGATTTTAACCAGCAGTGCCTGCCGGTGCTGCACTAAATCATCGGCCAGGCTTGAGAAGGCCGCGGCCAAGGCTTTGGCTTGCTGGACCACCACCTGTCTCTCGGCGCTGCCGGTGGGATTATCTGCCAAATCATGCCATGACTGCCAAAAACTGGCCAAAAGATTATTGAGACCGACGTCGTTGGTCTCATTAAATAAACCGGCGATACTGCCCAGTTCGGTTTTTTGGGTATTATAATCCTGTTGGGCTGCAGTCTTAGCATCGATCTTCTGGGCCAGATAAGGATCAAAATAGCGCTGAATACTATCAATTGCCACTCCATAACCCTGGTTTCCCCAGGGATACTGAATGGAAGGAGTAGTAACCAAATCAACATGTTGGCGGCAGTAGCCGGTGGTATTGATGTTGGCGATATTATGGCTGGTCACTTCCACCCCGACTTGCTCGGCCTGCAGAGCCCGACCACCGATCTCTAACAGCGTAGTAATACTCATTGGCTTCCTATGGTCCTTATCGCCTCTGTCAGCAAAATACTTTATTTTTTAACACCATTTTAGACCTGGCGATTAAATCCCGCGCTCCCGCTGGCATGGTTTAGTATCCCTTGCCGCTGATAGGTCCGAGGACCAACCTGGGCTCCGAGGGCCAGGTCCATAAATTCTTGGATAATCTCCAATCCATCCTGGATAAGGGTGCGGTTTTGCAGATTAACCTGGGAAATTTGTTTCGTCAGGCTGGCCAATCGTCGCCGCTGCTGCTTTATCAATGCTGCCAGCCCGGTTAAGCCGGACGTTTCCCCGCTAGGGGTGAGGCCCAGTCGGTTTAAATAATTTTGCCGCTTTTCCCGGGCCGCCAATAAGCGCGGTAACAGGGATTCCTTAGCCCTCACGGTTTTGAATAATTCTTCAATCTCGAGTTTTATAAGATGCCTTTGCTCCTGCTGGAGCCAGTCTAATAGCTCCTCATAGAGCGCGGTCTCCTGGGCGATCCAGGTCTGAAGGGCAAGCTGGTCCGGCATGGTTAGCTCAGGGTTTTGGTTTGGCATGGTCAAGGCTCTCCTGGTGCTGACTGGGTGATTTTAAGGAATCTTTCTGAAGCTGTTCGCTCAGCACGCGTCCCAGTCCCAAACCGCCGCTGTGGGCCAGATGGCGAGACACCTCAGTATCGAACAGGCTCCAATATTGCTCCAGGCGCTGGCTTTGGGGCGCGAGCTCTCCGGAAAGTAAACTCTGACGCATCTGTTTCATTAACATCGACAGGAAAACCGCCTCGCATTCCTGGCAAACCCGAGCGATCGCCTGCTCATCGGCTGGGGAGCGGCCGGTTTGGTTTACCCCCGAGCCGAGGGAGGAGCTTAAGAGTTCCAAAGGCATTTCGGTAATCAGCGCACTAGCTATAGGAGACATGGTTTCCTTCCCTGCTAAATAATTTCCAATTCGGCCTGTAAGGCCCCGGCACTTTTGATAGCCTGAATGATCGAAATTAAGTCCCGCGGGGTCACACCGATGGCATTCAGGGCCTGAACCAATTGGCCGATGCTCACCCCTTCGGGTACCACCATGAGCCGATCTCCGCCTTCTTTAACCGTGATCGAGGTATCGGGCACCACGGTAGTCGTCCCTTGGGAGAAGGGCAGCGGTTGGGAGACCCGGGGACGTTCTTTAACTTGAATCATCAGGTTGCCATGGGCAATGGCGACGGTGGAAACTCGCACGTTTTGTCCCATGACCACTGTCCCATTGCGTTCATCGATGATCACCTTGGCCACGACTTCGGGAATAATCTCCAGATCTTCCAGGGAGGCCATCATCGCCACTACGCGGTCCTGATAGCGGGGGGGGAGCTTTACCTGAACCGTGCCGCCGTCTTGGGGAAAAGCATAATTGCCCCCCAATTTTTGATTAATGGCCTGCACCATACGATTGGCGGTGGTAAAATCGGGGTCGTGTAAGGCCAGCACCATACCCCCTTGTTCCCTTAAATCATAGGGAATTTCGCGTTCCACCGTGGCGCCGTTAGGCACCCGCCCGGCAGTAGGATGATTTTTGCTAATCCCGGCGCCTTCACCGGACGCAGCAAATCCTCCGACCGATAACGGTCCCTGCGCCAAGGCATAGACCAAACCGTCAACGCCTTTTAGGGGGGTTAACAGCAGGATGCCGCCTTGTAGGCTTTTGGCATCTCCGATCGAGGACACCAGCACATCGAGGCGCGATCCCACCCGGGCAAAAGGCGGCAGCACCGCAGTTACCATCACGGCAGCGATATTTTTCACTTTCACTTTATCCCGGGTCACATGCACCCCCATGCGTTCCAAAAGATTGGATAGTTCTTGGACATTAAAATCAACGTTGGTGCCATCGCCGGAGCCATTCAGACCCACCACCAGGCCATTGCCGATGAGTTGATTGGGCCGAACCCCTTTAAAATAAGCCAGGTCTTTGAGCCGGACCGCGGCGGCGGGCTGAGGCAGGCCCAGCAACATTATCAGGATGAAACATAACCACCCGCTTATAGTGGACCGCACGGTCAGCCGTCCCCACAACCTCAAGCCCGCTAGTTTTGAGTTGTTCATATTTCGTAGTCGGAGAACATCCTGACAAAACATCGGGGCACCTCACCACGGCCAGATATGGTCCAGCAAGCGGGTGAACCAGGCCGCCCGTTGTTTATCTGACACCACTCCGATACCGGTAATCTCCAGGCGGGCCTGGGCCACCTGGCTGGAGGCCACCTGATTTTCCCGATTGATGTCCTCAGGGCGGACGATACCGGTCAGGGTCATAATTTGGGTCTCATTATTGATTTTGATATTACGGTGTCCCCGTACCACCAAATTATTGTTGGGCAGCACCTGAATCACCTGTGCTGCGATATATGCGGTAAACTCGCTCTGACGTTCGGTCTTACCCTCGCCCTTGGAGACATTTCCTACCGTTCCTTCCACCAACGTATCGGCACTCACACTCTTATCAGAAAAGGCTTTAAAGGGCCAACTAAGGCCAAACAACGACGACACTCCGGCTTTGACTCCGGAAGTGCGATCCGCCTTGGTATTGGCAATTTCGCTGGCCTTGGAACTTTCTTGGATGACGACAGTGATGATGTCGCCAACGTTAGTGGCTCGGTGATCGGTTAGGAACCCATGGCGGCTGCGGGTGTTCCATATCGATCCGGGTTCGGGTGGCGGGCCCGGGGGCAGCGGTGCGGCGGGCTGAGGTTCGAGTTGCACCCCGCCGCTCTTGGTGGCATTAAGGTTGGAACCGCAACCGATCACTAAGATCATCAGCCCCAAAAAAATCCACCCGCCTAAATGTTTCATGACTAATCCCCGTTTACTCTCTTTACAGTACAACCTTTACGGTACTCTGATCGATGACCAGAGCCTGTAATTCCTTTTTGCTGGCACAATTAATTACCCGGATTGATTGCCCGCGGTCACCTGATTCCCTGGCCTTACCTTTGGCGGTTAGGACCAGGCCGCCTTGTTCGAGCCTGATGGTCACCAAGTCTCCCTGTTTGATCAAGGGCGTGTACAGTAAATCTTTCGGGGAAATCACGGCACCCGGGCCCAGGTCCCGAACTACGGCTTTACCAATAACCTGGGCCGGATCCATGAATATGGCATTGTGAGCTAATTGACTGAACTTGCGTTCAACTACCTTAATATCCTCAGGCATAATGACTTTTTTGGAACGTAAACTATGAGATGTACAAACTACTGGTCTGGTAACACTTACCTCCCCAGTCAGCCGAAGTTTTTTCTCCACCTGAGCGTCCCGCAGAATCAACAGCTCCAAAGTAACTTGGCCCAGGTAGTTGCATCGGGGAGGGGGGATCACCTGAAAAGTTAATTTTCCGGGAGGGAGGATTATCGGCTCGGTGATAGGCATCACCTGGACCTCTAAGGACTTTGCGGGCCAGGAACTGTGATCTTCGACATGACGTCGGAAAACTTCGGTTAATTGCTCCATTTCTACCCTAACTCCGGGCCGTTTAACCTTGATAACCGGGGGCAGGTGCGGCAAAAACGCCTTACCCAGAACCTTGGGCTTCGACAGGCAATATCCTAAAAATTCTCGGGTTAAGGTATAAACTTCCCCACAGGGCGGGGCAGACCAGATGATTAGACTGCCATAATTTTGAGCCGGTTTAGGGATGGAATCAGCCAGATCCGCCAGGGTTATATAATCGCCGGTCACCTGGACTTCGGTCAAAAAACGCCAGCTCTCCGTCTCTGAGGCCCGGCCTGGATTAAACCCCCACCCCAAAAGACTGACCGCGATTCCTAGGGCTAAAATTAATCTAGTGCCAAGCATCTGCAGCTCCCTAACTTAGGCCTTTAAGTTATTGGCCCTTTGCAACATATCATCGGCAGTCTGGATAGCCTTGGAATTTAGTTCATAGGCCCGTTGGGTAATGATCATGTTGACCATTTCCTCTACCACGTTGACGTTGGACATCTCCAGATAACCCTGGGCAATAGTGCCTACTCCTTCCAGTCCAGGTTCGCCTTCTATGGCATCTCCAGAAGCCTCGGTGACTTGAAACAGATTCCGCCCCACACTGCTGAGGCCGGCCTCGTTGGGAAAGGTGTATAACGGGATAGAGCCAGAGCTGATTGGGGTATTATCGGAATCAAAACAGGTGATTTTGCCGCCGCTATCTATAGTAATGGTAACGGTTTGGTTAGGAATCGAAAACTCCGGTTGCAGACGGTCGCCGTTGGCAGTAGTAATATAGCCATCTTTATCCATCTTAAAGGAGCCGGCCCGACTGTAATATTCCACGCCATTATTCAAAATTTTAAAAAAACCCCGACCTTCAATGGCCATATCCAACTCATTTTCGGTGTGGACATAATCGCCTTGGCTGAACATTTTTTCGACTGATACCGGTCGGACTCCCATGCCTACCTGGATGCCGGAAGGAACCTGGCCGCCGCCGGCTAATTCTCCCCCTGGTTGTTTCAGGGTCTGATAGATCAAGTCTTCAAACTCTGCCCGACTTTTCTTAAAGCCCGTAGTATTGACGTTGGCCAGATTGTTGGAGATTACATCCAGCCTGAGCTGCTGGGCTCCCATGCCGGTGGCTGCCGCCCACATGCCTCTAATCATGTTATCATCTCCTCCGTGGTGATTAGCTTAAGCGGCCGATTTCCTTAATAACCCGGTCTGAGCTGGTTTGAAAGGTATCCAAAATTTTTATATAGGAATCAAAATTTCGGGAATTATCGATTAATTGCACCATGGCGGCAATCGGATCAACATTACTTTCCTCAACAACCCCTTGCTGAATCTGGTAACCCTGAGCTTCTTGCTCCAGACCGGAATTCTCGGTGGCCGCGTAAAGACCCCCTTTCTCTAAAATCAGACCTTGGGGGTTGGGAAAATCTACTATGGCAAGCTGATCTCCTAAGGTATCGTCCAGATGGATGCCGCCCTCAACATCGACGCTGAATTTTTTATCGGTGGCGTTTAAGGTTATGGGGCCATTCTGCCCCAGCACCAAATGGCCCTGGCGGGTTACTAATTGATAGTCAGTGTTAAGACGGAAACTGCCATTTCTGGTATAACGGATGCCTTGCGGCGTCTGAACCTTAAAGAACCCCGACCCGTAGATGGCCAGATCGTTCTCGCCGCCGGTGTGATGTAATGCTCCTTGGGAAAAATCGCGGCTTGAAACATCAAAATAGTAGCAAGAGTTCGGGTAGACCCCGGGCTCGGGGTTGGGAAGCCGTTCCCGAGGCAGATCAACCTTGTTGTCTTCAGGTAACTGGTCTGCCCGCCAGGTACCAAGCAGATTTTGTTTGAACCCCAAGGTATTGACATTAGCAATGTTATTGCTGATCATGCCTAAACGCTCAGCCGCTCTGGTGCCCATAAAGGCTACCATATCCCATCCCGTAGTCACGCCGTTACTCACCTTAGCGATCCTCCTGGCTCAAAATTATGCAATTGGGGTGCCAAATACTAACTATTTGACGCCCTTATCAAATAAATGTATGACTTAATTCTTAAGAAATTTTAACTGAACCGCTGCTGTTAGATTTAAAGGATGATAGAGAAGGTTCAAGAGAATTCGGTCTAAATTAGTGTCCATCCCGAAACTCGGCCGCATCTGGCGGGAGGGGTGGGTAGAGGAGAAGTTGTTTCAACCTATTGAATATATATATTATTTTGTCACCTCCCTCACCCTGACCCTCCCCCATCCAGGGGGAAGGAAAATGGTTTCTGGATGGACACAAATTAATAAAGCTTGGATCGAGAGACCGGTAAAAGGACCGATGCATTGCCTTGGCCCCCATACTTATGGTACATTGAAGCAAAAGTCTAGGGGGGGAGGGCATGCGGCCCTATAACCATTGGTTATTCCACGAGCATTTTGAGTTGGTGATGACCATCAGCGAGTTGTATAAAAAAATGCCGGAGGAGGCTTTGTTAGCAGTGCTAAACGTCCACTTTGTCAAACCCACTCCACCCCCGCAATTAACCGGCTCCTTAAATCTGCCTCCCTGGACCAGATACGATATCGACTCACTGGTAGATGATTTTTGTCTGTTTTTTAGAAAATCATCAACCGAATCGGAGACAGGATAATAAGGCACCAGACCGAGCCCTTCCTAAAACACCCGGTCCCAGGCCAGTTTGGCGGCCCCTAAAAGGCCGGCATTGTCTCCCAGCGTGGCCGGGACTACCTGTAGCTGGTCGCGGGGGAACAGAGTCAGGCGATGGTCCAGTTCTTCCTGGAGTGGGCCGATAAACTGCTTCCAGGCCAGGCTAAATTTGCCGCCGATGATGACCAAAGACAGGCCCAAAAGGTGGACAACGTCAACAATGGCCTGACCCAAAGCCCGACCCACGCGGGCAAAGGCGGCCAGGGCCAGGCGGTCCCCGGCCTCGGCGGCCTGTTGCAACTCCCGCCCGCCCAGGCGGTCGGGAGCCTGCTCCCAGAGGTCTCGCAGGCGGGAGGACTCTCCGGCGGCCAGACGGGACTTAACCCAGGCCACGGTCCAGGGGGCGGAGGCCAGGGTTTCCAGGCAGCCGCGATTACCGCAGTTACAGACCTCACCCTGAGGGTCAATCGTGAGATGCCCGATTTCGGCGGTAGATCCGGCTTCTCCGGGCCAGATTCTGTCCTGCAAGATCAAGCCGCCGCCTACCCCGGTACCCAGGGTAATGCCCAAGATATTGGCCCGACCCCGCCCGGCGCCTAGCCACTGTTCGCCCTGAGCAAAGAGATTGGCGTCATTATCCATGACCACGGGCCAGGCAGTAAGAGCAGGGGAAACCGTACTTAACCGACAATTATTGAGTTCTGGCAGGTTGGGAGAGAAAATTATTTGACCTTCCTGAGGCCGTACGCGCCCGGGGATACCGATACCCACGCCCTGTACCTGTCCGCCCTGATTTTGCGCGTCCCAAGCCATGGCGGCGATGGCTTCGGCCAGCCTGTCCAGCAGGACTTGAGCACCCTGGCCCTTGGGGGTGGGAAAAGCTTGCCGGGCCAGGATGTCGCCCTGACGATTGACCAGAGCCAGGCGCAGATTAGTGCCTCCGAGATCAATCCCGATAACCAGTTTATCGTTATTTTCCGACATATTAGTTCCTTTTTAAGTTTAAAATTTTAATCATCATACCCTATCTGCCCCCAGCCGTCGGAACTAAGGAAGATCAATCAATGTTTCCAGGACACGCTTAGGAATGGCCCCGACCCGGATCAGGCGCGGCGGTTCTTGGCTCAGGTCCAAAACAGTAGAAGCCAGTCCCCCAAAACAGGGGCCGCTATCCATAATCAGGTCCAGTTCAAGGCCCATTTCTCGTTCTACTGCGACCGCGCTCACTACGGGCGGTTGGCCAGCGCGGTTGGCGCTGGTGCCTGTAAGCGGGCGCCCATAGGCCGCAGTCAGGCTTAAGGCCAGCGGGTGACCGGATTGCCGCACCCCAATGGTGCCGGTCCCGGCGGTTAGTTGACCGGGGAGGTCGGGCCGGGCTGGCAGGACCAGGGTCAGAGGGCCGGGCCAGAACCTGGCCATCAGCTGCTGGGCCAAAGGTGGGACTATCAGAGCAACCAGCTCTACCATGTCTAGATCAGCTACCAGCACCAGCAGCGGTTTCCCTACCGGACGACCCTTAAGGGCCAGGAGCCGCGCCAAAGCCGTCTCCTGGAAGGCATCTACCGCCAAACCATAATAGGTTTCAGTCGGACAGGCAACTATCCCGCCGCGCCGGATTATAGTTAAGGCCTCCTCTAAAGAGGCCCGATCGGCTGGCGAATGCCAGGTTACCAGGCGTGCCATAGTTACTCCAGTTTACCGCCAGTGGGGGCGCTTAGGGCTTTGTATTGCTTCTAAGCCTTGACTATCAGCGCCGAGAGCAGCGATAATTAATCAGTTAAGGAGGTCTACCCTATGGCTCGTATGAGTGTTCAATCAGAATGTTATCCTTGCTTGCAACGTTTAATTAATATGGCGGTGGAACTGGCTACCTCTGACCTAGGGTTGCAGGCTCAAGCCCGGCAACAGGCGCAAGAGATTCTGGACCGGGAATTTTTGCCGGGGGTGACTCCGGCGGTAATCGCCAATCAGTTTAACCAGGTTATCAAGGAAATCACCGGCAATCCCGACCCCTTTGCCGAACATAAGTCGGCTGAAACCGAGGTGATGCGACGGATCTCGGCCGAGCTTACTCCACGCTGGGGCCATGATCTGGCTTCTCTGTTGTCGCTGGCGGCCATAGGCAATGGCCTCGATTTTTTCCGCTCCGGGAATGATATCGTCAAGGAACTGACAGGTCCAGTACAGTTGGTGGGCGATGATCTGGAACTCTTCACTGCCCGTCTGGCCCGGCCCGGGATGCTGTTATATCTGGCTGATAATGCCGGGGAACAGTTTTTCGACCTGCCTCTAGTACGGGGGCTCAGACAACATGGTTGGCAGGTATTATATGTGGTGAAGGGGGGGCCCATTCAAAATGATTTAAGCCGGGCTGATCTCATTGCCTCCGGACTAGCTGCGGATTTGGATCCGATCCTGGATACCGGTGCGCCAATGGTGGGGCTAATATTGGAACAGGCCAGTCCAGAATTTCGACTGCAGTATGCAGCTGCCGACCTGATTCTGGCCAAGGGTCAGGGGCATATTGAAACCATGGCCCATTGCGATGACCCCCGGGTATTTTTCCTGCTGCAGGCCAAATGTCGTCCCATCGCCACGATTTTGGGCGTCCCTCAGCTAAGTTTTGTCTTTAAAGCTTTAATCTCTCTCAGTTAATAGCCGTCGGCAAACTTTGATCTTAAACCAAAAGGGGAGGAGCCGGGAATGATCTCCGGCCTCTTCCCTCTGAATTGCCAGGTTTAGCAATACCTTAGTTTAGGAGAAATCCCCAATTATTACCCTGGGCCACACGCCGGGCCTTCTCACCAGAAAATTCTGCCTCTATAGTAGGTCTATCCCAAGCAAACAAATTTTAGCTCACCGGGGCAATTATCCTTCCGCTATTAGCTTTACCCCTTTTTTTATCTAAAATTTTCTTGTCAACAAAAATTAATCGTAGTATAGGTGACATGGGGGAGTTATGATTTAGAACTTTGTACCAAAGCGTTAAATAAGGGGGGAAGAATGCTTAGACATTGGTCGTGGTATGGGGCCTTGCTCTTGTGTTGGGTAGTGGCGGCC
>MUKC01000169.1 GCA_002049795.1 Desulfobacca sp. 4484_104 | reverse complement strand
GTCATGGGCCATTGTTTTTTGGCTGGTTCAGGAACAACGGCAAAATATCCGCTATGGTATATATATTGCTTTTCCAGAGCGGATATAATTCAGGTAATTAACTGATAATGTCGACAATGGGCGTGGAAATGAAAAAAGGAGTCTGTCAATGGTGGAAATCAGAAAACTGAAAACGGCGAAATTGATGAAAAAAGTGATGGCTGATCACTTTTACGAAATAGACGCGGCAATGAAGGCCGGCAACCCCAAGGTTGCCTGGTGCACCAGCGTTGGGCCGGCGGAGTTGTTGCGGGCCATGGGGTTTGTGGTTTATTTCCCGGAAAATCATGCCGCCATCCTCGGGGCGACCCGGACGGCGACCGATTACATCCCGGTGGCCAATGCCATTGGCTATTCCCCAGAAATCTGTTCCTACCTGACGGCGGATGTCGGGGCGTACCTGAAAGGCTTTACCCCGCTGGCCAAAATTTACGACGGAATTGAAACCATTCCCAAGCCCGATGTCCTGGTTTACAACACCAACCAGTGCCGTGACGTCAAGGACTGGTTTGAATGGTACGCCCGTCGCTGGAATGTTCCCTGCCTGGGGATTGAAAGCTACGTCAACGTCGGCGAGGTTACGGAAACCCATGTGCAGGGAATTGCCGGCCAGTTCAAAAAGCTGGCGGACGATTTGACCGCGGCGACTGGCAACAAGCTGGACATGGACAAGCTGGCGGAAACCGTGTGGCTGTCGCGCAAATGTTCCGACCTCTGGAAAGAGGTATTGGAAATGGCGACCCACAAGCCCAGCCCCCTGACCTTTTTTGACGGCACCATTCACATGGGACCGGCGGTGGTTATGCGCGGTACCCAGGTGGCGATCGACTACTATGAAACTTTGCTGGAAGAGCTGCGCGGCTGGGTGGCCGAGGGCGTGGCAGCCGTGCCGGGTGAGAAATTCCGGATTTACTGGGAAGGGATGCCTATCTGGGGCAAGTTGAGGGAAAACGCCGAGCTGTTCCTGCGGCTGAAGACCGCGGTGGTGGCTTCGACCTATTGCAACAGCTGGATTTTCACCGCCCTAACTCCAACTGCCGTTACGGTCTGCCCCAGCGGCTGCAGGAAAAGGCCGGGGTCCCCTTCGTGACCATCGACGGCGATCTCAATGACCTGCGCTGTTATTCCGAGGAACAGGCCATTACCAAGATTGAAGCTTTCATTGAACAACTGGGAGAACGTCAGTAATGATGCAGGAGCTTTATGCCGGGGTGGACGTGGGTTCAACGACCACCAAGGCGGCACTTGTTGATGATTCCGGGACCTTGCTGGCCGATGCGGTGGGCAAGAGCGGCTTCGATTTCGCCGGGGCGGCCGAGGAGGTTTTTGCTCAGGTGCTGAAATCCGCCGGGGTTGAACGCCAGCAGGTGAAAAGGGTGGTTTCCACCGGCTATGGCCGGCGCAACGTCGCTTTTGCCGACGAGATGCGAACCGAAATTTTCTGCCATGCTGCCGGAGCGTACCATTATTTTCCCGAAACCCTGACCATCATTGACATCGGTGGGCAGGACAATAAAATTATTCGGGTCAACGCCGCCGGTGAGCGGGAAACCTTTGCCATGAACCGCAAATGCGCCGCCGGAACCGGGGCGTTTATTGAAGAAATTTCCTATCGTCTGGGGCTGGAGTTGAGCGACCTTAACGGCATGGCGGAGAAAAGTGAACATGAAGTCAGCATCGGTTCTTTCTGCACCGTTTTCAGCTGCACGGAAATTCTCGGCCTGCTGCGCCGGGGGGCAAAGCCTGAAGACATCGTCAAGGGGGTGTTTCGTTCGGTGGTCAAGAGAGTGGTGGAAATGGGGGCCATTGTCGGTAAAGTGGTGCTGACCGGCGGCGTGGTGGCCCACAATCCGATTATTGCCGACATGGTGGCTGAAATGACTGAAAGCGAGGTGGTGACGGCCCCGCATCCTCAGACCATCGGTGCCTACGGAGCGGCGTTGGCCGCCAGGAATTTGTAAGGGTAGAAAAACCAAAAATAAAGGCTGGTTTAAAAAAAAGCCGCCTGAAATCTGGAATAAGGGGAGAGTTGCATATGTTGGATGCATTGTTCAGACCTCAATCAGTAGCCGTCATCGGCGCTTCCAACCGGGAGCTGACCATTGGCTACCGCATTGTTCAAAACCTGGTGGACAGCGGCTATAAAGGACCGATTTTTACCGTCAATCCCAAGGCTCCTTTTGTCAAGAACTTTGTTGCCTACAAGGATATCAGGGACATTCCCCTTGATGTCGACCTGGCGCACATCATCGTCAAGAATACCCGGGTTCCGGCTGAAATTGAGAAGTGCGGGGAAAAAGGGGTCAAGGTGGTGATCGTCAATACCGCCGGTTTCCGCGAAATCGGGGCCGAGGGCATTGAGCTGGAAAAGGAAATGCTGGCAATTGCCAAGAAGTATGGAATCAGGGTTTTTGGACCCAACTGCCAGGGAGTGATGAACTCGGATCCGGAAGTGCGGGCCTATTGCAATTTCACCTTTACCAAAATGGTTCCCGGAACCATTTCGGTGATGGCCCAGTCCGGCGGCGTCGGCGAAGTGATCAACAACCGCCTGTATGAGATGGGCCTGGGATTTCGCATGTATGCCTCCTACGGCAACCAGTCGGACATCAATGCCACGGAAATCCTGGAATACTGGGGCAAAGACCCGGGTACCAAGGTTATTCTGCTCCATATTGAAACCCTGTCGGATGCCGCCGGTTTTGCCAAAGTTGCGGCTGAAATTACCAAAAACAAGCCGATCCTGGCCATGAAAACCGGGAGGACCAAGCTGGGGGCCAAGGCCGTATCGTCCCATACCGGCGGCATGATGGAGGTGGATGCTTCCACCAACCTGCTGCTGGAAAAGTGCGGCATCCTGACCTTCAACGACGAGGAAGAGCTGTGCCAGGCGGCCAGGGCGCTGTCGGCCCTGCCGGTGGCCGGCGGCAACCGGGTGGCGATCATTACCAATACCGGCGGCCCGGGAATCATCGTTACCGATGAAATTATCGAGCGCGGCTGCGAGATGGCCGAGTTGAGCCAGGAGAGCCAGGAAATCCTGCGGGAGAACCTCTATGCGGAGGCTTCCATTGCCAATCCCGTGGACGTTCTGGCCACGGCGACGCCGGAACATTACCGGCTGGCGGCGGAAACCTTGATGAAAGACCCGAATGTCGACATCGTTTTCGTCAACTTCATTACCCCGTTCTTTGTTGATACGGAAGGCGTGGCCCGGGGCCTGGTGGAAGTGGCCCGGGAGGCGTCCAAGCCGATGATTGTGGTGGCGATGACTGAAAAGGAAGGCTGGGCGGCAACCCTGAAGATTTTTGCCGATGCCGGCATTCCGACCTTCGACCTGCCCGAAGTGGGCGGCCGGGTGGCGGCCTCGATGGCCCGTTATGCCCGCCTGAAGCAGCGGCAGGATTCCACCCCGGTGAGCTACAATGATATTGACCAGTCCGTCGCCGCCCGCTTGATCGAGAAAACCCGCAACGCCGGCCGGCAGTTCATGTCCCAGTCCGATGCCTTCAGCCTTCTCAACGCCTACGGGCTGCCGGTTATTGAGGTAAGCGATGTTGCCGGTGCTTTGGCGGCGGCGGCGGAAATAGGTTTTCCGGTAACCTTGAAGGTGGAATCAGAGGACGTTGTTCATAAATCGGATGCCGGTGGGGTTCAGAGGACGTTGTTCATAAATCGGATGCCGGCGGGGTGGTGCTCAACCTTGGCACCGATGAAGCGGTGGAAAAAGCCTTTGCCGATTTAAGCCGTTCTTTTCCTGGTAGCCGGGTGTTTGTGCAGAAGTACCTTAATCCCGGGGTGGAAGTCATGGTTGGCGCCCCAGAAGTACCTTAATCCCGGGGTGGAAGTCATGGTTGGCGCCCACCGGGAAAACCCCGAACTTGGGCATGTGGCTTAAAGACGTGGTTTTCAAACTCAATCCGCTTTCCATGGAGGATATTGCCGCCATGGTCCGGGGCATCAAGGGCTATCCCATTCTGGCCGGCATTCGCGGCCAGGAAGGGGTGGATCTGAAAAAGATAGAGGAGCTTATCGGGCGCCTCTCCATCTTGCTTGACCACCACCCGGAGATCGAGGAAATGGATCTCAACCCGGTTTTTGTCTATCCTCAGGGTCAGGAACCCGGCCTGGTGGATGTTAGAATTAAATTATCCTGAGTTGGAAAGCTGGTTGAGTAAAATTATAGGAGGCTACTTATGGCATTATGGCTGAATCTGGGGGAAATATTTCGCGTCAACGCAGTCAAGTATCCGCAGAATATCGCCTTTTGCGATCAAAACAGGCGTTTTACTTTTCCCCAATCGAACCAGAGGATCAATCAGCTGGCCCACGCCCTGCTGGCCATGGGACTGCAAAAGGGCGATACGGTTTCCTGCTTCCTGGAAAACTGCATCGAAATTTGCGAACTGTACATTGCCTGTGCCAAAATCGGGGTGGTTATCAATCCGATCAATTTTCGTCTGGTGGCGCCAGAAGTTGAATATATTGCCAACAACGCCGATGCCAAGGCCATCTTTGTTCACGATGAATTCGTACCGGTTATCCAGCAGGTCCGGGATAAACTGACCCAGGTCAAAGAGTTCATTGTGGTCGGCTCGCCCCGGGACGGCTACCGGGAATATGAAGACCTGCTTGGCTCCCAGTCGCAGGATGAGCCCCGGGCGTCGGTGAAGCCGGCTGACCCCTGGATACTGCTGTACACGTCCGGGACCACCGGCCGCCCCAAGGGCGTGGTCCGTTCCCATGAATCGTATATCGCCTTTTACCTGATCAACGGCTGCGATTTTTTCTTTGGTCCCAAAGACATGGTGCTGACCTGCATGCCTCTCTGCCATGTCAATACGACCTTCTTTTCTTTTACGGTTACCTACCTGGGGGGCGGCAACTACATCCATCCGGCCCGCTCTTTCCGGCCGGCGGAAATCCTCAAGGTAGTGCAGGAGCAGGGGATTACCTTCATCTCGCTGATTCCCACCCATTACAACCTCATTTTCAGCCTGCCGGAGGAAGAACTGAAAAGCTACGATCTTTCCTCGATCAACAAGCTGCTCTGTTCCTCGGCCCCGGCCCGGGTGGAGCATAAAAAGGCGATCCTGTCGCTGATTCCCGGGGTGAAGCTTTTTGAAGG
>MUKC01000168.1 GCA_002049795.1 Desulfobacca sp. 4484_104 | reverse complement strand
GTGGATGCCGTTCAGGGGGTTGAAGCCCAGACCCTGGCCAACGTCTACCTGGCCATCGACGCCAACCTGGAGATTATTCCGGTCCTGAACAAGGTTGATCTGCCGGTGGCGGAGCCGGACCGGGTCATCCATCAGATTGAAGAGGTTGTCGGCCTGCCGGCCGACGATGCCGTCCTGGTAAGCGCCAAAACCGGATTCGGAGTGGACGAGCTGCTGGAAAGCATCGTCAGCCGCATTCCTCCTCCCGTCGGGAACCGGTCGTCGGCGTTGAAGGCGATGATTTTCGACTCCTGGTTTGATCCTTACCGGGGCGTGATTGCCATGGTCAGGGTGTATGACGGGGTGCTGAAGCCGGGGATGAAAATAAAAATGATTTCCTCCGGGAAAGAATTTGAAGTTTTAAAGCTTGGTGTTCATACGCCGGAAGATATGGAAGTCGAAAGCTTGTCGGCCGGCGAGGTTGGGTTTCTGGTAGCGGGCATCAAGGATGTTGCCGACTGTAAAATCGGTGATACCATTACCTCGGCTGCCAACCAGGACCCGCAGCCGCTGCCCGGCTTCCAGGAAATCAAGCCGATGGTTTTCAGCGGCCTGTACCCGGCGGATTCGGTGCAGTACGAAGGGCTCAGGGACGCCCTGGCCAAGCTGCGCTTGAACGATGCCTCGTTTTTTTATCAGCCCGAAACTTCCGTCGCGCTCGGCTTCGGCTTTCGCTGCGGCTTTTTGGGGCTGCTGCACATGGAAATCATCCAGGAGCGCCTGGAACGGGAATACAACCTTGATCTTATTTCCACGGCCCCGACGGTTATTTACCGGATCAACTGCACCGACGGCCGGGTGGTGGAGATTGACAATCCCAGCAAGATGCCGCCGGCCCAGGAAATTTCCTCGATCGAGGAACCCATGGTGCGGGCCTCTATCCATGTGCCCAATGAATATATCGGCAATATCGTCAAATTATGCGAAGACAAGCGCGGCAGCCAGCAGGAAATTAAATATATCGATGAAACCAGGGCCATGGTTATCTACAATCTGCCCCTTAATGAAATAGTGCTTGACTTCTACGATAAGTTAAAGTCATTGTCCCGGGGCTACGCTTCGCTGGATTATGAAACGGCCGGATATCGCCCGGCCCGGTTGGTAAAGCTGGATATCCTGATCAACGGCGAGCTGGTTGACGCCTTGTCGATGATTGTCCATGAGTCCTGCAGCTACGACCGGGGCCGTGACCTGGCGGTAAAAATGAAGAAATTGATTCCCCAGCAGATGTTTGAGGTGGCCATCCAGGCGGCCGTCGGTACTAAAGTCATTGCCCGGACAACGGTAAAAGCCCTGCGGAAAAATGTCACCGCCAAATGTTACGGCGGCGATATCACCAGGAAGCGGAAGCTGCTGGAGAAGCAGAAAGCCGGCAAGAAGCGGATGAAAAAAGTGGGCAAGGTTGAGCTGCCCCAGGATGCCTTCCTGGCCATCCTGAACATTGATTCATGAGTAGTGTTCATCCGGAAACTGCCGTTTCCGGATGAACATTAAGTACAGAAAAACCTGTTGCCGGAGAAAGGTGAGCTGAAAAACCATTATGACTGCCAGACGTAAAATGGGCGTAGTGCAGGAATATGCTGAATCCATCATTATTGCCATTATCATTGCCCTGTTTATCCGGGCCTTTGTGGTTCAGGCGTTTAAAATTCCCTCGGGGTCGATGAAGCCGACGCTGCTGATCGGCGACCACCTGCTGGTGAATAAATTTATCTACGGCGTTCATATTCCGTTCACGGAAATCAAGGTTTTTGACTACCATAAACCTCAGCGCGGTGATATTATTGTTTTTACCTATCCGGTTGATCAGTCGAAAGATTTTATCAAGCGGGTTATCGGCCTGCCGGGTGAAACCATTGAAATCAGGAAAAAGAAGATTTACATCAATGGGAAGCCCTTTGCCGACCCTTATGGGAGCTACCTTGATCCCGATACGGTCAACCAGGTGCCCCGGGACAACTTCGGGCCGGTGGTGGTGCCTGAAAATCATGTTTTCGTCATGGGCGACAATCGCGACCGAAGTTATGACAGCCGCTTCTGGGGGTTTGTTGACTATGGCAAGATCAAAGGCAAGGCGTGGATTATCTACTGGTCATGGGATTCCCAGGCTAAAAAATTGACTCAAAAAGTGAGGGTTGACAGGTTTGCCCACCTGATCCGCTGACCGGTAGGGATGAACTTTTTTCGGCTTGAGAAAGCTGTTCAAGAGCAAGAGAGGGCAAAATATCATGGCAAACTTAAAAATGGACGTTGAGGTGGTGGATAGTCGCTTGGTAGTGCGGCCGGCAGGGCTCGTTAATGTGATGGTCCGTGATGATTTTTACGACCTGATCATCCAGAAAATTTCATCCACTGGCATCAACCATCTGGTGCTGGACCTTTCCGGGGTAACCGGGCTGGATTCCTCCGGGTTGGGGGCGGTTTTTTCCCTTTACAAGCATGTGGTGCAGGACCAGGGAAGCTTATATTTTGTAAATCCCTCAAAAACGGTTGCTGATTTGATTCGCATCACCCACCTTGACAAGGTAATACCGGTTAAACAGAACCTGGATGAACTGCCCGAAGTGGAAGCGTAGAAAGATCATAAATTGATACTGGATGAGCGGGGAATGGCAATGGTGCTTTCCCGGATGGCCTATGAAATCCTGGAACGCAACGATGCCCATGGGGATTTGGTGCTGGTGGGCTCCCATGGCACTCATCATCCGGTGCTGGAGAAAACCGACATCTCCTTTTCTCTTGACGATAAAATTGTCATCCTGGTGGATGATGTGCTGTATACCGGCCGGACGGTCCGGGCGGCCATGGACGGGCTGATGGATTTTGGCCGTCCCCGGGCCATCCAGCTCCTGGTACTGGTGGACCGGGGCCACCGTGAGCTGCCGATTATGCCGGACTACGTGGGCAAACACGTTCCCTCGTCACCGCAGCACAAGGTGAAGGTGAGGATGCGTGAAGAGGATGAGCATGATTCCGTAACTGTCAGCTACGCGGCCCAAGGATAAATGGATTGAGTCCCATGAAAAAAAGGATTTTCTCCCGGAAGGATTTGCTGGCGATCAAGGGGTTATTTGCTGGCGATCAAGGGGTTGGGTGAGGATGACCTGACGTTGATCCTGGACACGGCCGAATCGTTCAAGGAAATTTCCCGCCGGCCAATCAAGAAGGTGCCAGCCCTGCGGGGGCAGACGATCATCAACCTGTTTTACGAACCCAGACGATCATCAACCTGTTTTACGAACCCAGCACCCGCACTCGGAGTTCCTTCGAAATAGCCGCGAAAAGGCTCAGCGCCGACGCAATCAATATTTCCGCTTCGACCAGCAGCGTGGTGAAGGGCGAAACCTTGCTGGATACGGTGAAGAACCTGCAGGCGATGGCCCCGGACATCATTGTCATCAGGCATGCCTGCGTCGGGGCGCCGCACCTGATTGCCTCCCGGGTTGACGCCCGGGTGGTGAATGCCGGCGACGGAGCCAATGAGCATCCCAGCCAGGCATTGCTGGATCTTTTAACCATCCGCGAACACAAGAAAAACTTTGCCGGCCTCAAGGTGGCAATTATTGGCGATATTGCCCACAGCCGGGTAGCCCGCTCCAATATGCACGCCTTGCCCCTCCTGGGGGCCGAGGTCCGGGTGTGCGGTCCGCCGACCATGCTGCCCCTGCGGATGGATGCCTTCCCCGGGGTGAGCACCTGCGCCAGCCCCGAAGAAGCCCTTGAAGGGGTTGACGTGGTCATGATGCTGCGCATTCAGCTGGAGCGTCAGGACCGGACGCTGTGCTGACGGAGAACGTTCGGTGATTCTCGACCAGGTTGAAAACGGGGTGGCGGTGCGCATGGCGATTCTGTATCTTTTGGGAGGCATTGCGGAATGAAACGGATATTGCTGCAGGGAGGACGGGTGATAGATCCCGGGAGCAGCCTTGATCAAACCCTGGACATCCTGCTTGCTGATGGTGCGGTGGCCGAAATCGGCCGGGATTTACGGCTGGATGAAGGCGCCGGAACCACGATTCAGGCCAGGGGCTGGTGGATTATGCCCGGGGCCATTGACATGCACACCCATCTGCGGGAGCCCGGCCAGGAATACAAGGAAACGATTTTGAGCGGCGCCCGGGCCGCTGCCGCCGGCGGCTTTACCAGCATCGCCTGCATGGCCAATACCCATCCGGTGAACGACTGCGCCGCCGTGACCCGCTTCATTTGTGAACAGGCCCGGCAGGCGCCGGTGAATGTCTTTCCCATCGGTTCGGTGACCGTCGGCATGCAGGGCAAGCAGATGGTTGAGATGGGGGATATGGCTGCCGCCGGGGCTGTCGCCTTTTCCGAGGATGGCAAAACAGTTGAAAACACCAAGCTTTACCGTCACGCGCTGGAATATGCCGGCAGCCTGAATCGACCGGTTGTCTGCCACTGCCAGGAGCCGACGGGGTTGTCCATGAAGGGGAAATCTCTTCCATGTATGGATTTCCCGGGATTCCTTCGCTGGCCGAGGAGCTTGACATCGCCCGCTGCATCCTGCTGGCCGAATTTCTCGACCTTCCCGTACACATCGCCCATGTCAGCACCCGGGGAGCCGTGGCGCTGATTGCCCGGGCCAAGGAGCGGGGCGTCCGGGTAACAGGACCTTGACTATGCCGTCAGGAGGCAGTATGCCTGCTTCAATCCCAACACCAAAATGAGCCCGCCCCTGCGGGAACCTGAGGATGTGGCGGCGATCAAGGAGGGACTTCGTTCCGGGGTTATTGACGTAATTGCCACCGACCACGCTCCGGGATTTTGACCCCGCTGGAGATGGCTGAGCGGCTCAGTACGGCCCCGGCCGGGATTCTGGGCCTGGCAAAAAAAGGCAGCCTGGAAGTGGGCATGGACGCCGATCTGACGGTCATCGATCCTGACTGCCGATGGGTGGTCGATAAAGATAAGTTTCAATCATTGAGCTGCAATACGCCGTTCGACGGCTGGCGGGTGCAGGGCAGGGCAGTGTTGACCATTGTGGGCGGGAACGTGGTGCATGCCGCGGATGAGCGGCTGGCATCCAGTCTGGGTATAGCCGCTCAGTAAATTTTTTTATTGCAACATACAAAACCGGGTCCTCAGGGCCCGGTAAGAAGTGGACGGCTCTG
>MUKC01000058.1 GCA_002049795.1 Desulfobacca sp. 4484_104 | reverse complement strand
TGCGGCCTGAACAGGCTTTTTTTATCCCACCCTGTTTCCTTTCCCCGTTCATTTTTTTAAAACTCGTTAATTACTCATACACATAAACGTTATGCTTTTTCCGCATGGAGATTGTTGACAAAATAATAAAGCAATGCCATATGTATAAAATATACATGATTATGTATCTGGTTTCCATCCGAAAACTGCCGTTTCCGGATGAATATAACCGGAAGCTGATCAGAAAAAAACGGAGGGGTGGCTCATCTTATGAGCCACCGGTCGTGTTAAGCTGATGCCGTGAACTGTTATTGCCGCTCCGTTTCAGCTTCAAGGCAGAGTTCTTAAAGGTGGTAAAGGCCGGAAAATTGTAAAAATTGGTATGACACCGGCATTTAATCGCTTCTTCCGGAAATTACATGTCTTCGATTTTTGATGATTTCACTTTATCCCGCCTGGTTTTTACTTTCCGTTCCCTGGAGGATTTCCCTTTGCCGTCCTACCCGGGATCAACCTTGCGCGGCGCTTTTGGCTATGCTTTCAGGAAAGCGGTTTGTATTGCCAAACAGCAAAAACGGTGCGAAGATTGTATCCTGGCCGCGAATTGCGCCTATAACTATATCTTTGAAACCCCGCGGCCATCGGGAACGACGGTGATGCGCAAGTATGAAAAGGTTCCGCATCCGTTTGTCCTCTGGCCGCCGTTGGATTCACGACGCCAAATCAAAAAAGGGGAAACCTTGTCGTTTGGCCTGGTTCTGGTTGGCCGTGCCCTTGACTATTTGCCCTATTTTGTTTTGGTAATGGATGAACTGGCAACCCGGGGACTGGGAAAAGAGCGGGGTAAATGCCGGCTGGAAAAGGTTGTGGACTGCAGGGAACAGGTTATTTACGATCAGCAGAAAAAGGAGCTGCTGCCGGCATCCAGTGAGAAAGGAGCTGAGCTTATCCGGCGGGCCGGTGACGTCCCGTCCCGGGTGTCGCTGGATTTTTTGACCAACCTGCGCCTGGTGCGGGACAAGCGGATTGTCAGGCGGCTGACTTTCCAGGATATTTACCGTTCCCTGCTGCGGCGGCTGGCAATCCTGCAGCGTTTTCATTGCGGCCTGACGCCGGAGATTGATTTTCGCGGCCTTATTAAGCAGGCGGCCGCCGTTGAAACGGTTGTTGACGAGACGCGCTGGCAAGAAAGCCGCCGCTGGTCAACCCGGCAAAAGAATTACATGCCGACCGGCGGCCTGCGTGGCCGGATGGTTTTTGCCGGTGATTTTGAGCCGTTCTGGCCGGTCCTGGTCCTGGGCGCTCACGTCAATGTCGGGAAAAACACCAGTTTTGGGTTGGGAAGGTATTGTCTTGTTTCTGAAGTGTTTTGAAAAACTATGGAGCAGTGTATGGATGCAACAGTATTGAAAATTGCTATGGCCGGTCTTCTGCATGATATCGGGAAATTTGCCCAGGGGTGTCTCGAAGTAACCCCTGAATACCTCAATAATAATGCTGAATACCAGCCGTTCAACAAAAAGCTTGGTCGTCATACCCACGTTCATGCTGTTTACACGGCCGCTTTTATCGAACAGTTTGCCGATTTTTTCCCACCGGAATGGAACATGGGGGGATGGGGTAAGGGCGACAGCTTTGTGAACCTGGCCGCCGGGCATCACAATCCCAGGACGCCGATGCAGTGGATTATTGCCGCTGCCGACCGGATCAGCAGTGGTTTTGACCGTGACAGTTTCGACAAGGGCGAGACAATCAAGATCAGTGATTTCAGGAAAACCCGCCTTTTGCCCTTGCTTGAAAGCCTGACAGATGACAGGGAAAAACAGAAAAAATATGAAGATTCAAACAGTTATCATTATCGTTATCCCCTGGGAGAAATCTCACCGGAAACGATCTTCCCGGTTTTGAAGGACACAGTAACCCCGGAAGGTGCCGCTGAAGAATATCAGGTACTTTTTAATAAATTCCGCGCTGCTCTTCCCTTGTTGCTGCACCAGGCTGAGTCTCCTGAACTGTGGTGCCGGCACTTCGATTCCCTCCTGTTGCTCTATACTTCTTTGATTCCCGCGGCCAGGGTCGGGGACGTAATTCACGATGTTTCCCTGTATGATCATTGTCGTACCACCGCGGCACTGGCCGCTGCTTTATATCTTTATCATCTCCATCATGATACCCTGGACGAATCGTCAATTATCAACAACAACATTGATAAATTCCTGTTGGTTAACGGCGATTTTTACGGGATTCAGGACTTCATTTTTGCCCATGGCGGGGAAAGTGGAAAATATCGTTCCAAATTATTGCGGGGACGTTCTTTCCAGGTTTCGCTTTTTACCGAATTGGCGGCTGACCGACTGTGCCGTGCTGTCGGCTTGCCGGATATTTCGATAATTCTTAATGCCGCCGGCAAGTTTACCATTCTTGCTCCCAATACGGAAAAGGTGAAAGAAGCCATCGATGAAGTTAAGCGGGAAATCAACGATTGGCTGTTCGAAACTTCATGCGGTCAGTGTGGCATCGGAATCTCCAGCCTCAAGTCCTCGCCTGCTGATTTTATCAATGGAGAATTTTCATCCCTTTGGGGCCGGCTCAATGACGCCATGGCGGAGAAGAAACTGCACAAGTTCGATATTGATCGCTACGGCGGGGTCATTCCTGACTATTTCAGAAAGTTTGGTGACGGCCTCGGCATATGCACCCTTTGCGGTCGGAGACCGGCCGAAAAATCGACGAAAGGTGATTTTTACCTGGAAGATGGCCATTCCGTTTGCGCCGTCTGTCGGGACCAGATTTTTCTTGGAGCCAATCTGGTGAAAAATGATTGTCTGGCCGTTTGCAATGTCATCTCACCGGAGGTGAACCGTAACAAGGCGCTTCTGGCCCCGATTTTTGGCTGTTACCATGTTGTTTTTCCCGACGGCCCGATGCTGGAAGAGGCCGCTCGCGGGGAAGTGGTCGCTTACTGGAACCTTGGTTCTGCCATTTATAGGACCGAACGGCTGGAATCTTCTGTCCGTTTTCTTGCCGGCCATGTTCCTTTATTGACAGAAGACGGGGGGCAAGGTCAGCAGGTGATGGATTTCGGCCGGATTGCGGCTCTTTCCCTGAATGAAAAAAATGATGAACTGCCCGGTGAAGAGACCGGTAAACCAACGGGTACGGAAGCCCTGGGTGTTTTTAAGGCTGATATTGATAATCTTGGCCTTTTGCTTGGCTGCGGCATCCCGGAAAAACAACTTACTCTTTCCCGGTTGGCGACCCTGAGCCGTCAGGTGAATAACTTTTTTACCATCTATCTGCCTTCTTTTCTGGGCCGGGAGGAATCTTACCGGGGAGTGTATACCGTTTTCGCCGGCGGTGATGATCTTTTCCTTATTGGTCCCTGGAACCGGGTAATTGATTTGGCCGGGGTGCTTCAGAAGCGTTTTGCCGAATATGTTTGTCATAACGATGACCTGCATTTTTCCGCCGGTATCAGTTTGCACAAACCACATACGCCGATTGACAGGCTGGCCCGTGAAGCTGAAGCCGGTCTGGAAAATGCCAAGCATCTTGACCAGGCCAAAAACCGGCTGTCGCTTTTCGGGGAAACGATTACCTGGAAAACCTATGCCAATCTTGATGAAATCAGGAAACAGCTTCTGGACTGGCTGAAGCGGGGCGTGATAAACAAAACCATGCTTTACAGATTTGCCGCCCTGTGTGATGAAGCGACCTGGGCCAAGCGTGCCGAGGAATGCCTGAAAAAAGGGGAGAAGGTGGATTTTGCGGTTTTGTCCAGCCTGAAATGGCGTTCCCGGCTTTGCTATCTTATGGAGCGCAATGCCGGCAGGGGACTTTCAGGCAATGAACGAAAGAAGGCCCTGGAAAAGTTAAATATCGTTGCCCAATGGCTGAACGAATATGACAGTGCCATGAAAATTCCCCTCTGGCGTATTCTTTACGACTGGCGTTGAGAGAATCGACCGGTTTTTATAAAATATGTTTAAACGATGAAGAAGGAGGAGGTGCAGATGACCATGTTTAACCTGTGGAAGGATAGGGAAAAAGGGCTGATGGACCCACTGCTTTTTTCCGAGACGGCGGAGAAATTTGCCAAGGAAATTGCTGCTGAAGGCGAAAAAAACAGAAACAACAAAGGAACCCAGTTGAGACGTTTTTTTGATGAAATTGTCCGGTTGCAGAGTCAGGCCAAGTGCCTGTCCAAAGATGATACGGATAAATGGTCCAATATTCTGCCTTACATTCACATGCTGGTTTCTAAAGCGGCTTATGCTGAGGGACGGAGACTGGTATCTCCCAGCTTTGTTAATTTTCTCAAAACCGGCATTGACCAGATAAAAACCCCTCGTGACTTGACTGTTTTCGCCAATTTCTTCGAGTCGTTCATGGGGTTCTACAAATTACACGGTCCTAATTAAAAAAGGAGGTTTGAACGATGCAATTAGTTAATATCGTTACGCTTAAAGGGCAAATCCTGCTTAAAAGCGGGCTTCATATCGGCGCCGGAGACCTGGAAATGCATATTGGCGGTACTGACAATCCGGTGGTGAAAAACGCGCACAGCAATGAACCTTACATCCCCGGTTCGTCATTGAAAGGAAAAGTCAGGTCTCTGCTGGAAATGAGGAGTGGTCTCATGGCTGAGACCCGGGGAAATCCGGTGGGAAAATCCATCCTGAAAAGGAATCTTTCCGAACAAGCAAAGAGTGAAGCCGTGAAAATACTGAAAATTTTCGGCAGCAGCGGCGCGGACGTGGATGAGGATGATAACATCGGGCCGACGCGGGCTTCATTCGCGGATTGTTACCTGTCCGAGGAAGCGAGAATGTTGGTCGGTGAAAACAACCTGCCTTTGACCGAAGTGAAATCGGAAAATTCCATAAACCGGATAACGGGAACTGCCGTTAATCCCCGGTTTACCGAGCGGGTGGCTGCAGGTTTGTCCTTTGATTTTTCCATTACCCTGAAAGAACTTAATATCGACAGTGGTGACAACCTCATGGACTTTTTGCTGCAGGGGTTGAAACTGCTTGAATACGATGCTTTGGGAGGCAGTGGCAGCCGTGGTTACGGCCGGGTGGAATTTGATTTTGAAGACCCGGAAATCAAGAAAAAATTCTCCGAAATTCTACCGATTTCCCATTGATGCGCTGGGTTGAGGTGTTATCGTGAAACTATATCAATTGACAATCAGGCCGCTATCACCTTTCGGGACTCCATTAAAAGGGGATACCATTTTCGGGCATGTCTGCTGGCAGACCGCCTATGATAGCGATTTGCTGAACGGCAGTCTCGATGAATGGATAAAGAAATATGACCATGACCCTTTCATTGTCTGTTCTTCCGCTTTTCCCCTGCTGGAGGATGGGGAATCGGGGCAAAGTATTGCCTTTCCCCGCCCGCAGCTGCCTTCGAGGTTTTTAACCGATTTCCCTGCAGGTTCCAGACGATGTGAAAGAATGAAAACCCAGAAAGAGCTGAAAGAAAAAAAGTGGATGCTGGTTGGTGAGGACTTGCAGGTGCAAATCGGTTCCCAATCGCTGATGAGCGACAAGGAGCTTTTCAGCCGTTATTGCGCCGGTCTGCCTGATCATCTGCGCTACCGGCTCTCTGGAGGGAAAGAGCAAAGGCTTTTCCTTGAGAACCATCAGGCTCACAATTCCATTGACCGCCTGACCGGCACTACCGGCAGCGGGGATGGTTTTGCGCCTTACACCTGTGAAAATATCGCCTGGTGTCCAGGGGTGCAACTGGCTGTCCTGGTATTGGTAGACGAAGCCGCCATGGGTGAGAAACAGCTGCGGACCATTTTTGCCAGGATTGGTCAATGGGGTTTTGGCCGTGATGCCGGCACCGGCCTGGGGCGTTTCGAGTTGACCGGTTGCCGGGAACGTTTGTTCCCTGAGGTCAAAGGTGCCAGTGCCTGCTTTACCCTCTCACCGTCAGTGCCGCAAACCGGCAAGTATCGTCAGCAGTATTTTAGCCCGTTTACCCGTTTTGGCCGGCATGGCGACCGGTTGGCGCACAGTAAAAATCCCTTCAAGGCACCGGTGATCATGGCCGATGAAGGCGCGGTTTTTGTTCCCCGTGATCATGAGATTTTTTCCCGACCCTACCTTGGCCGGGCCGTTCATGATGTTTCCCTGGCGCAGCCGAACGCGGTTGTGCAGGGATATTCCCTTTACCTGCCCTGCGAGGTGGCAATATGAAACAGGAAACCTTCTTTTTTCGACTTGAAACCCTTGCTCCTCTTCACATTGGATGTGGCGAGGATTATGAACCTGCCAATTTTGTGGTCAGGCGGGAAACCGGCGAGCTGATTAGTTTTGATCCCCTGGAATTTATTTCCGGACTCGGCCGCGAAGAGAAAGATGAGTTCAGCCGTATATGCGGTCAGGGAACGATTGCCTCCCTGCTTGATATTCTCAATTTCATGCGCCGACATGCCGACAAGGCGGAAGGGCGGCGCGTTCAGGCCTGTGCCGGTTTCCTGGAGCATTATGACGCTACTTTGCAGCTTGCCGGACAAAAAGAGTGGCAACTGCGCCGGGAATTAAATCAATTTCGGATTGAGCGCACGGCTTTTCAGCCGTTGAACGGGCGGGCGTATATTCCCGGTTCTTCTCTCAAGGGAGCCTTGCGCACGGCTTTGCTCGATTTGCGGCAGCCGCCCGGGAAAATACAGATAAACCCGCAGGGCCGGCGGGCATCGGGAGAGCTGGAAAAGAAAATTCTGGACGGCGGCAGTTTCGCTACCGATCCCCTGCGGCTGGTCAAGGTGTCGGATTTTGTCGCCGAGGGTGAGCCGGCAACCGAAATCGTTTACGCGGTTAACAAGAAAAAGAAAAATTCCCACTTTGATTCTTCGGCTCCTTACCAGATATTGGAAGTCGTCAAGCCGGGCTCAATCTTTACCGGTTCGATAACCATCCTGCAGCCTGAAGGCGAGCGTGGCGATATCCCCAGAAAAACGGTGACCATGCGGGAACTGGAACAAGCCATGTACCATTTTTTCCGGCGGGAAAATGAACGTGAAAACCGGGAACTTGATGTTATTGGTGTTGTCGGCGTTGAACTTCCCGGTGATAAGGAGCGATTGCCGCTGAGAATAGGACGGCACAGCGGCGCTGAATCCCTTACCATCCGGGGATATCGGCATATAAAAATAAAATTGGATGGCAGAAATTTTACCCATAAAAATCATGCCACGACCATCTGGCTGGCGGCGGATCAGAAGAAGGCGGAGAAATCAGCATCGTTGAAACCGTTTGGCTGGTTACTCGCAACCCGCCTGTCTGCCGAAGAAATGGCAGCTTTGAGGCAAAAAGAGACAGAACGGCGCGAAAAGGAGAAGGCAAGACTCAAAGATATCGCCAGGCAGCGTAAAGTTGCCGAGCGGGAACGCCGGGAGCGGGAGCGGCTGGCGGCTGAAGCGGAAAAGAAAGAATTGGCCGAAAAGGCAGCGCGCGAGGCCAGGGAAGCCGCGGAATTGGAACGGTGGGAGTTGTTGACCGAGGACGAACAGGATGCCCTGATTGTTCGTGGTGATCCGCTGGCACGGAAATTTGTCCCGGAAAAGGTAAAAGATCCCATTCAGTATGTCTGGTCGAAAATTGACACGGCAGATTCCGAACAGAAAAAGAAATTGGCGCGGGCTTTCAAGGATTTATGGCAGGAAACCGGGAAATGGAAAGTTAACAAGAAAAAGAAGAAACAGTTTGAAAAAGTACAAAAAGTAAAAGAAATTCTTTCTTGATGAACGGCAGCATCCTCATAAACCTGGTTTCCGCCCAGCCGGTTCCCAGCCTGATTCCGGCCCTTGATCCACGGTTCGGGGTGACGGAGGTAATTCTCCTGGTGACGGAGCAGATGCGTCCCCAGGCCAAAAGGCTGGCCCGGGTTTTCAAGCGTCATGATATCCCCTGCCGTACTTGGGAAGAAGCGGCGCCGCCTTTTGATCCCCAGGGAATGGAGGATTTGTGTTTCAGGGTTGTTGAGAGTTTTCCTGATGGGCAGCCTCTGTTGCTCAACGCGACCGGGGGGACCAAGATAATGGCCCTGGTGGCCGCAAATCTTTTCAGTTCCCTCGACCGGGGCCGGGTTCTTTACGTTGATACCGCCCAGGGCCTGATCCATTTTCTTTATCCCGGCCGGCAGAAGCCCTTCCGGCTGGAACCGGTTCTTGGTATCAGTGATTATGTGACCGCCTATGGCCTGCATCCCAAGATTCCCCGTAAAACCTGGCGACGGGGTGAGCCATTGCCGGCGTTGCCGGCCTCGGCGCGTTTGCTGGCCGAAAACGCCGCCTTGCTGGACAGGCTGTTGGGAGTATTGAACTCTGCCGGCTCGGGTGTCCTGGACCCCGACCGGAAAGCTGAAGCGTGGCCCCGGAAAATCTTTCTTGACGGATATTTTTCCCGAACCAAAATGGTTTCGAGAATTTTATCTCAACTGGAACATGAAGGTCTGCTTTCTTTCGACCGCGCCAATCTGGTGGCGATTTCCAGCGAGGAAGCGGCAAGATACCTGTCTGGCGGCTGGCTGGAGGAATACGTGTTTGCCCGGGCCTGCGCGGCCGGGGCTGACGAGGTGTCCTGGTCGCAGGTTGTTTCATGGGATGACCCCGGTGAAAAACCGATAGCCAATGAGTTTGATTGTCTGATCATGGATGATAACCGTCTTTACCTGCTGGAATGCAAAACCAGCCGTTTTCTTCCGGGAGCAAGTGAAGTTGTTTACAAGTTGGATTCTTTGAAAGATAAGATAGCGGGCATTTATGGACAGGGCGCGTTGGTATCCGCCCGCCAACTGCCGGATCACATCCTTTCCAGGGCAAAGGCCCGCAGGCATCGGGTTTTTACTCCTGAGGAACTTAAGAATTTTACGTTTGTTTTAAAGGAATGGCTGAATGGTGGTTAGCGTTAG
>MUKC01000057.1 GCA_002049795.1 Desulfobacca sp. 4484_104 | reverse complement strand
TTTATGAGGTGCTCAACGCCTTTCGGCATCAAAGATCAAATCACTCCGCAAAATTTACCTTAAAAATACCGCCATGTTAAGCGGTTATTTTCATGGATCTTGGGGCTACGAGTTTAAAAACAAAAAATTACCAAGCCCCTGGTGATATATCATATTATTTTCTTTGGAATTATTGCCTATCAAGTACCGGTTTGCAGCTATATTGCCCCAAAACCATTTAATTACCAACAGTTATCGATAAAATTTCCTTGTTTTCCTAATTTTCCCAATGGTACATGAATCAGTATATTTCATATTTGACATCCGGTCCTACCCATTTCTCGGTTCCGGTGCTATCAATTATCCTTTGGGCGCAACTCGGGCAGAGGCGCACAATCAGTAAACTATCTTCCCCTTCGAGAATTTTACTCAATTTATGGCGCAGGGAAGCCAGTCTCGTTTTGCTCAGATGGGCTCGAAAAATGGATAGTTGCAGGTGATCTCCACAGCCCTTAAGGATTTTGTAGGCCTTGGCCCAACGTTTGGGGTCGCGGATATCATAACAGATCAGGTGCCAATGTTTTTCTTCGCCCATCAGCGTAACCTCAAGCGGGCAAATAACCCTGGCTGGCCGGTCCACTCTTTTTCAAGGAGCCGCGCCTCCAGTTCGATGGTCCGGGCGTAACTCAAGGAATAGTTAAGGACCGGATGTTTCCACTTTTCCTGTTTGCGGCTTTCATATAGCTGAATGGCCTTCCGTCGGCCCTCGGTATTCAGCCATACCTGTCCAGGGGTTATCTCAAAATCGGATTTCTGCCACTGTCGCCGGTTTATGGAGCCGATCAACGGAATATCCCATAACAGGAGGCGAAAAAGTTCCATTAAGTCTAAGGCCAAAGGGTAGGCAGGAGAACGGGGAGTATGGAAAAATCCCAAGGCCGGTTCCAGCCCTACGGCTAATAATGCTCCAACGCAATCACGGTAAAGCAGAGCATAGCCGAAAGAAAGCAGGGCATTGACCGGGTCTTTGGGTGGACGGCGATTACGTCCCGAAAATGCCAGAAAATCCTCGGCAGATGTTTTTAGGATGAAGGGCAGGATCTCAAAGTAGGCGCGGCCAGACAGACCCTCGTATCCCCGGATTCTCTCTATAACCGCAGTTGCATCAAAATCAGGGCCATCGGCGGTGACAGTTTCCTGGCGGTTTACTTCCTTAAGGGTATCCCGGAATTGGTTTAGTCCTGTCTGTATTACCATCTCTGTTTCCAAACCGGGCTGGCTCCGGATCGTCCGCATCACATAACGCAGTTGATTTTCCACCTTGGCAGCCACCAGACGGCAAGCCAAACGCACTTTAAGATGATGGTCCGCAAAGGCCTGATGCTGCCTGTGCCGACGCTGCACCTTGCCCGCGCCCGCCGCGAAGGCCCCGATATAATGACCGCCATAGGAAAGCCAATGCAGGCCGATTTCATTGGCGGCGCAATAATGAATGGCCTGGGTGCTTACCTGGACATTTCCATGCAGCACCAAGGCCAGTATATTTATCCCTGGCAAAGGTTTTTTGCTGCCGTCTGGTCGGCCTATGACCAGTTGCTCGCCTTCCCGGCCCACGGTAGCCCCTTGCTCCACGATGTGGACTACCCGCCGGTCGTCATCGGGGGGAAAGAGACGCTGGGGTTTGGGTTTTTCGGCCAGGGCAAACCGTTCTTCTTCTGGCAAACAGACGGGGGACAAAGAGCAGGTGCGACAGAGTTTCTCCGGGACCGCGACCGGAGGGCGTTCCAGAGAAGCCTTCAATTCCCTGGCCCGGGCTACCGCGGCCTTGACTTCTTCACCGGCAGTCTGCGGTTGGATGGGAATCTTGACCTTCTGGTTATCGGCGTGATAGTGAATCACTGCCTCTTTGACCTCCTGGCCGGTGTGTTCCGCCAGAAGCAGCGCATAAGCCATAACCTGTAGGCGGTCGCTGGGCCAGGGCGCGCCTTTTTGGGATTTTCCCTTCTTATGTTCCACTACCACCCATCCACTGGACCGGTGTTTCAAACAGTCCAACTTCCCCTTGAGGCCCAAGGTTTCGCTGGCCAGTTCCAGGGTATAGGGCTCCTCGTCCTTTTCCAGCTCCGTATGCAAACGTCGGCCGTCATAGACATTGGCGTCGGCGCGGCGAAGCTCCTCCACCTCTTCCAGATAAAAGAGCCTTTCGCAGTAGGCCAGGGCGTGCAGGGCCATAACGCGGATTAAAGGCTCACCCGTAGTCTTGTCGGCGGCATGGAAGGAGGTGAAGGAGTCGGCTGAAGCATCATGTGGCTTTCCCATCTTATTCCCCTTTAATCTTTCAACAATGATTTATCTCTGGGGACCGACAATGGTAATCCAACGGGGATCATAATCCGGCGGTTCAGATAAAGTTTCCGAGGGCAGTAGGGTAAAGTGCTCCAGGCGTGACTGGCCGTGACCGCAGCGTGGGTGTTGCACCCAAACCGGTAGCTGATAATATCCTTCCGGATCCTGACATAAAAAACGACCTTGACCACTGGGCATTTTCAGGGAGATTTCATTGACCAGATGGCTGGATTCCCCCAAGGAAAGTCCACCGTAACGTATAATTTGCCGGCGGCGTTGCGGTTCCAAGGCTGCTCTTACACGGTCAGTCAGAGTTTGACAGGCCTGGCCATCTCGTAGCCAGAGCCAGAATTGCAGGTCCAGAAGGATGTCTTGATAATCTGGCCTACGCTCCGTCAACGGGTCAGCGTCTTTTTTGGACTGCGGCACTCGGCGAAGTTTACGAAAAATCCGGCATTTTTCCGGCTCTTGGGACAGAGCCAAGGCCAACTCCACCCCGGCATACTGCTCCTTGTCCGGCCAGTCCACACCCACCAGCGACAGAAGCATGCCGAAAACCGTGGCCGGCGGAGGCAAGGCATAGGTCTCCTGGTATTCCCGAGCCCAACGGGGACGGAAGGAGCAAATGGGAACGTCCACATAGAGGCATACGCTATCCATGACTTTTACCCTTGAGATTGGGGAACTGCCAGGTCGTCATCCTGGACCATTCCCATGAGGGTGTTCACGGCTTTTTTTACCCCAGGCAAAAAATTTGCACCTTTATCTTTGAGAGCTTTAAGTTCAGGAATGTGTAAAGGGGTGCCGATGATGAGCTCCGCCGCTTCGATGTCCCCGTCTAGCCGTCGGAACAGAGGGTCGAGGCTGATGCCACCATGGTCGTCCTGCATAAAACAATATAGGAATCGGGGAGCGGGGTCGTCAGTCCAGCGCAAGACAATAACTTCTGGGGAAAAATCCGTTAAGTAGCGGGAATGATTGCCGCCGACTCTTCTCAGGCTGCACAAACCTTCCAGTAATTGCCAGAGCCTCTCTTTCTTTTCCTTGGCGGTAAGTTTGTCTTCTTTATCCTGGAAACCCATCCGGCCCAAGAATGCCGGAGTCAGGGCAAAGCCATACTGATAGCGGGTATCATGGACTTCCACCGCATAGGGAATGGGATTCTTGTGGGTGACGCCGGGATTGCTGCCCGGGGAAGCGAAGTTTTGCATTATTTCCCCCCGCCAGGGGGTGGTGGAGATGGCTCGGGTGATTTCCAGGAGGCCTTGGCGGCTCAGGGTTTCTTCCCTGGCATGCATGTAGCCCAGGGCATCGTCATCAAGGTATTTATGCCATTCCTTGAATTCACGATCACGAAAGTCACATTCCCGATGGTTTTTCAAACAGCGGTTAACTTGGTAATTTTTGGCCTGCCAGCCCTCCCGCAGGGCATAGCGGATGGCCTCAGCGGACACGGTGGTGTAGAGGTCGCCGTTTCGCAAAACTTTTTGTAAGGTGGTAGCCGTGCCTTCTGTTTCCCCGCGGTTGTTGGCGTAAGTTCCCTGATGGGTCAGAATCATGCCGAACAGATGCTTACTCATCACTGCTGTCCTCCCCTTTTTCCGAAGTTTCCTTTGGTTTACCCAATCTCTTGTCAGTGAAGGTGACCAGCGCCAATAGCGCCAGATCTCTAGACTTTTGCCAGTCGTAGGGGTGGTTGAGAAAACGCCAGAGAGCTTCCTTCTTTTCGGTAAGTTCTTTGCTCCCCCCTCCCTCGGCAAGGAATTCCATGATAAATTTGCGGTTCAACTCCCGGGTCTTAGCGCGCATCAGGCCACGGCGGACGGCCTGCACCCGGTCATCCCAGCGCTCCAGAAGATTGCGGCTGCCACCCCGTTTTTGGGCTTCTTCGTCTTTGTTCAAAAGTTGTCTTAAAGAATGATGAAAAATGCTCAGCAAGGCCTGTTCTTCCGGGCTATCCCACATTACCGTTTCATCGGCCAGATTCATAAGCGCCCTCCTTTCAAATAAGAGGTTATTGAACCACAGGTGTTCCAGTGAAATGCTCTTCTGTTCCTTCTGCTTGGTTCTTTGGCGTTGGTTTTCCAGTTTATCAACCTGCCAAGGGTGGGGCCATAGCAGGTCCTGATACCAGGGCCGGTCATGAATCAGATTGTCAGCAATGCGCCCCCGGGCAGTAGGCTGGCGAATCCAGAGATTGGCCTGGACCTGCGCAGGGTCTTCAGTCTTTTCTATCTGGCGCATTCTGAATTCATTAGGCAAATAACGTATCATGCGCTCATAACGTTTGATGGAGATTTCCGCGGGTCTCAATTCCAAAATTTTTTTTCTTACCTTCTGTCCCTGATAATGGCTTACCTGCCCCATGGCTGCAATATAGACCTTTTGCAGGCCCAAACGCCGTTCCATCCCTCGGGCCGCATAAGCGCTGGCAAAACTCAGGGCTGCATCTCCCAGGCTCTGGACCCGCACCCGTAGAAAATCTGCGGGCGCCTGGCAGCGAAGCAGGGGGAAGTGTTTGGCAAAAGTGGTCAAACTTTTTATTTCTGGAACCAGGAAGGCCCAATTAGGCCTAAATTGTCCCCTACCTGCTGCTTTTATCTTAGTCATGGGCAATTCAAAAAATACACAGGATAGTGGGGCAAAGATCAATAAAAGACCCAGCTTGGGAGGACCGCTCCAGTTTTCCTCCTCTTTGGCGGCTTTGCCGAATCTTTTGGCGGCGCCGGGATAAATCCAGGAGGCCGAAAGGTGAATGGCCTCTTGTGTCATCCCTTGCTTAAGAATTTCCGGAAGTATTTTGACTGTTGGCAAACCTCCTTTACGAGGCTTTATCTTTTGATAATTGATTTGAAAGAAATGGTGTTCATCTTCTTTGACGATCTCGGTAATGGGTTGTTCTCTAGGAAGGACCTTGGGATGTTGAAAGAAAGTTTGGAATAAACCCCTGTGAATATCCAAACGCTTATAAATATGCTCCCGTTCATCCAGCGATCGATGTAAGCCGGGCAGATAGAAAACGCCTTCTCTTTCCTGCCAAGCCCACTCCACCAGCTTGGTCAAGATGGCTTGATCTTCACCTTCCCACCAGAGCTTTACAGAATGGTCTGATAACTCCCAAGTTAAGAGGCGTTGGAGTTCCTGAACCTGGGAATCGCCCTGGGCAGCCCACTCATCTGCCGCGGTCAGCGAAAGGTACAGCCCTCCCAGCCCGGCTCGCTCCAATACTCCCATTCCCTCCTCGGTCAAGGACCACTGCACCTTTGGCGTTAAATGATTTCCCATGACTGTTTTCTCCATTTTGCCCCCCTTACCGGGTCGTATTCAATAACTCCCTCTCCGGCCACGGGGTAACCGGCAAAGCGTTCTGAAAGTGTAAATTGAGGATGTAAATACATAGGTATGGTCCAGGCGGCGACATTGTGGCAGTTTGGTTTCTGCCTCCTTTTTTTGAGAAAATCCTGGATTTCAGTAAGGTCCTGCCTTAAAATCACGGTAATAGAAGCATCGCCTTCACGGAGTGGGCGCTGATCGCTTTCCCAGACCCCGTCGAGCCAGGCCGAGTAGGTCTTGATCTCTTCTGATACCTGAATCTCTTCTAAGGCCTTGGCCAGATGACGCTGGCTTAAGGGTTTATTGATCATAGTGAGGAGAGCCTGCTTCGTCATAGCCAGATCCTGATTCCGATAGGGTCGATTTTCTTGACACGAGAAGTCATAGACCAAACAGCGACCCGGCAAAGAATTTTTTTGGGGATAGCGGTTCAGCCTTCCCAACCGCTGGATCAGGGCTGGAAACGGGGCCAAGGCAGTGACCAACAAATCGGCGCTTATATCCAGGGACATTTCACATACCTGGGTGCTGATTACCAGAGCCGGGCCTTCCTGACGGAAGCTATTGATAACCCTTTCTTGTAAGCTTACCCGGTCCTGGTAGCGAAACCGGCTGTGATAAAGAACGGGCGCTATATTCAGGTTCATGGCCAAAGCGTGATCATAGGCTGCTACTGCATCAGCCACGGTATTGCAAACCCAGAGTACTTTTCCGCCGTTTTCCAGGATTCGTTCTACTGCCGGCCAGCAGTCTTCTGGCACCTGACACCACTCCAATTGGTAGCGGTCCAGATTTTCCAGCTCAGGATCCCCCCTGATGGGTTCAGCCAGCCGTTCACCCAAAGTTGCCCGCAAAAAATTGAGACGATTTTCCGGAATAGAGGCGCTCATGAGCAATACCGGAGATTCGGTAAAAGTCCTTAAAAATCTTATCAGTGCCCCAAAAAGCTTGGCATCGTAATTGTGAATCTCGTCGAAAACAAAAGCTCCAGAGGCTATGGCAGGAAAACTGAACAGGGAACGGCGTTGGTTTTGCATGAGCCCCAAAACGGTATCTACTGTGCAGGCGATGACCTGTTGGGGCCAGGCTTTGAGAGACTCCAACCGCTGGTTTTCTTCCCATAGATCCTCTTCATCAGATCGCAATATCCTTTCTATGTCCACCTGGGCGCGTCCGTGAATGAGAGCCCGCTCTAAAGAGCTTTGTGCTACGAGATAGTCCTCAAAACCAGATGAGGCTGTTCCGGTAGTGGGATAACAGAAAAACAGCTTTTTCCCGGCAGCATGGCGCATGGCCCAGGCATAGGCCGCCAGGGTCTTACCGGTGCCACAGCCCGCGATTGTGAGAGTCACCGGTGCCAAACTTCTTGCCACTGACTCTTGAAAATCACGTAAATCGCCACCGCCCAGCTTATCCTGGATAATCTTTTCTAGATTCTCGGGGACCAGATATTGCTGCAAAGCCCCTTCAATCCATCTTAGTGGCTCAGTAGTTTCCGCGGTTAAGGCTGAACCGGCCACATCCGCTGCTATTAGCACAGCTTTGGCTAACGCCAGGGAAACTTTTTCATCAGCAGAAAGCTGGACAACCAAATTACTTGAATCATAGACATAGTCTTCCACTATTGTTTTTAGATTTTGGGCATCAAGATCATCAACTTCAGCCAATGGAATAATAACGTCCTGTAATTCTGGAACTTCTATTTTCTGGCAAGCGAAACAAGCTGCCATTTTAAGGAGTTCTTTAACGTCAGGGTGTGATCCCCAAAATATGAATTCCTTGGGTGTGCCCTGCACTCTTACCAATCTGTCTGTTTCTTTTGTGTGAATGTGAAATGGTTTATCCAAATGTAGCTTGAGGTGATGTCCTCCCGCTACCCAACTGAGCATCCATATAAAATGTTGGCCATAGCCAGCAAAGGCTTTTTGCACCCAATCTTTTAGTGGACTATTTAGCTGAGCAATGAGCAAGGCACTTAATATTTCATGGCGAATGGGATGGATTTTATTGCAAAAAGCTTTTTTTCTCAGTAACATTCCCTGAAATATATTAGTTGCCTTACCAAGATCATGCAAAATAGCTCCTATCAATGCCAGTAACTCAAAACACTGCTGATTCCTAAAGATATTAAAATACCTTAGAGATGCTATTATCTTTTTAGTCGCATTTAAAACCTGTCTGGTATGTCCTACCAACGATTCCCATGGCTTAATAATCGAATGATTGATAGGGCTTTTTGCCAGTAGTGTCTTGGGCGGCAGCATCACAAAATTTCCGGCTCTTTTTTCCATACCTCAAAAAAACCGCAGCCCAGCTTGCGGCGACCTCCCAGGCCATACTCCTGGACTAAAAAGGATGCAGATGCAGTTAGTTCCGAAACTAAAATTTCATAGCCTACCACTTGCTTACCGTGCACCTGAAAGGTCCGCCGTTTGCCCACAGAAATTCGGCCCTTGACGCCTAATTTCTCCATTTGTTTTTTAATTTCGCACTCAAAACGCGTTTGGTCCTGGCCGTTCTTGGTGGTTGCTAATGGAGAAAACAATGCTGTTGCGGGTATCAGTGCCCTTGTGTTAGGCACACCGATCCGAATTATATCTTCTTGCACTACTAAAGATTTTCCGGCCAGACCGAGATAATCTTTAAACTCGACTGATGGCGCTGTAGAGAGCAAAACCGTGATCTACTGCAAGGTATTTTCCCGATACCTTGAAAACCAAGTCTATTTTGCGATCCATTTTATCCCCCATACACCCGCGCCCGGGCACGGGCGGCGTTGACTAATACTCCCACGTTGACATCCAGGTAATCATAGACCCGGGCCTTGGCTTTGCCCGGCGCCGGCCGTAAAATCCGCCCCAGGTATTGCAGCACCCGGCCGCTGAACCGGATGGCGGATGGGCGTGGCCAGGAACAGGGTCGAAAGGCCGGGACAGTCGAACCCTTCGCCGATCAACTGGCCGGTCGCCAGCAGCACCTTGACCTGGCCGGCGTTCAGAGCGGCGATGATCTCCTGGCGTTTCTTGTTGTTCAGGTTCCCGGTCAGCACCGCGGCCCGTGCGCCTTGCGGTCGGTCAGCACCAGGCAAACGCCGCCGCCGTTTCGGGCTTCCCGCACCACGTCCCCGGCGATCAGGGCGTTGCGGTCCGGATCCTCGGTAAGTTCTGAGAGCATCCGGGAGTATTCCTCCGAAGGGTCGTGGCCGGGTTCAAAGTCGGTGCGGCGGATAATTGAGAGCATCCGGGAGTATTCCTCCGAAGGGTCATGGCCGGGCTCGAAGTCGGTGCGGCGGATAATCACTTCCGCAGCCAGGATATGACCGTCCTCAACCAGGTTGTCACGGTCAATCTCATAAACCTTGCTGCCCAGGTACCAGTAAATCAGCCGGGTCAGGCCGTCCCGCCGCCAGGGGGTAGCCGACAGGCCCAGCATATATTTCGAGTCGAAGGCCGTGACCGCTTCGGTAAACGTCCGAGAAGGACAGCGATGACATTCATCCACTACCAGAAAGCCGATCCACTACCAGAAAGCCGATCCGGGGCGCAACCTCAGTAGCGCACTTGTATAATGTCTGCACCAGGGCCACGGTCAGCTTTTTACCCAGCGTGCGCTGACCGCCACCGATCATTCCCACTTCCGCAGCCGGAATCCCCAAGAAAGC
>MUKC01000056.1 GCA_002049795.1 Desulfobacca sp. 4484_104 | reverse complement strand
GGGGATTTTAAAAATACTTTTTGGTCCGTGCACATTATGTCTTGATACAGATGTTGCCTGGACAAGTCTTGAAAATTACACTTTAATAGAGCCGTTTGCGCCAGGTTAGGTCCCGGCCACCTTTAAAACTTCCTGGTCGGTGGGTGAAGTTCGTTTGTTACTCCAGTGCCGGCGACAGACGCTGGTTCCTTGGTTAACGCATTTGTTCAGGGTATGATCCCATTCCAGCCACAGACAGTTTTGGCAGACGCCCTTGATTTTGCCGTTAATACAGATTATTCCCACATCCCGTAATTCTGACATGAGCTAGCGGTCTCCCCTCCAGCTAGCTATCACCCTTCTTCGGTGACCTGCTATTGATAACTTTCCCCTAACATAAAACTTGTGAAAAGTCGAGCAATATTTTAAAAAAATGTACTTGCCTTAAAAATCAAGGGCTTAGCCTCAGGGTGAAGGATCTTGGCGTCCACTACCTCGCCGATGAACAGGTCATGGTCACCGGCCGGGTAGGTATGAACCAGTTTCAGGTCCAGATAGGCATAGGCCTCGGGAAGAATGGGGGCCCCGGTAACGGCCGTGTCATAGGCCAGGCCGGCGAACTTATCGACGCGGCGGCCACTCTTATAGCCGAAGCGTTTCCCCAGGTCCACTTGCTCGTCGTTTAACACATTGATGGCAAAAATACCGCTGTTTTTGATTAATTCATGGGAATAGCGGGTGAAGGCAATGGACACCATGATCAACAGCGGCTTGAAGGACACTTGTGCCACCCAGGCGGCGGTCATGCCGTTGACTTTATCCTGGTCTCGGCTGGTGACCACATATACGCCTTCAGTGATCGCAGCAAATATGACTTCTTGCACGTTGCCCCCTCAGCTCTGATTAGCCAGCTTTGATTGACCGGAGATGCCCGGCAGGAAATAGGAATGGTGGCTGTAGTCCTCTTGGGATTCGTGCAAAGGCGGATCTTCCACCCATTCTGCACAACTCCAAAACTGACCGACGCCGCGGTTCTGTCGATAGCAGAACCCCTTGAATTTCCAAGTCCAGTAACGACAAGTTCTACAGATCTTCACTCATTTCTCTCCTGGGGCCGTCAGCCAGATCTGAGTTTGCTAGCCAACGACTAATAATCGGCTCATAAGTGTTTTATAATTGGCCGGCCGTCGAAGGTCAAGCCAAATAATCGGCTTTTGCAAAATAATCAATAACTGGTTAAATTTAAACTTAATTTAGAGGAAAAATACTCTTTGGTTTTCCTTGATACCGATTACGGGGATTTAATTTGACAATTACCGCCGGGAATTTTAAACTATCCACTTATGGCGATAGGTTTGGCTCCAGGAACCAGCGAGGAAGTTGATTTATGTTAGAGATGCGATTTCATGCGCGGCCGGGGCAGGGGCTGGAAGCCGCGGTTGAACTACTTACTCTGGCAGCCCGGGCCGAGGGTAAGTATGCACAAGGATTTACCAAGCGTAGTTCCTCCTCTAAAGAATCTTCGGTTCGGGGTTTTGCCCGGGTGGATGAGCAGCCGATTACGGTTAACACTGAAATTGAGGAGCCCGATCTGATAGTAGTCCTGGATGAAGGTTTATTAGCCCACCGTGAGGTTACCAAGGGTTTAAAGCCCACCGGTATCGTGATCCTGAATACCAGCAAAGCACCCAGCCAAATCCGGGGGGCCTATGGGTGTCAGGCAACGCTGGGAGTGGTGGCGGCCGACCAGATCGCCCAAGAAATTTTGGGTACTCCCCTGGTTAACTTTCCTATGTTGGGTGCGGTTATCAAGGTAACCCAGGCAGTGCGCCTGGAATCACTTGAACCGCTGCTAATGGAACGGCTGGGGTCCGGGGGCAAAAAAATTTTTGCGGCCCTCCAGATGGCTTACATGGAAACGGTTATTCAGGAGAGAGAGACTTAGGGCGGTTGGGCCAAAATTCACATTTATCGTGAATGGGCCACAGCCGATTTACCCTTGCCTGGGGTATCAGGGCAGGTTATATAAGAACTTAAGTTCATATTGAGCAGTCCTTATTAAATTAAAAGTCCAATTGTTCCAAGCAAAATCTCATTTTTCAGGCAATATTTTATTTGACACTCCGGGTTAAGCATATTAATCTTAAACAATGGCTTTCGCAGGATCGCACGCCATCCCAGGGGAGGAGGCCGATACATGTTAGAAATTCGATTCCACGGCCGGGGCGGACAAGGGGCAGTGACTTCGGTGGAACTTTTGGCCCTGGCCGCCATTGAGGAAGGTAAGTTTGCCCAAGGCTTCCCCAGCTTTGGGCCGGAACGCCGGGGCGCGCCGGTGTTGGCTTTCCTGCGCATCGATGACCATCATATACGTTTGCGTTGCAAAATCGCTCAGCCGGACGTGGTGACTATTTTGGATCCCAGTCTGATCCGGATTCAGAAGCCTACCGCCGACCTCAAAACTAATGGCATCGTTATCCTCAATACCAACAAATCTTTAGCCGAAGCTCGGCAGGAATATGGTTTTAAACATACCCTGGCTTTGGTGGATGCCAATCATATTGCCCGCGAGGTATTGGGGGTGTTGATCGTCAATACTACTATGCTGGGGGCCTTAATTAGGGCTACCGGAGTGGTCAAGGTAGATTCTTTAGAGCACCCCTTGCGAGAACGTTTCGGTGCCATGGCGGCCAAGAATTTTGCCGCCTTAAAAGCAGCCTATGAAAAAACCGTGGTGGAGGAAGCCCGACCGTGACTAAGCCGTTGGAGGACTTCACTTGGCAAGAAATCGAGCTGGGTGGAATACTTAGGGAACCGGGAAGTGCCCGGGATTATAAAGTAGGGGATTGGAAGTCACAACATCCGGTATGGACCAAAAGCCACTGCATCCGTTGCGGGGTCTGTTGGACGGTCTGTCCGGAAGGGGCGATTATCGAGGAAGAGGGGGGTTATTTTGATGTTAACCTCGATTATTGCAAAGGTTGCGGCATCTGCGCCCGGGAATGTGTCATCGGTTGCATCAGCATGGTAACGGAGGAAGAGTGATGGCTAAACGCGTGGGCATCGAGGTCTCCTTGGCCGTCAGCCATGCGGTGCAATTGGCCCGGGCCGAGGCCATCGCCGCCTATCCCATCACCCCCCAGACCCACATTGTGGAGCATCTCTCCAGTCTGGTGGCCAACGGCGATTTGGAGGCGGAATTTATTAATGTGGAATCCGAGCATTCCGCCATCAGCGCCTGTATCGGGACTTCCGCTGCCGGGGCCCGGACCTATACCGCCACCAGTTCTCAGGGTCTGGCCTTGATGCATGAGATCTTGTTCATTGCCTCGGCCATGCGCTTTCCCATCGTGATGACCGTGGCTAACCGGGCCCTCTCTGGTCCGTTAAGCATCTGGAACGATCATAGCGATATTATGGCGGCGCGGGATATTGGTTGGATTCAGGTCTTTGTCCAGAACGGCCAGGAGGCCTTCGATCATAGCATCATGGCCTTTAAGATTGCTGAACATCGCCGGGTGCTGTTACCGATGATCGTCAATCTGGACGGCTTTATTCTCAGCCACGTGGTGGAGGCCCTGGAGTTTGCCGATCAGGACACCGTCGATCGCTTCTTACCGCCTTATTCCCCCTGGCATCAACTGGACCCCAAAAAACCGGTGACCATGGGGGCCTTTGGCATGCCCGAGGTTTTTGCGGAGTTTAAGATGAAGCATCAGGTAACTCTGATGAACTCCTATGACCAGATTATGAAAGTTTGGCAGGAGTGGGGTCAGCTTACCGGGCGAGCATATCATCCGGTAGAACATTATAAAACCGATGGTGCCAAGATTCTGCTGTTAACCATGGGTTGTTTGAGCGAAGTGGCCGAAATCGCGGTGGACGAACTCAGGGCTGCGGGGCAACCCGTAGGTCTGTTGAAGCTGCGCCTGTGGCGGCCCTTTCCTTTTGCCGCCCTACGGGAAGCAGTCTACGGCGCCGAATTAGTGATCGTTTGTGATCGGGCCCTGTCGGTGGGGGGGGCCGGGGGGCCGGTACTTTCGGAAGTCCGCAGCGTCCTCTATCCGGTGGTGCCGCACCCCAAAGTGCTAGGCTATGTTATTGGCTTGGGCGGGCGGGACGTGCCGCCGGAAGCCTTTAAAGAGATTTTCTTTCAGGCCCAGGCTGAAGCTGAACAGGAACCCAGTGAAGAATTTTATATGTATGGAGTGCGAGGCTGATGGATAAATTCGATGTGGCTAGCAGCCAAAAATACGATGTTTACGCCTCACGCCTGTTGCCCAAAGAAGAGTATTTTGTGGGCGGACATCGTTCCTGTCAAGGCTGTGGTGAAGCCCTGGCCGTCAGGTGGGTCTGTAAGGCTATTGGCAAGGACGCAGTCATCGCTCATGCCACCGGGTGCATGGAGATCGTCTCCTCCGGATTTCCGCAGACTGCCTGGGTCCAACCCTGGATCCATGTGGCCTTTGAAAATACCGCGGCGGTAGCCTCGGGGTTGGAGGCCGGTTACAAGATTCTGGCCCGCAAGGGGAAGCTTCCCGGTCGCCCTCCCAAAGTGGTGGCGATGGCTGGCGACGGCGGCACCAGCGATATCGGCCTGCAAGCTCTGTCCGGGGCCATGGAACGGGGCCATGATTTCACCTATATCTGCTGGGATAACGAAGCTTATATGAACACCGGCATCCAACGCTCCAGCTCCACCCCCTACGGGGCCATGACCACCACCTCACCGCCGGGCAAGCGCAGCATTGGCCAGGCCACCTGGAAAAAGAACATGGTGGCCATTGCCGTGGCGCACGGCATCCCGTACGTGGCCACCGCCTGCCCCAGTTACCTGTTTGACCTGTACTTTAAAGTCAAACGCGCCGTGGAAACGCCGGGTCCGGCCTATATCCATATCCTGTCGGTCTGTCCGACGGGCTGGCGTTCGGCTACTGACCTGACCGTGCGACTGGGTCGCCTAGCCGTGGAAACCGGGGTCTTCCCGTTGTACGAAGTGGTGGACGGCCGTTATCATTTAACCATAGATATCCCGAAGCTGCGCCCGGTAAAGGATTATCTCAAGCTTCAGGGTCGGTTCCGACATCTCCGGGAGCCGGAGATCGACTTTATTCAACGCCAAGTGCTGGCCCACTATGACCTGCTCTTGAAAAAATGTGAAGCCCCTTATCCGGAATTTCCTCCCCTATCTCAGACTGAGGAAGGTGAATGATGGACGTCGAGCGACTCGAATCAATTCTTACGCAATATGAGGGCTATCCGCAGGATCTGATTCCCATCCTCCAGGATATCCAGGACCAGTATCACTATCTCCCCAAAGATGAGCTGAAAGTGGTGGCACAGCGTCTTAACGTGCCCTTAACCAAGGTTTATTCAGTTGCCACCTTTTATAAAATGTTCAGTCTGATTCCCAAGGGACGTCACCAGTTACGGGTGTGCCTGGGAACCACCTGTCACCTCAAGGGCGGCCAACGACTGTTAGAATCGGTGTCCAGCCACCTAGGCATCGAACCGGGTTATACCACTGCCGATATGCAATTCTCGCTGGAGACGGTGGGCTGTTTGGGATCCTGTGCGCAGGCCCCGGTAATGATGGTAGATGATAAATATTATGCTCGAATGACTATTGATAAAGTTAGTAAGGTCTTGAAACTCTATAAAGAATAACCGAGAAAACGTCATGCCTAAGATTGAATCGGTAGATCACCTGACTGAATATCGTCGCCAGATCAGGGCCCAACGGGACCCCAAGCAGCAGCAGATTTTGGTCTGTAGCGGCCCTGGTTGTCTGCCCCTGGGGAGCACCGAGGTAGCCGGGGCGTTTCAGGAGCAGATGCAGGAAAAAGGCCTGCAAGGCAAGGTAATCCTGAAAAGCACGGGCTGTCACGGCTTATGTGCGCACGGCGTTCGGGTTTTGCTCCGGCCCCAGGAAATTGCTTACCAGAAAGTGACCCCGGAGGATGTGCCGGAAATCGTCGAGACCACGCTGATCGGCGGGAAAGTGGTAGAGCGTCTGGTCTATCAAGACCCGGACAGCGGGCAGACCGCTGTGCATAAATCGGAAATTCCCTTTTATCAGGGGCAAAAGCCGCTGGTGTTACGCAAGTTAGACGAGATCGACCCAGAGAGCCTTGACGATTATTTGGTGGTGGGCGGATACCGCACCCTGAGAAAAGTGCTGTTCAAGATGTCCCCGGAAGAAGTTATTGATGCCGTGGAACGTTCCGGTTTACGCGGCCGGGGCGGGGCCGGCTTTCTCACCGGACGCAAATGGCGGTTATGTCGCCAGGTGCCAGGGGAAGTGAAATTCGTCATCTGTAACGGTGATGAAGGCGACCCGGGGGCCTTTATGGACCGGGCAGTCATGGAAGGCGACCCCCACGCCATAATCGAAGGAATGATTGTCGGAGGTTACGCCATTGGCGCCCATCAGGGCTATATCTATGTGCGTCACGAATATCCCCTGGCGGTCAAGCGCCTGACTCAGGCGGTGGCCCAGGCCCGGGAATTCGGTCTACTGGGCAACAACATCCTCAGGTCCGGGTTTGATTTTGATATCAAGATCAGCCAGGGCTCCGGGGCCTTTGTCTGCGGTGAAGAGACGGCCCTGATCGCCTCCATTGAAGGCAATATTGGCGAGCCCATGCCTAGACCTCCATATCCGGCCCAAAAGGGCCTGTTCGGCATGCCTACGGTGATCAATAATGTCGAAACCTGGGCCAATGTCCCGGAGATCATCAATATGGGGCCGGAGTGGTTTGCCGCCCTGGGGACCGAAAAGAGCAAGGGCACCAAAGTCTTTTCTCTGGTGGGGGCCGTTAATCACACCGGCTTGGTCGAAGTGCCGATGGGCACCACCCTCAGGCAGATTATCTTTGAGTTGGGCGGCGGCATCCCCGGAGGCCGGGAGTTCAAAGCGGTGCAGACCGGTGGCCCCTCTGGCGGCTGTATCCCCAAGCAATTTTTGGATCTGCCGGTCGATTACGACAGCCTCCAGGAAGTCGGCTCGATCATGGGTTCTGGCGGCATGATTGTCATGGATACCACCAGTTGTATGGTGGATGTGGCCCGCTATTTCATTTCCTTTCTGTTTGAAGAATCCTGTGGTAAATGTACTCCCTGCCGGGAGGGCCTGCGACAGTTATTAAATATTTTAAACGACATAACCTCGGGCGAAGGTAAGGAAGAGCATATCACCCTGATGGAGGAAATCTGTACTACCATGGCCAGCGCCTCACTCTGCGGGTTGGGTCAGAGCGCCGCCAATCCGGTGTTGACCACCCTGAAGTATTTCCGCGCTGAGTACGAGGCTCATATCCGGGATAAAAAATGTCCGGCCCTGGTCTGTCGGCCCTTACTTACCTATACCATTGACCCGGAAGCCTGCACCGCCTGCCTGGCCTGTGTCCGAGAGTGCCCGGTGGGCGCGATCAGCGGCCCCAAGAAGGAAGCCCAACATATTGATCAGGATATCTGCATCAAATGCGGCCGCTGTCATGATGTCTGCCAGTTTGACGCGGTCAAGGTGGAATAATACCAAGTTGCGATCAAAGAGCAAAAATGCCCCCTCACCCTGGCCTCCTCCCCCGCCAGCGGGGGAGAGGGGATAAAGGATAAAATTACTCATTTGAAAGCTAATCGGGATAAGCTACAAGTCAGTTTCGAGTTTCTAGTTTTGGGTAAAAACAGGGGCTTAATATGTCATACAACTAACCAGCTAGTTATTATTAAGTAACCGGTTACTGAGCTTAAAATGCTTATCCGCGGAAAGCGATGTGGATAAAATGGAGCAAGTCATGGAGGAAGTAGGTCTTCTGATTAACGGCATCTACCTCAAGGTGCCCCAGGGGTATACCTTGCTGCAGGCTGCCCAACAACTCGGGGTAGACATTCCGACCCTATGCTACCACCCCGAATTACCTTCGGAAGGTAATTGCCGTTTGTGTGTGGTAGAAATCGGTGAGTATCCCCGTACTCGTCTGGTCAACTCTTGTACCTATCCGGTCGAGCCCGGACTGAATGTGCAGACTCACTCCGAAAAGGTCCTGCAAGCCCGCCGCATCGTCCTGGAATTACTGTTGGCGCGGGCCCCCAAGGCCAAGCTTATTCAAGACTTGGCCGCGGAAATGGGTATTCATGAATCCCGGTTCAAAAGTGAAGATCCCTATGAACTTTGTGTCCTCTGTGGCCTGTGCGTCCGCACCTGCCGGGAAATCGTCGGTGTCAGCGCCATCAGCATGGCTAACCGGACCCCCGGCAAACTAGTGACCACGCCTTTTTTGGAGCCGTCCGACGCCTGTATCGGCTGCGGCTCTTGTGCCTTTGTCTGTCCCACCGAGGTCATTCCCTATATCGAAAAAGACGGCAAACGCATCATCTGGGGACGGGAATTCGAGCTGGTGCGCTGTAATGTTAAGCTTGAGCAAAAGCTTAAAAGCATATCAACGGTTAAATTATAATAAGTAAGGAGACCTCATTAAAGTTTGTAGTAGAGGATATTATAAGAGTTTGATCAGGCCCCGTACTTGCGTGACATTGTCGAGCGAAATCTGGAAGTAGCGGCGCAATGTTGCCTGGATATTAACCACCGCAGCATATCGCTGACTCAAGCCTCTAAGCCAATTAATTATTATGAGGTCCTATTAGAAATGGGGGAGTTGGGGGGGTTATACCATAAAAGTTTGCGCGGAAGTTAGCTCTGCGGGCAGGATTCGGTAACATCCTGATTCACGAATATATTCGATTGGATTGGGATGATGTCTATAATAATTTGCAACAGATCGATGACTTGGCCACATTTGCCGATTTTGCCAGGGAATGGCTAGCGAAACAAAGTAATATCTGAGTTATTAACCTGGGCAATTCCTTACCAGATATAATCCCTGGCCCAGCCGCGCACCGGTTGACCATCAAGGACATGGAATACCTGGATTTTCTTCAAAGTTACCGGCGAGAAGCTGCCGAGCGGCAGATAGACCAGCTTTTTGCCGTAGCGAGTGGCCCAGTTGAGCCAGCGCCGGCGGGGCGGTTGCGCGGCAATATAGGCAACATGCTTTTCCAGGCTGTAATCCAGGGCGGCCAGCACCAGACGCTCGGCTTTGCTGCGGGCCATGCCGAAAAAGGCGTCCTGCCAGATTTCGTACAGCCGCCAGGGTGGGTAAGACAGCATAAAACCGCCGTACCGACAACGTGAAATCCCTGGGCCGACAAGATGCTCGCCGGCCGGAGTAGCATAAAAGGCCATATCTGACTCCTGGGAATGTTCTCCCAGCCAGGTCACCCGCCAGGGATATTTTTCTTCCGGGCCAATATCCGGGTCAAAGATGATCACTACCGCTCCCACCTTGCCGGGCACCCGCCGTTCTTCCAGCACATAGATCACCCGTTCATGCCAGTTGCGGATGGTTTCCCGGACTGCGATGCCGTCTAAAAGGGAAGTGGTAAATGGCTCAACCCGCCGATTCTGCTCGGAAAGCGTATGCATAGCTTTCTTGCAGGCAAAGTCACCGAAGTCTTCGACCACCAGATCTTCTGGGGGATAGGAACAGATACCGGTCCCGCGCCAGGCCTGCCGCCACTGGCCGGGTCGGTCTTCGCGGGGCCGGGTCCGGACCGGCATGGGTAGCAGTCGCCGTCGGGTCTGACGAAACCGGCGTTGAAAACGGATGGGCTTCTGGTTGAGAAACAGATCTTCCCCCTTTAGTCGGATAACCGGCAGGCCAGGGTCCTGGCACTGCCAGGGATAGGTCGCTCCCAAGTCCCAGACTTCATAAGCAAAATCGTCGTCGGCGACCCCGCGTGCGGCTACCACCAGTTGATAGAAGTCGGGGGTCAGATGTCCCTGGATCAGGGCGTAATTGCGGGCAAACTGGTGCAGGAGGGCCTGTTGCGTGGGGGAAACAGGGTCCCCTTGATTTTTTTGGTACCGGACTACGGCCTCGGTGATGAGTTGCTGATGCAGTTGCAGGCGATCCAGTTTAACGGGCGGAATTTCCGGGCGGGCCTGCTCATAGGCCGCGGCCAGATATGGAATTTCCGACAAGATCTCGCGGCTGGACTCCTCGGCCAGATGGGCCAGCATCACACCGGACCTTTTGCGCTTTTCCAGGGGGTGGGCCTGGGGCCGGGTTAGTTGCTCTAGCAGGCCGGGATAGTGGGCCAACCCGAACACGACCGACAGACGTGCATAGCGCTTTTGCAACTCCCGTAAGTGATAGGCCATAGCCTGCTCCCGCAGCAGGTCCGGCCAGTTTGCGTTTAGGCCCGGGCAACTTTGCCGGTAGGCTTCGGCATAGGCTGGAAGGCCGATCTGGGTCAGGGCATAAGGGTCGGGCAAGGCCTCACGGAGGCGGGGGTAACCCTCCACTTCCCGATCAATAAAATATACTGGCAAATTATGCTCCTGGGCCAGACGGAGGGCTTCAATCAGCGGGTCGGTAGGTTCGATGGGGAAATAGACCAGGCGGCCATCGCTTTCCTCATAATAAACTACCGAGAGCAGGGGCAGACGAGCCACGGCCCGTAAGACCGCGGCCTGAACCGTGGGGGGCAGTTCGACGGCCAGGGCCTGGGGCTGATACTGAGCAAAGGCCTGGCGCACCAGCAGGGCGCATTCCAGACGGCCGTGTAAAATGGGTACCAGGGCCAGATCCTGATAGGGGATGTACGCCGGGGGACGGGGGTTGACCTCAGTGGGAGACATGTTCCAGGGCGTCCTCCCCTAAAATCTGGGTGATGGCCTGGATCAGGCAGGAGCGGAAAATCTCCTGACCGGAAACCTTGGTTAAGTGCCGGCGTGTTTTCGTGGTTGATGAGCTTGACAATTTAAAGGCGTAGCGGGCAATGTTGATGCCATCCCGGACCGTAAAGCGTTCATGGGCTTGGTGCGCCAATTGCAGGAAGTTGACCACGTAATCCAGGATAAAATCCGGGGCAAAGGGCAGATTATGAGCCAGGATGCGCCGCTCCTCGTCGGTGCTGGGGAAATCCACCACGATCTGGGGCATGAGCCGGGAATGGATATATTCCGGCACCTCGAAGGTGGAGGCGTCGTCGTTCATGGTCACACAGATGCGAAAATCGGGGTGGGCCTTGATCTTGATGCCGGCGGCGATCGACTCCACGTAACGCCGGCTGTCCAACAGTGGAGCCAGCGAGGCCCAGCTTTTTTCGCTCATGCGGTTGGCCTCATCGATCACCGCCACCCCGCCGCGGAGCATGGCGGTGACCAGCGAACTGGCCATGTATTGGATCTTGTTGGAACCGGCAATTACCGGGGTGACCAGCAGATCCTCAGGCCGGGTGTCCATGGTGGCCTGAAACAGATAAACTTCCCGACCCAGCTTCTGGCCCGCGGCATAGGCCAGGGTAGTTTTGCCGACCCCGGGTTTACCCAACAGCCGAGGATTGAGGGGCAGATCTCGCTCATCCACCACCAGCCAGGCGGCCAGCACCTGGGCCAACAATTCCTCCTGTCCTACCCAGGTCAGGTCTAATTCGTCAGGATGGGCCAGATGGAGGGTGACGCCTTCAATTTTTATGGTTTTCATTTGTATTAATAATCCGATTTCTGATAGTTTTATTGGTCGTGTTCGTAGGGGCGAGCCGCCGGGTCGAGCCTACGATTTTTATTATTCCATGGATATGATTTGACATTACCACGAAGCCGTCCAATTCTATATTTAAGTAATGGTTAATCAGATCTTCCCAAAAATTTGCCGCTATGGTTCCATATATACTTAAACTCCTATCACTATCTTCGATAGCTCCCAATAAACATTTTCGCGTTTCTACACAAATGGCCATAAAATATGCCCCATTCTGGGAATAATCATATTCTTTAAGCCTGAGATGCTTGCGCCGCTAGGGTTCGGTTGTCATGACCTTATCATTATGGATAGTTAGGGCTTAATCGCCAACACCCCGGCACCGTTGATCTTTCCGGCCTTGAGCAGTTGCAGGGCCTGGTTGGCCTCCTCCAGCTTAAAAAGTTGGGTTTCAGTATGAATCGGGATCTGGGCGGCCAATTGGAGAAATTCCTGGCCGTCCTGCCGGGTACTGGCAGTTACCGAGCGCACGGTTTTTTCATAAAACAGGTGTTGTTCGTAATCTAAAGCCGGTATGGGTGAAAGATAAATCCCGGCCAGGGCCAGAGTACCGCCCCGGTCTAAGACTCGCAAGGCTTCTGGCACCAGGTTTCCGGCCGGGGCAAACAAGATGGCGCAATCCAGTGGGGTAGGGGGGGTATCCTCGGCTCTTCCCACCCAGACCGCGCCCAGTTTCCGGGCCAATTCCTGGTGTCCGGGACTGCGGGTAAAGACCAGCACTTCGCAGCCCCAATACCGGGCCACTTGAATAACGATATGCGCTGAAGCCCCGAAACCATAAAGGCCCAAACGCTGGCCGGGTTTAAGATCGCTCTGCTTTAAGGCCCGGTAGCCGATGATACCGGCACACATTAAGGGAGCTAAGGCCAGGTCCGATAACGCCGTCGGCAGCCGATAAGCAAAGTCGGCGGGCGCGGTGACCAGCTCGGCATAGCCGCCGTCGCGGTGCAGACCGGTAAACTGGGCCGATTCACATAGGTTTTCCCGGCCGCTCTGGCAATATTTGCAATGTCCGCAGGTCTGATTGAGCCAGGCCAGGCCGATTCGCTCTCCTAACTGAAAACGGCCGACTCCCGGTCCCTGGTCAACAATCTTCCCGACTATCTGATGTCCGGGGATGATGGGCAGACGTTGCAACGGCAATTCACCCTCAACCGTGTGTAAATCCGTATGACAAACCCCACAATAGTTGACTTGCAGCAAGATTTCCCCAGGTCCGGGCGCGGGAGGCGGCACTTCCACGAAACGCAAGGGCTGATCCTTAATGGGTGCCCTGTTTTCTGCTTTTGTAACTGACTAATTATTCTATCATAGCCTCCCCTTAGTGATAAGGGTAATCTTTCAAGATGGCGGTCTGCGGTTTTATTATTCATGATTTACGTAACCTTACCGACTAGAGGCATAATTTTAATAGCGGTTAAAGACCAGGGCTACCCAATCTTCCCGGCTGTAGGTGCGGGTCTGCTGCAGGCCCTGGGCGGTGAAATGGGCCACCAGGCGGGGGACGTCGTCCTCCAAAAAGCCGGAGATGATCAGTGAGCCGCCAGGTTGCAGACGTCCGGCCAAGGCTTCGGCCAGTGATTGTAGGTCGGGGGCGGTAAGATTGGCCAGGATAAGCGTAAACTTCTGGCGAATCGACTCCAGGGTTAGATCCTCGGCCCGGACCAGATCCTGAAGCTGGTTGAGCAGGATATTTTTCCGAGTAGCGGATACTGCTTCCGGGTCGATATCAATGGCCAGCACCCGGGCCCCGAAGCGGGCCGTGGCCAGGGCCAGGATACCGGTGCCGGTGCCCACATCCAAGGCTTGCCAGCGGCCTGCGCTTATGGGTTCCAGTCCGGCTCCCAGGAGCTCTTCTATGGCCTCCAGACACAACCGGGTGGAGGGATGGCGGCCGGTGCCGAAGGCCATGCCGGGATAGATGGTCAACACGATTTCTTCCGCCGCGGGTTGATAATCCTCCCAGGGCGGGCGGATGACGATCCGGCGGGTGAGTTTGCGCGGTTTGAAGTAGGCCTGCCAGGTATAGGCCCAATCCTCTTCCCACAGGAGGCGTCGGGCCACCGGGCCGATACGGTAGCCATGCGACTTGAGGCGTTCTAGATATTGTTCCAGTTCTTTATCCTGGAGCGGGCCAAACTCCGCGGCGGGAAAATAGACCTTAATGCCGGTTCTGGCTTCCGGCCTTGATGGGACTTCCTCGTCCTCCAGGATTACTCCGCGGCCGCTCCACTCAGTCAGAAATAACGATACCTCTTCCTGAATCACCTTTGGTAGAGAGCCGCAGGCTCATAAGCGACGGTTCGGCTAATTATATTGTTAATGATTTACCTCAGGGAAGCAAGCCCCTGGTGAGGTCATTTAGTGTTTTGCTTTTCCAAGAATATATGATAATTGAAAATTTAACTATGACTGGGGACGGAAAATTAAGCTCGGTACTTCGGGCTGACTTATCAAGGAAGGAAAATTATCGTGAATCTGCTCGCCAAAATCAGAGATAAACAGGCGTTGGTGGGAATCATTGGCTTAGGCTACGTAGGCTTGCCGCTGGTACTACGCTTTGCCCAGGTGGGTTTCAAAGTACTGGGTTTTGATACTGATGCCAAGAAGATAGACTTTTTGAATCGGGGTGAATCATATATCAAGCATATCCCGGCGAGCCGGCTAGCCGAGCTGGTGCAACCACAGGGTGACGGACAAAGATTTGAGGCTACTCAGGATATGAGCCGTCTGGGTGAGCCCGATGTGCTGATTATCTGTGTCCCGACCCCGTTAACTGCCAAGCGCGAGCCGGATCTGCGGTTTGTCGAGCACACCGCCCGGTTAATTGCCGCCAGCCTGCGTCCCGGTCAACTGATTTCCCTGGAGTCCACCACGTATCCGGGCACGACCGAGGAATTGTTGTTGCCGATTCTGAGTGGCAACCTCAAAGTGGGGGATGATTTTTATCTGGTTTTTTCGCCGGAGCGGGAAGATCCTGGCAATCCGCGCTATCAGGTCAGCACCATTCCCAAGGTGGTCGGGGGCGTGACCCCGATCTGCCAGGAGCATGGCGTGGCTCTTTATACCCAGGTAGTGGGACGGGTCATCCCGGTGTCTTCCACCCAGGCCGCGGAAATGAGCAAGCTGCTGGAAAATATTTATCGGGCGGTGAACATCGCGCTGGTGAACGAACTCAAGATGCTGTGCCTGCGCATGGGGCTGGATGTTTTTGAAGTCATCGAGGCCTCTCAAACCAAACCGTTCGGCTTTCAGGCATTCTATCCGGGCCCGGGTCTGGGCGGCCATTGTATTCCGATTGACCCCTTTTACCTGACCTGGAAGGCGCGAGAATTTGATTTTTCCACCCGGTTCATTGAACTGGCCGGGGAGATCAACACCTATATGCCCTATTTCGTGGTACAGCGCGTGGCCGAAGCCTTGAATCAATTTGCCAAGCCGCTGAAAGGGGCGGCGGTGTTGGTGCTGGGCGTGGCCTACAAAAAGGATGTTGATGATTTTCGTGAATCACCGGCCCTTAAAGTCATTAATTTACTGGAGCGGGAAGGGGCAATCGTGAGCTATAATGATCCTCACATTCCTCGCTTAACGGGCATGCGTAGTTATCCGGGCTTCGATATGACTTCAACCCCTCTGAACGAGGCAGTGTTACAACAGGCCGATTGTGTGTTATTGGTGACCGATCATTCGGCCTATGACTACGGGCTGATTGCCGCCCAGGCGCGCCTGATTGTGGACACCCGGAACGCCTTTAAGGATTATCACCAGGCACATATATTTAAGGCCTGAAAGCCGCGGCTTCTAATTACCCACATTATCTGCGCCCAAAAGGTTTGTTACCTATGCATGTGCCTTTGCTGGACCTCAAAGCCCAATATCAGGCTATTGAGGACGAAATTGACGCGCTGCTGATCTCGCTGATGGCTCTGGATATCGGCCCCGGGGACCAAGTGGTCACCACAGCGTACAGCTTTTTCGCCACTGCGGGGGCCATTGCCCGGCTGGGGGCAACGCCGGTGTTCGTTGATATTGACTCTGTAATCTATAATATTGATTCCGGAAAACTGGCCCAGGTCCTGGCCCTTCGGCGCCGCCGTCAGAGAGACTGGCGGCAGTCTGATGGCTCCCTAATAGTTAAACGGGCCGGGTCCATGGCTGATACCGGCTGCTTCAGTTTTTTCCCTTCCAAAAACCTGGGCGGCCTGGGGGATGGGGGGATGGTGGTCACCAATGCCGGGATGGGGGGATGGTGGTCACCAATGCCCCCAAGCTTTATGACAAGTTAAAGGTTTTGCGGGTGCACGGCTCCCAGCCCAAGTATTATCATAAAATCATCGGTAGCAATTTTCGCCTAGATGCCATTCAAACCGCGGCTCTGCTGGTGAAATTGGCCTATTTGGACGGCTGGACCGCGGGCCGCCAGGCCAATGGTTTGCCTATCTGGTTGGCTAGGATGAG
>MUKC01000055.1 GCA_002049795.1 Desulfobacca sp. 4484_104 | reverse complement strand
CCGCCGACAAAAGTACTTGAAGTTTTTTATCAACTTGCTATAGTATAAAATTTTATAATGACTAACATATCCATGCGAAATAAATAGTAATTGCCTTGTTGAGGGTGTATAACTTTTATATAAGGTGGAACTGCAATCATGAAAGTACTGTGGGCGCCGTGGCGGATGGAATATATTCTGGGAGAGGACAAACCCCAGGAGTGCATCTTCTGTCCTCAGCCCGGCGAAGATTTAAAGTCTCGGCTGGTGCTGTTCAGTGGCCGCTATAGCCGGGTGATGATGAATAAATATCCATATATTAATGGCCATTTGCTGGTCTCCCCCTTGCGCCATGTGCCGGGACTTGATGACCTGAGCGAGGCCGAATTATTGGACCTGATGCTCAAGGTCCGACAATCCCTGGCCATTCTAAAGCAAGTAATGCGTCCCGATGGCTTCAATGTCGGGCTTAATTTAGGACAAGTGGCGGGAGCGGGGTTCGAAAGCCATTTACATTTTCATATTGTCCCTAGATGGTTGGGGGACACTAATTATATTCCGGTCTTTAGCGAAGTCCGGGTGATCCCCGAACATTTCCGTCAGACTTATGAAAAATTAGCCCCGCATTTCCAGGCCTTAAAGGACGGAGACTTATCATGCGGCACTTCAAGATAATCTTTGTCACGCTGTTGTTCATTGTCGCCATCGTATTTATCAAGCAGAATTTGGCTACCTTGGAATACGAAGTCAAGCTGCAGTTTAATGTTTATTTTTATACCTTTCAGAGCTTGCCGATTCCCCTCTGGTTGCTATTGTTGTTTACCGGTTTTATTGGGGCCTTGACGGTGAGCCTGTTTTTATTGTTCGAGTGGATCAGGCATCGTCAGACGATCCGGCAATTGAAACAGAACCTGGCGACTGTCACCAGTGAGCTTAAAAATATGCAGTCCAAGGCCTCCCCTTATGACCTAACCGTGGAACCAGTGCCTCCGGCCGGGAAAACCCAGACTGGCCCAGCCTGAAAGGTAAATTAACTGGATGACTCATAATCCTTGCTCGGGCTGATCTTGTTGATTGTTTATGCTGTTTTAGATAACCCTCATTAATAAGCGAAAAAATCCAGCTAATCATCCTCTTCGAATCACCGGGACTCACCAAGGACCATTCTGCTAAATTACCCCTTTTTTCTAACCTTGGTTCCAGGAGGAAAGTCATTTCTGACCGCCGTAAATTGCCGTCTGGGGCAGGATTAGATGCTCATCAGGGGCAAATCTAGCGACAATTGTTGAGGAAAACTTTATACTCAGTTAAAATATTAAAAATGTCCAGACTTCTGGGGTTTTTGCTCCAGGATCGGAAGAAAGGATTAATAATGCGTTGGGAACACCTATTGTGTAAGCAGCAAGACAGAACCTTCCCGGCTCGCTGTCCCTTTTGTGACCGGGAAATTGAGCGTCCCCAGGAGATCGAAGACGATCAATGGTATGAGTTCGAGGGCGGGCGCTGTCCCTGCGGCGCGGTCTTTGCCTTCGACCCCACCGCCCGTAATGGCGGAGCCGTCTTGCTGCAAGCCATGGTCTATGCCTGCAGCGGCGACTGGGATTGGGCTACCAGCATGGGGCGGGATGAGGACTACCTGGAAGCCCGCATCGAACACTATGACAGCCATACTCATCAAGTCGGAGCCGAAGGCGCGTTCGGGACTATATATTTTATCCGCTTGATTCCCAGGGCCTAAAACCAAATCCCCCAGAATAATCAAACCGCTCTTGGGGCGGTGGAGCATAGCTCATCCAAGCTCCCATTGCGTTGGCCGAGTTTTGATAAAGGCCAGCCGGAATTTATACTAAGTTTTCAGTCAAATGCACCGAATTCAGCGCTTACCACATTGATTAAATTAAGCATTTCAACAGAAAAGCGAAGACTAAAAACAGAAAACTGTATTAAACCTCGTTTAAGAAGATCATCATACCCCTACCGGGCTTAATTGCAGTTAAAGGACTAGCTGACGGCACAGGAAGGATTGGGTGCGCGGTTCTTGGGGATTATCTAACACTGTCCGAGTTGAGCCGGATTCAACTATCTGCCCCTGACACATGAAAATCAGCTCATCGGACAGGCGCTCCGCCTGACCCAGGTCATGGGTCACCAGCACGATGGTAATACCGTGTTGTTGATTGATAACTCTGATGAGTTCCTCGATCTCTAAGGTATTGCGCGGGTCGAGGCTGGCCGTGGGTTCGTCCAACAACAGAATTGACGGCGCAAACACCATGACCTGCGCCAGCGACACCTTCTGGGCTTCGCCGCCGGAGAGTGAATCGCTGGCACGGCGGGCCAGGTGGGCCAACCCAAAGGCGGACAGCATGGCCTGCACCTGCGGATCTATCAGACTCCGGGGCTGACCTCGGAACCGCAACCCGGCCCTGACGTTCTCCCAGACACTGGTCCGAAACAGCACCGGATGTTGATGAATAAAGCCGATCTGCCGCCGCAGGGCCAGACAATCGGGCCAGCGCGCCGTAGTATCAACGCCGTTCAGGAAGATTTGCCCCTGGTCTGGTTTTTCCAAGAGGCCCAGGAAGCGCAACAATGTAGTCTTGCCGGCGCCGTTGGGACCGACGATGGCATAGACCCGCCCCGCTTCAAAACGGCAATCGACCCGGTCCACTAGACGCACGCCATTGCGCCAGTGCGACACCTCTTGAGCAGATAGAACTATAGGTCTTGCCATTCTAACCCCTGCCGCCTTGCAGGATCTGGAGCAGCAAATTAATCAAAAAAGCCAAAGTAATCAAGACCACTCCCAGGGCGATGGCTAGTTCAAACCGCCCCTGGGAGGTAACCAGGACAATGGTAGTAGTCATCACCCGCGTATAACCGGCAATGTTGCCGCCCACCATCATCACCGCCCCGACCTCGGCGTTGACTCGCCCAAATCCGGCGATCACTGCGGCCATCAGGGCAAAACGGGCTTCCCGCACCACTATCCAGGCGGCCTGGCGCTCGTTAGCCCCTAAAGAAATAGCCTTATCTCGAATTTTGGGATCCACACTGAGCAGGGCGCTGACCGTTAACGCGGCCACGATGGGCGCAGCCAGCACCGTTTGGGCCAGAATCATGGCACTGGGAGTAAAAAGCAGACGCAACGCCCCTAAAGGTCCGCTCCGGGAGAGCAGCAGATAAACCACCAGGCCCACCACCACCGGCGGCAGGCCCATCATGGTGTTGAGGATATTTATAATCAGCCGGCGCCCCCGGAACGGGGTCAGGGCGATCCAGATTCCCAGGCTGCCCCCCAGAACCGCGGCCAGAGCGACCGCGGTCCCGGAAACCAGCAACGACCGGCCAATAATAGCGTATATTTCCGCATCCCCGCCGATCAATAGGGCCAGACTGTTGATTATTCCTTGCCAGAAGTTGGATACTTATTTTCTCCTGCTTCGAGTTGTTGGTTTTAGTTTTAGTTTTTGGGTTTAGTTGTTAGTTCTCCCTGTTAATTAGTGTCCATCTGACAACTCCATTATTCCCTCTCCCCGCTGGCGGGGAGAGGTTTAGGGTGAGGGATAAATATTATTAATTTCAAAAGCTTAATCACCATCACCCCGACTCTCTCCCTCAAGGGAGAGGGAGCATATCGGGTTTCCTAATGAAACCTACTTAGTGCTTTAAAACTACCGACTAAAACTAATAACCCAAACTCCTACTTGGCATTGGGATGAAAAAGCTGCTGGCCTTTGTTATCCTTAAAGTCGCCGATCAGCTTCTGGCCAGCCGGAGAAACCAACCACGCGGCAAACTGGGTGGCCGGCTTTACCTTGGCATGGGCAATCTTCGCGGGGTTGACCACGATGACCGAATATTGGTTAAACAGCACAGGATCGCCTTCCACCAGCAGACATAAATCCAAAGGCTCCCGCTCTTTACTGGACAGCCAGGTCCCCCGGTCGACCAGGGTGTAAGACTGCTTCTCATTGGCCATGCGCAGGGTGCTGGCCATCCCCTGTCCGGCCTCTAGATAGTTCGGTTGGCCCTGGGGTTTCAGCCCGGTCTGTTCCCAGATCAGCAATTCCTTGCTATGCGTCCCCGATTTATCACCCCGGGAGATGAATTTAAACCCGGCCTGGCCGATTTTCTGGAACGCCTCGGAAGCCTGTTTCATCCCTTTGATTTGGGCCGGGTCGGAGCCAGGGCCGACGATGATAAAATCATTATACATCACCTGGCGGCGCTCCAGCCCGTAACCTTCGTCGATAAACTTTTGCTCGGCCTGAGGGTCATGCACCAATACCACGTCGGCATCACCGCGGCGGGCCATCTCCAGGGCCTGGCCGGTGCCCACGGCTACCACCGCCACCTCAATACCTGTCTGCTGTTTAAAAATCGGCAACAGATAGTCAAATAAGCCGCTGTTCTGGGTACTGGTGGTGGAGGCACAGATTATCCGTACCTCGGACCAGGCCGGAGAGGCTATGATCAGCCCCACAACTAGCAACATTACCCCTACTGACCAGCCCCACCAATAACACTGAGATCTAGTCCATCTACCTGCTCGCATCAGCCCCTCCAGCCAAGACAACGACCATGGTTTAATGCCATCATGGCACCATTGACACTTAAACAGCCTAGTTTAACTCCGTGGTGAACCTTTCTATCATTTTGATTATGCCTTTACAGACATAAAAAGCAAGCGAATTCTTGGTTATTGAGTTGAAGTTATTATCCTCTTAGGGAAATTCACTGGAAAAACGGATTTTTGTTGACCCTGACCGAGGTTATCTGGCATTATAACCCTAGCTATGAAACTCGAGGGCTTCAATAAACTAAAATTCGGCAGTAAACTGGTCCACAGCGGTGCCGGTAAAGAAGGAAAAACTTCGTCCGGCCCGACCCATCCAGTGCATGGTAACAAGATGGGGCCATTTTTCTGGAGTATCCTGCTACTGGTCGGTTTAGGTCTGGCCGGAACCTTGGTTTTTGGTAATAAGGGATTGTATCATTTATATAAACTTTCCCAAGAGCGGGACCGGTTGCTCCGGACCAACCAGACTGTCAAAGCCGAAAATGAACGTCTGTGGAAGACCATTGAACGCCTGCAACACGATCAGGAGATGATCGAGGATATGATCCGCCGTGAACTGCATTACATCAAACCCGATGAGCGGATTTACCATTTAAATCCTGACTTGCAGACCGCGCCGTCTACCTCGCGGCCTCAGCCCTTGGCGAAAAGTACCAAGCCCAAGTCAGGAAAAACTATTAAACCGAAACCATGAGGCCACTGTTGAATATCGAACTTGATTATCTCTGCCAAATACTCGATAAAGACCCCTGCCGCGGGGCCTGCTTTTTATTAGGGCAGAATTATTTTCACCAACAGGACTACGCCGCCAGCGTCGAGGTCAGTCGTCGGGGGCTGCAACTCTATCCCGAGGACCTGGAATTGCGTTTGTTGCTGGGTCGATCATTGGTGGCCCTCAACCAGCTAAGCGAGGCCGAGGCCACCCTTCTCCCAGTGGTCGAGCAGATCCGCCGCTTGGCTGAGGTCTTTGCGGCCCTGGCACAGATCTTCCAGCTTCGGGATCTGGGCCCAGAAGCCCGGGAGGCTGAAACCTTATATCGATTATTACAGGGGTCCACCGCTTCAGAGACCAGGGGGGCAGCCCGGCCCGCCACCGAAGCCATGCCAGAGATTCCCGTGTCCAAGCAACCCCGGGGGCGGATCCAAGTCCTCCACACTCTACAGAAATGGCAACAGGCCCTACAAGCCCATAAATCTGAGTAAATAAATATGTATACTACAAGCGACTTCAAAAAAGGTTTAAAAATCGAAATTGACGGCACGCCCTACATAATCGTTGACTTCTTGCATGTTAAGCCTGGTAAGGGAGGAGCCTTTGTGCGGACCAAAATCAAAAATCTGATTACCGGCCGCGTCCTGGAGCAAAACTTCCGGTCCGGGGAAAAATTTGCCCGCCCCGACCTGCAGGAAAAAAGCATGCAATATCTTTATCAGGAGGGTGATAGCTACTGCCTGATGGACAACGAGACCTTTGAGCAGTTGAGCCTAACCGCGGAGCAGATGGGCGACAGCCGAAATTTCCTGCAGGACAACATCAATATGCAGGTGCTCTTTTATAAAGGGCAGCCGATCGGGGTGGAACTGCCGACCTTCGTCGAACTGGCGATCGCCCACACCGAACCCGGGGTGCGCGGCGATACCGCCAGCGGCGCTACCAAACCCGCCACCCTGGAGACCGGCGCGCCGATTCAGGTCCCGCTTTTTATTGAGGAAGGAGACGTGGTAAAAATCGATACCCGGACCGGCGGTTACATTGAACGGGTTAAACAGACGAGCTAGACCAGTTTGAGCAACAAAACATTGCGTCTGACCCCAAAGTGCCTGGCCTTCCGGTAGGAATTCAAGAAAATATCAGCTTTTTTCCGGCAACGGTAGGCAGTCCGATCCTGAAACTGATATACTCCTAGACCTTCCAGGCGAATTTCATCGCCAAACTCCAGGTCTAACATATATTCCACGTCCCGACTAAGGGCTACCATGCCTTCTTGCACCCTCCGGCCGGAAGCAGTAATCCCGGGGCGCGAATCACGGGCCCGTACCCCCGGATGGTAGGCAGTAACCGTCACCACCGCCATATCCACGGAACACGTGGGCTCCGGCCCACTAAAAATTATCAACCCCAATAAAAATATGCAGCAAAAAAGGATTCTTTTCATCAGGTACACCTCCGTTGACCCTGACGATCTAGGGAACAAATAGTGCTACCTTAACCTTTGGGTATAGTAGTCCCCCAATCTGGATCCTTAGTTATGCTGGTATTGAAGAAAGTTGTCGAGAAAAGCTAAGCGGTTGTAAAAAATCGAGCAGCCCGCGGTGAATCGCCGCAATAGCTTGCTTTGCTGCCGAGGTGGTAAACGGTCCGGAAGCGTCCTTGTGCCCTTATCCGCCCTTTCGGGTAGAAAATTTCACCTGATGGCTGGCTCCGCCGTTTTTTCCAGAACGGAGAACTTCGACAAACTATCTTTGGTCCTCCAACCAGCGCATCTATATGTCTACAGAGGGACGTTCATAGCAGGTTGGCCACCGAAAGTCAACAGAAAAATTTCACTAATTCTCTACTTTGCTGTTATTATTAAATAATTAAGTTAGCAATCTTTGGTAAATAGCGTTTTCGAGATTTAGAAAAAAAGTTGACTTGCCTCGGCAAGCAAGATATTTTCCCATTAGGTTCCACAGCTAAAGCTAAGAGCACGATCAATTAATTTTTTTACGCGCGCAACCCCGATTGCTTAGCATTACCATCTGACCAGGGAGGTGGCATGGATTTGGAGAAAGCCCGACAGGTTTTGGGATTGGGGGTCCGGGCCACCCGCAAAGATATTCAGGCGGCTTATCGTCGGGCGGCCCGGCGCTGGCATCCGGATAATGCCGCCCCCGACTCCCTGGAGGCGCACCATGCCCGCATGCAGGAAATCAATGAGGCTTATCATCTGATACTCCGATACTTAGAGAATTACGTTTATCACCTTGCTGAACCCAGCACCCCCGAGGACAATTATCAGAGCTGGTGGCACGATCATTTCGGCCAGGATGTCCTTTGGGAAACCGATAAGTCCAGTCGCCCCCGGCGTAAATCCGCCAAGCGTCGCCAATCATGAGATTCTGGTCGCTGTTGACCGGTTGCCTGCTGGTCTGGCTGCCGGCAGTGCTTGCTGTTAATCCCGGTTTTATCGGAGCCATTGACCTATCCCCGGAAACTTTAGAATACTCGGTGGACGTCCTGATGCTCAAGGATGCGGCCCGGACTACCATCAGCCTGAGTAAAATCGCCCCGGACCTTTATGAAGCTGAGATTAAGGGACATACGCGTGGAATCTTAGGGTTTTTTACCGCGCATCGCCGGGATCGCTATCGCACGCGCATGACCTATACCCAAGGGAAACTGCAACCCACGACCTATTGGGAAGAATCCTGGCGCAAGGGTAAGCATCACTACAAGGAATATCGTTTCGACTACGACCAGGGCCGTCTGGAACTCTGGCAGGCTGATGCTGAAGGAGAGATTAAGCTCAAGTGGTTCACGGAACTTAAGCGGCCGATTTATGATCCCCTCAGTGCCTTCTATAACTTCCGCCTGGGTGCCCTGGGAGAACTAAAGGGCGGGGAAACTATCACAGTTTCAGGTATTCCCTATCCTCACCGGGAAGACATCAACATTCACATCGGACCTCGAGAGCACGGCAAGCTCAAGGTAGCGGTAACCATCCGCAATCGGGCCTTTGAGGATGAAAGCGGCATCGTCCATATCCTTTTTGACCCCGCACAGGTGCCCCTGGAGGCCTGGACCCGGGTGTTAGCCTTTGGCAAAATTACTGGACACTTACGGTCCGCTACCGCTCCAGCCGGGGTGGATGAGGAGACCTTACTTAAAAATTCACCAGATTAAGGGGTGTTATTACCCTGGCTAGGGGGGCAAGATTCCTCTAGTGGTCATTTGGCGAAGATCTTAAATTCAAAATACTTTTCAATCACCTGGGCTGGAGCCAGGCGGCACAACAGGGTTTTATAATTAACACAGCCTGGTTGCCCCTCCCGCCATTCCAGCCATGGACATTCGGCGCAAATGGGCGGTAGTCCAGCCTTTCCGCCCCTGGTCTCAAGTTCGGAGAATTGATTCATACTTTTCCCAATAAATTATAGAGAAGCAAAAAACATGCCTTGGCCAGGCCAGTAAATTTATCCCCCCTACCCTACCCGGTGGCACTTGCTGTTTACCCTCGGGCTAGCTTATAATATAATAAATTTAAAGAAAATTTTATCAGATAGGGGCCCCATCACCGGGCTCGATGAAATAATGCTTGATCCCCATCAACAAAAGGTCCTAATTTTAGATTTCGGGTCGCAATATACTCAGTTAATCGCCCGACGGGTCCGGGAGCTCAAGGTTTATTGTGAGATTCATCCCTATGTCATGCCGCTCGCTGACATCAGGCGCTTTGCCCCCGGCGGCATTATCCTGTCAGGCGGTCCGGGCAGTGTCTATGCACCTAAAGCGCCCCTAACCAGCGCGGAACTCTTTGATTTAGGAGTGCCGATTTTAGGTGTTTGTTATGGTCTACAACTTCTCAATCATGTCTTGGGCGGCAAAGTGGCCGCGGGCGTGTCCCGGGAATATGGCCGCAAGGTTTTCCACATCACCGATTTTGAGGATCTGTTCTACGGCCTGCAATCGCCGTTAACCGTCTGGATGAGCCACGGGGACCTGGTGGCCGAAGTCGCCCCCGGCCTGGAGATCATCGGCTATAGTGATACCGCGCCGATTGGAGCGGTTCGGGAGGCCCGGCGCCGGATTTACGGGGTGCAGTTCCATCCGGAAGTGGAACATACCCCCCAGGGCCGTGAGGTGCTGGCCAACTTTCTGTTTCGCATCTGCGGTCTTAAGCCGCTGTGGACCATGCAGTCCTTTATAGAGGCCACCACCCAGGCCATTAGGGCAAAAGCAGGTCATGACCGGGTTATCTGTGCCCTGTCCGGCGGGGTGGATTCATCGGTCACTGCGGTTTTGCTGCACCGGGCCCTCGGCAACCAGTTGACCTGCATCTTTATCAATAACGGCCTGTTGCGCCAGGGCGAAGCCGAAAAAGTAGTGCAAGTGTTCCGGGAAAATTTCCATATCAACCTGGTATATGTGGACGCTACCGCCAGTTTCTTGCAACTTCTGGCCGGGGTGACGGATCCCGAAGAAAAGCGGCGCCGCATCGGTCAGGAGTTTATCCGGGTCTTTGCCGAGGAAGCCCAGAAAATCGGCCAGGTGAAATATCTGGCTCAGGGCACCCTGTACCCCGATGTGATTGAAAGCGTCTCCTTTAAAGGCCCCTCCGCCACTATCAAGACGCATCATAATGTCGGCGGCTTGCCCGAAGTCATGCCCTTGGCCCTGATCGAGCCGCTGCGGGAGCTGTTTAAGGATGAGGTGCGGGAACTGGGCCGGGAATTGGGCCTCCCGGAGGAAATGATCTGGCGGCATCCGTTTCCCGGGCCGGGTCTGGCGATCCGCATTCTGGGCGAGGTGACGCCGCAACGGTTGGCCATTCTGCGCGCCGCCGATACCATCGTCCTCAGCGAAATAAAGGCGGCTGGATTCTATCGCCAGGTCTGGCAGGCCTTCGCGGTGCTGTTGCCTCTGAAAACCGTAGGGGTCATGGGCGATGAGCGCACCTATGAGCATGTCATCGCGCTGCGGGTGGTCGACTCCACCGATGCCATGACCGCGGATTGGAGCCGCCTGCCCCACGACTTTCTGGCACATCTGGCCAATCGCTTGATTAATGAAGTCAAAGGCGTCAACCGGGTGGTCTATGATATTTCTTCCAAGCCGCCCAGTACCATTGAGTGGGAGTGAATGGGAGAGTTTCGAGTTTTGAGTTTTTAGTTTAAAGTAAGCTATTATCGGATTGTTGGCCCCAAATAGTGGGACGTACCCTATAATAATTTCAGGTTTTTAGTGTGACGAAGGTATTATTCACTGCCGGCAACGGCCGGAAGTCGGTGCCACTGGGTCATTGAGAAATTGGATGAAATTCCCTGATCGTAGAGAATTTGGCCTAGGAACCCCAACTAAAAACTCGAAACGCCTAACTCGTAACTAACACATGTTTTTCCGTGAGATCTTGGGCCAGGAGCGGCCTCTGAATTTTCTGAAAACCGCCTTGCGGACCGGGCAGATTCCCCACGCCTATCTGTTCTTGGGGGGTAAAGGAGTGGGTAAGGCCAGCACTGCCCAAGCTTTGGCCCAGGCGCTCAATTGCGAACAGCGCCTCGCGGACCAGGAGGCCTGTGGGCAATGCGCGTCCTGTCGTCGCTTTGCCGGGGGCAATCATCCGGATTTTCTGGTGCTCAGTCCGTTAGTAGATCGGGTTGGAGCGCAGATCAAAATTGAACAGATCCGCGACCTGCGCCGACAATTAGAATTTCCCCCCCTGGCCGGGCCTTGGCGGGTGACGCTGATCAAACCCGCGGAAGCCCTGAATGAACCCGCGGCCAATGCTTTACTTAAAACCTTGGAAGAACCACCGTCCGGGAATCTCATCATCTTGACCGCCACTACGGAACATGACCTGTTGCCGACTATTGTATCCCGTTGCCGGCGCTTAGCCTTTTTGCCGCTGCCGCCGGCCTTGGTGATTCAGGAGTTGATTAAGCGCCGCGGTCTGGGCCAGACGCAGGCCTCCCTGGTGGCGGCCTTAAGCGGCGGTTCCTTGGGGCAGGCTTTGGAGGCGGAGTTTCAGGACCTGGTAGCCCAACGCGATCAGGCGGTGGCGGCCTTGGAGAAACTGCCGCAAGGTACGACAGCCGAGATCCTGGATTGGGCTACGGCCTGGACCCAGAAGACCGCAGACTTGGAAAATTTTCTGCTGCTGGTGCGGCTGTGGTATCGGGATTTATTGGCCCTGCATTTTAAGGTGCCGCGGGCCATTCTGGCCAACCAGGACCGGCTGGAAGAGCTAACCCAGGCTCAGACGCGGATTCCGGCCGCGTTGCTGTTACAACGGCTGGAGGCCTTGAACCGGGCCCAACGGCAGTTGCGGGCCAATCTAAACGTGGAATTGACCTTGGATATCTTAGGCATGCAATTACAGCGCCCCGGTTTTGCGGGCTCAGATGATTTTTGAGATGAATAAAATCGTCAAAGTGCGTTTCCGGCCTCACAGCAAGATCTATGATTTCGATTCCGGCCATTTTGTCCTCGCGCCCGCCGATCAGGTAATCGTGGAGACCGAACAGGGTATTGGCCTGGGCACAATTGTCCGGGCACCCCTGCCCCGCAATCCCAACCTGCCGCTGCGCCCCCTGAAACCGGTCCTGCGGCTGGCCACCGCCGAAGACCAAGAACAGGCCCGCCGCAATCAAGAAAGAGAACTGCAAGCCTACGAATTCTGCCTGGAGCGCATTAAGGCCCGACAGCTCCCCATGCATCTGGTGCGGGTAGAGGGCTTTTTCGACGGCAACAAGATGATTTTTTACTTCACCGCCGAGAAACGGGTAGATTTTCGGGAACTGGTGCGCGACCTGGTGCAGGAATTCCATATCCGCATTGAACTGCGTCAGATCGGCGTGCGCCATAAGGCCAAGATGATCGGCGGCCTGGGCTGCTGCGGTCGGCCTTTATGCTGCGCCACCTTTCTCCAGGATTTTGAGCCGGTATCGATCAGAATGGCCAAAGAACAGAACCTGAGCCTCAATCCTACTAAAATTTCCGGACTCTGTGGCCGCCTGATGTGCTGCCTGGCTTTTGAATACTCTACTTACCTGGAACTAAAAAAAGACCTGCCCCGACTTGGCAAACAGGTTAAACTACCCCAAGGGGAAGGCAAAATCATCCGGCAAAACGTCATCAGTCGCACCTTAACCATTGAGCTCAGCGAGGGCGGCGAATTGGAGATTCCTATCGATGATTTTTTACAGGATCAGAAAGTAGCCGCCTCGGAGAAGACCAATAAACTAGAACCCCCTGGGACCAGACATGAGTGATATCGACCATACCCTAGAGTCGCTCAAAATTTTTATCAAGAAAGAAATTATTGATAATTATTTTGCCGAACGTAATTATCTGGAAGAAGATTTCGAGCTTTTGCAGGAAAAAGTCGCGGCCTATCGCACCGAAGCCCGCCAGGTGGCCCGACGGTTCGCCGCCCTGTACCAGGCCCTGGGTTCAGAAGCCGGGATTAGCGCGGTCTGTCAAGCCTTGCGAATTGCCGACCGTCCTTTTTACGACGAATTTCAACAAATGGACCGGAAGGAACGCCAGGCCCTGCTGCGTCACTACCACCCGCGGGGTCTAACCAAACGCCGACGGTTCAAGCAACTTATCCATGAGATTTATGAGCAATTGCGGCAGCAAGTCGAGCATCTTCAGGAAAGCTACGCCAAAGTGGCGGCCCATTGCCAGTTATTCAACGAGGACATCGTCAGATTCAATACCAACTATGATTTTAACTTGATCACGGCGCAGATCGAGGGCCTGGAAGGTGAGGAGACCTGCCTGCCGGGCGGCTTGAGTGCCCAGGATCGGGAAGCCCTGGCGGCCCGCATGGCCTTTCGGCGCTATGATCTGGAGAAGGCTGATCTGCCGCCGGCGCCCAAAATGCCGCCCTTAAAAGAGATCAGATCCCGACTGGACCAGGCCTTGGACCAAATTTATGGAACCTGAAAAATTAGCGACTTAACTGCGGGCGAGCCGCCGGGTCGCCCCTACGGTCTTTAGGGTTAAAATGCCCGCGGAAAATCAGCTCAACCTTGTATCACCATTATATCTTAAGGTCGGGGGAGCTAATCTGACCCTGTACCTGGAGGATTGCCTGGAGGGCATGGCCCGCCATCTGGACCCGGCCAGTATCGACGTAGTGGTCACCTCGCCCCCTTATAATCTGGGCATAAATTATAATAAATATCAGGATAATATCTCCCGGCAGGAATATCTCGACTGGCTTGACCGCTGGGCCGTCCAGGTCAAACGGGTGCTTAACGACCGCGGCTCGCTGTTTCTCAATATCGGCGCCAAGCCCTCGGATCCCTGGGTACCGTTTGAGGTGGCCCAGGTCATGCGGGGGCATTTTGTCTTGCAAAACGTCATCCACTGGATTAAATCGATTGCCATTGAAAAAAGTCAGGTGGGCAATTACCCCGGCCTGCTGGGGGATATCGCGGTCGGCCATTATAAGCCGATCAACAGTCGGCGCTACCTCAACGATTGCCAGGAATACATTTTTCATCTGACCAAGTCCGGCGACGTGGAACTGGACCGGCTGGCCATCGGCGTCCCGTACCAGGACAAGACCAATATCGGCCGCTGGGAAAAGGTTCGGGAGGATCGCCGCTGTCGGGGCAACACCTGGTTTATCCCTTATAAGACTATCTTGCGCCGGGATCAGGACCGTCCCCATCCCGCCACCTTTCCGGTGGCGCTGCCGGAGCGTTGCCTCAGATTGCACGGGTTGGAAAAGGTGAAATCAGTATTGGATCCTTTCCTGGGGCTGGGACATACCGCCCAGGCCTGTACGGGGTTGGGATTAGACTTTATCGGCTTTGAGGTTGACTCGGAGTATCTGGCAATCGCCCAGCGAACCCTTATGCTGCAACAACCACGGCAGCAATTGAATCTGAAGGAATTCTATTAAGGCACATAACTCTATGGTTAGTTACCCTGCGCGTTTGCGTCATTTTTTCAGTCATACCCTGTGGCAGCCCGAAGCCTTGGAGGAGCGCTACAACTGGGTCCATGCCCTGCTGCAAATTCCGGTTTTGGCCTTTCAGGGATTAATTCAGCGCAGGTCCTTGATTCGGGTGTCGGCCCTGGCGTATTCCACCATCCTGGCCCTGATTCCCTTATTGGCCCTGCTCTTTGCTATTTTTAAGGGCCTGGGGTTACAGCGTTTATTGGCTGCGGAACTGCTTCCCGGGCTGGCCGGCGGCTCCCAGGAATTCGCCCGGCAGATTCTGGATTATATCGAAGGCACTAAGGTAACCTCCCTGGGCATTTTTGGCGTGGTCTGGCTGCTGGTCGCCCTGGTGCTGGTGATGAGCAATGTCGAACAGGCCTTTAATGAGATCTGGGGCGTCCCTCATACCCGCCCGTGGTGGCGCAAGCTGAGCGATTATTTGAGTATTTTCCTGCTCCTGCCCTTGCTGATGGCGGTTTCGGTGTCGTTGGCCAGCACCATCCAGGGTCACCCGGCGGTGCGCAGCTTTTTCCAGACCTTCTTACCCGGATTTTTCGATTCGGCCGCCACTTACCTGATCTCTTTTGGTCTGATCTGGTTGGTGTTCAGCATTATTTATCTGGTGATGCCCAACACCCGGGTCCGGATCCACTCCGCTCTGGCCGGCGGTATTGTCGGCGGCACGCTGTGGCAGGTGGCCCAATGGCTGTTTCTCTGGTTTCAAGCCACGGCAACCTATTATAATGCCATTTACGGAGCCCTGTATCAGTTATTATTCCTGATCATCTGGATCTTCTGGAGCTGGCTGGTGATGCTGTTCGGCAGCGAAGTGGCCTTTGCCCATCAACATCTGCCCCAATTAGTCCGAGAATTTCGCCAACCGCGGCGTGAAGGCCAAAAAGTCGATGAATATCTGGGGCTGGCGGCGCTGATGACCATCGGCCAGCGCTTTTATCAGGAGCAAGAGCCCCTGACCCTGGAGGACTTGGCTCAACTGTTTTCTTTGGAGCCCGAATCCACCCGGGAATTAGTGAAAGCCCTGGAACAGACCGGTTTGGTGGTGGAGTTGGCCGGGCGCGACGGTCAGGGGTTGGGCACCTATCTACCACAACGACCTCTGGACCGGGTACCGGCGCTGGAGGTGGTAAATGGTTTACGGCAGCGGCGTTGGGCGGCTTTTAGTCCCTCACTTGCCCTGCAAAACAGCCCCGCCAGCCGGTTAGAGCAGTTATTAAGCGGTGAACCGCCATCCCGTTTAGCTGGGCTAAGCGTTAAGGACCTGATTGACCAGGAGATTCTGGGAACCCGATCAACGCCAACGGTCTCCGAGGAGTGCTAAACAGTTCGGCTCGAATTAGTAAAGAGGTTAAATTATGGGTGACTTAGGTCGAGGACTGATCTTCCTGGGTCTGTTCCTGGTGGTGATCGGCCTGATTATCTGGCTAACCCCCCATATTCCCTGGCTGGGGAGGCTGCCGGGTGATATTACTATCAGACGCGAACGTTTTACCTTTTATTT
>MUKC01000005.1 GCA_002049795.1 Desulfobacca sp. 4484_104 | reverse complement strand
ATGGTGATATTTCCCCTGGCGGTAGTGCCTATTATCAAATTTGGCCGCCGACTCCGTCAGATATCCTCCCGTCGCCAGGTGTCGATGAGTAACATTAATACCATCTTACAAGAAACGCTGGTCGGCAACCGGATCGTCAAGGCTTTCGGTCGGGAAGATTACGAGGTGAAGCGGTTTTCTCTAGAGAACCAGCGGTATTTCCGCTTATACATGAAACAGGTGATGGCGCGGGCCTTATCGTCGCCAGTGATGGAGATTTTGGGGGGCATCGGCATGGCCGCGATTATCTGGTACGGCGGCTATAATGTTATCAAAGGCTATTCCACCCCCGGGACCTTTTTTTCTTTCCTGACCGCCCTGTTAATGCTCTATGCCCCGATCAAAAGTCTATCCAACATTAACAACTCGGTCCAGGAAGGACTGGCCGCGGCCAGCCGCGTCTTTGACATCCTGGATCTCACCCCCACAATTCGCAATCGCCCCGATGCCATTACCCTGCCGACTATTTCTCGGGAGCTGGTCTTTGATAAGGTCAGCTTTGCTTATGAAGACCGTCCGGTGCTGCAAAATGTCAGCCTCGAGGTGCGTCGGGGAGAGATGGTAGCCCTGGTCGGTCCCAGCGGCGCGGGGAAAACCACCCTGGTCAATCTGGTGCCCCGTTTTTACGAAGTTACCAGTGGTTCGATCAGCATTGATGGCCATGATCTCAGAGACGTAACCATAGAATCCTTACGGGCCCAGATCGGCATGGTGACTCAGCAGACCATTCTGTTTAATAATACCGTGCGCCATAATATTGCTTATGGTCGGTTCGATTCTACCGAAACCGAAATCATCCGGGCGGCCCAGGCCGCCAATGCCTGGGATTTTATTCAGGCCCTGCCCCAAGGTTTGGATACCCTGATCGGCGAGCAAGGCATAATGCTCTCCGGCGGTGAACGCCAACGTTTGGCCATCGCCCGGGCCTTGCTGAAGGATCCGCCGATTCTGATTCTGGACGAAGCTACCTCCGCCCTGGACTCGGAAGCCGAAAGAGCGGTGCAACAGGCACTGGATAATCTGATCCAGTGCCGTACCACCCTGGTGATTGCTCACCGCTTATCTACCATCCGGCAGGCGGACCGCATTGTGGTGCTTAACGACGGGCAGGTAGTCGAAGTCGGACGGCATGAAGAATTGCTCGAGCGTAATGGCCTGTACCGGAAGTTATATAACTTGCAATTTCGTGAAGACCCGGCCCGCGACCGCGAGACCGACCCGGAAGCCAGTTATCGGCCGCTGGCCCAAACTTCATGATCCACTGGTGGCAACAGACCTTTGCCCGGTTGCAGCACGAACCCGGCAGCCCGCCGCCTGGAATTTTCCTGCAAGGGTTGGCCACCGCGCTGGCTAAGGGCTATGGTTGGGTTGCCCGCGGTCGACGGTGGTTATACGACACGGGTTGGCGCCAGGCGCGGCGTCTGCCGGGCAGGGTGATCAGCATCGGTAATCTCACCGTGGGCGGGACCGGCAAAACCCCCCTGGTAGCCTATCTGGCCCGTCGGTTTCAGGACCAGGGCCGCCGGGTGGCGATCCTCAGCCGCGGTTATGGCAGTCAGGCCCGCGGGGTGCTAGTGGTCTCGGACGGGCAACAGCGCTACTGCCAGCCGATTCGGTGCGGCGATGAGCCTTACTGGCTGGCCGGTCAATTGCCAGGTATCCCCGTGCTTACGGGTACCGACCGTTACACTGCCGGGCTGCTGGCCGCCGAGCGCTTCCACCCCGACCTGATGCTGTTGGACGATGGCTTTCAACACTGCCAGTTACATCGAGATCTGGACCTGGTGCTGCTTGACGCCGCGTGTCCTTTGGGCAATGGTCAACTGCTGCCGCGGGGGCCGTTACGGGAGCCGCTGAGCACCCTGCGACGGTCGCTGGTCCTGGTCCTGACGCGTTATCAGGAGGCGCAGCACTTGGAGCAGTATCAGTCCCTCCAGGCCGCCTTTCCGGAGCAAACCATCCTACGCGCCAGCCTGCATCCGAGTCGGGTTTTGAGCCCATGCTCAGGTGAGATAGCGTCGGCTGAGTCTTTGCGGGGTCAGAGGCTGCTGGCCTTTGCCGGCCTGGCCCATCCCTGGAGGTTTGCGGCCGACCTTCAAGAACTGGGAGCTAAGGTTGTCGAATTTCATCCCTTCCCGGACCACTATGCCTATGATATAACAGATCTTGTCCGGCTGGCCGGGCGGAGCCGACAGTTGGAAGCCCAGGGACTGATTACCACCGAAAAGGATTGGGCTCGCTTGGGAGAACGCTGGGAACTAGAGCCGCCCTTGCTGGTCCTGGGCCTGGAGGTGGAATTGTTGGATAAATATACCATGCGGCTTGGGGAGTCCAGCCTAGAATTTTAGCCAGGAACGATTTGAGTAACTTAGCAGCCATTCGGGAAGCGGGCCTAAAGGCGGGGCCGGAGAGCATTGCCTCAGCCCTAGAGAGTCTTACGGTAGTGCCGCGGCGGCCGCTACCAGAGGCACCCCCCCGACGTCTGCTGGTGCGGGCCACTAACTGGGTGGGGGACGCGGTCCTGATCCTTCCGGCCCTAAGTGGGTTGCGGACTTTGTTCCCTCAGGCCCAGGTAGCGGTGCTGGCGGTGCCGCGGGTGGCGCCGGTGTTTCAAGGCCATCCCGCGGTCTCCGAGATTATCTCTTATGCTAGGCCGGATAATAAAGGCAGATGGCGGTTAATCAAGCAATTACGGGCGCGGCGCTTCGACTGCGCCCTGCTGTTTCCCAACTCCTGGGAGTCGGCCTTGGTTGCCTGGGGCGGGGGCATTCCCCAGCGCGTCGGCTATAATACCGAATACCGTACCCCATTTTTGACTACCGTCATCAAGGGGCCGGAAAAGCTGGGCCATTTACATCAGGTCTATCGGCATCTGGGGTTGCTCCGGGCCTTTGGGAAGCGCGTTCCCATGGCCTTTCCCAGGCTTTATGTGGAGGATCGGGAATTAGTCCAGGCCCAAGACTTGCTGGCCGAAAGGGGCATTGACTGCCGGCAGTTAATCATTGGCCTCAGCCCCGGGGCTACGTACGGCACTGCCAAGCAATGGTATGCCGAGCGGTTTGCCGCGGTAGCGGATCAGCTCCAAGCAGATTTTAAGGCCCAAGTGGTACTTTTAGGTGGACCGGGTGATCGGGCGATAGCCTGCCAGATTGTCAACCAGATGCGCCATCCTCCGGTCAATCTGGTGGGGGACACCGAGCTTCGCACCGCCCTGGCGGTAATCAAGCACCTGGCCCTGTTGATTACCAATGATTCCGGGCTGATGCACGTGGCCGCGGCCCTGGGGGTGCCGCTGGTCTCCTTGTTCGGTTCCACTGATCTGGACAACACCGGACCCTTTACGCCTCTGGCCACGGTGCTGCGGCATGCGGTGCCGTGCAGTCCCTGTTTAAAGCGGGAATGTCCTACCGACCACCGTTGCATGGAGCTGATCACGGTCGCTGAAGTGGTAGCCGCGGCTCGGGCCTGGCTGACGAGGACAGAATGAACATCGCCGTATTTTTGGACCGCGATGGCACCATCAATGAAGAAATGGGTTATGTCAACCATCCCAGCCGCTTCCAGCTACTGCCCGCTAGTGTCGGCGCCATTGCCCGGCTTAACCAGGCCGGGATCAAGGTGGTGTTGGTTACCAATCAGTCTGGCGTGGCCCGGGGCTATTTCCCCAGTTCGCTGATGGACCAGATACACCAACATTTACAACAGGAACTACGTCAAGGCGGGGCCTATCTGGATGGCATCTATGTCTGTCAGCACAGCCCGGACGCGGGTTGCGCCTGCCGCAAACCCCGCGCCGGTCTGCTGCAACAGGCGGCCCAGGAGATGGACATTGATCTCAAGCGATCCTTCGTGGTCGGCGACCGCTACATTGATATCGAATTGGCCGCCAATGCCGGGGCTCGGGGCATTTTAGTACTGACCGGCTATGGCCGGGGCGAACTGGAATATTATCAGGGCCCGAAACGGGCTGAGCCCGTCTATATCGCTGCCGATCTGGGGGATGCGGCCCGCTGGATTTTGGCCGAGGTGAAAAAATATTGAGGTAGAGTTTCGTCCCCCTAAATGCCTAAATTTTTCTGAGCCAGTTTCCACCTGGTAACACCCCCGCCTCACGCTGGGAGGGGTTGGGGAGCGTGAATTTTAACGAGCTAAAGGCATAATCAGAACTCCGTTAATGAAACCTTATAATGGCCCAGAGCCTCGTATTTTATTAGTCAAACTGAGTGCCCTGGGGGATGTCATCCATACCTTGCCCACCCTGGAGGCGCTGCGGGCTACCTATCCTCAAGCCCGGATTACCTGGCTGGTGGAAGAGGCCGCGGCCCCGTTGTTAATCGGCCACCCGGCTCTCGATGAAGTTTGGGTATCCCGGCGGCAATCCTGTTTAAAGACCGGGAACAATGGCCTTAATTGGCCAACCGTAGTGCGCCAACTAGCGCAATTGATGAAGCGGCTGCGCCAGAGGGAGTTTGACCTGGTGCTTGATGTCCAGGGTTTAATGAAAAGTGCGGTCTGGGTCGCCCTAGCTCGCAGCCCCCGCAAAGTCGGTTATGACCGCACCCGGGAAGGCAGTTACCTGGTCTTAAATGAGCGGCTGGCACCCTTTGACCGCGAGGCCCATGCGGTCTGGCGCTATTTACACCTGGCTGAGTATGTGGGCGCGGCGCCGGCTGTCCCCCGGTTTCGGCTGCCCCTCACGGAAGATACCGGGGGCTGGCTGACCCCCCTGTGGCAAGATCGCTCCCGACCGCTGATCGTCCTGCATCCCAGCGCCCGTTGGCCCACCAAATGTTGGCCGGAAGCTCGCTTTGCGGAGTTGGCTGATCGCCTGGTGCGGGACTGGCAGGTCCGGGTGGTATTTACCGGCGGCATCGGCGATGGCCCGATGATTGCCCGGATTATAGCCCAGATGCAGACTGCGGCCTTGGATCTGAGCGGCCGTACCAGTCTCCTGGAACTGGCCCGGCTTTATCAACAGGCGGATCTGGCGGTGACCACCGACACCGGCCCCATGCATCTGGCCGCGGCGCTAGGCACGCCGGTGGTGGCGCTGTTCGGCCCCACCGCGCCCTGGCGTACCGGCCCCTTCGGCGACGGCCACCAGGTGGTACGCTTGGGCCTGCCCTGCAGTCCCTGCTTTCAGCGGCGCTGTCTTAACCCCGAGTGTATGACCGGTATTGAGGTGGAGGAGGTGATGGCGGCTATGAAACAGATTTTGCCCTAAGATGATAAATATATTATGTTAAAAAGCACAGGCAAAATGCCTGTGCCACTGATTACCAAAATCTGATGGCAAAGTCAAAGCAGGCAATACCAAACCAAATAACCGAATCTGATTTTCATAAAGGACGCAAAGCAAAATGGCAATCAGTAAAGAACTATTAGATATTCTGGCCTGTCCGCAGTGTAAGGGGGAAGTCCATCTCAATGAGGCCGGTGATGGCTTGATCTGCGAGAAATGTAAACTGCTCTACGAGATCAAAGACGATATTCCCATCATGCTCATCGACGAGGCCAAAAAATTGCCCTTACAGTGATGCCGCGTCTTTCGGTTACCATAATTACCCTGAATGAAGAGGCCAATATCCGGGCCTGTCTGGAGTCGGTGAAGTGGGCGGACGAGATCGTGGTGGTGGACTCGCAAAGCCGTGATCGCACCGTGGAGCTGGCCCGGAACTTTACCGACCGGATTTTTGTCGTCCCCTGGCAGGGATTTGCCCGCAATAAAGAACTGGCCGTGGAACAGGCCCGGATGGAATGGGTTCTGAGCCTGGATGCGGATGAGCGGGTCACCCCGGCCTTGCACCAGGAAATTTTGGAGCACGTCCGCGCTGACGGTCCGCAAGACGGCTATCAAGTAGCCCGGAAGAATTTTTTCTGTGGCCAGTGGATTAAGCATTTGGGATGGTATCCGGATTATACCATCCGGCTGTTCCGCCGCGGCCGGGGGCATTTTGTCGACCGCGAGGTCCATGAGGGGGTGGAAGTTGACGGTTCGGTCGGCACCTTGCAGCAGCCGCTGGAACATTATACTTATAACAGTCTGAGCGATTTTGTGCAGCGCATGGATCGCTATTCCCACCTGGCGGCCCAGGAACTGATCAAGCAGGGGAAACGGCCGCACTGGGGGGAACTACTCTGGCGACCCTGGTTGACCTTTATCAATCTCTATTTTATCAAAAAGGGGTTTGTGGAGGGCCGCGCCGGATATACTCTGGCAGTGCTCTATAGCATGTATAATTTTTTGAAATACGCCAAACTGCGGGAACTACGACAGCAGGCCCAGATCACCGAGAATGCAGAATGAATATTGACCCGACGGCCCGCATCGGCCCCCAGGTCGAATTGGCCCCGGAAGTGGAGATCGGCCCTGGAGTGATCATTGATGGCCCGGCCCGGATCGGCACCGGCACCCGGATTCAGGCCCATGCCTACATTGGCCCTTATACCACGATTGGTGAGCATAATCTGATTTCTTTTGGGGCCATCGTCGGCCATGAGCCCCAGGATTATGCCTTTCAGGGCGAAGAAAGTTACACGATCATCGGCGATCATAACATCATCCGGGAATATGTCACCATCCACCGGGGCACCAAGCCGGGCAGCGCTACCCGGGTTGGCAATCACAATTTTCTCATGGCCTTGAGTCACATGGCACATAACTCGTCAGTGGGCAACCATGTTATTGTGGTTAACGGGGCGCTGATCGGCGGTTATGTGGCGGTGGAGGATCAAGCCTTTATTTCGGCGAATTGCCTGATCCACCAGTTCTGCCGGGTGGGGAGGCTGGCGCTGATGCGCGGCGGCTCCCGGACCTCGCGGGATGTGCCGCCCTTTTGCCTCCTGGACGGTACCCATACGGTATGCGGTCTTAATCTGGTGGGGTTGCGCCGCGCCGGGTTCCAAAGACACCAGATTCGACCCTTGCGCCAGGCCTATAAGATACTGTTTTACCGGCCGGTGAATATGGCGGAGGCCGTGAAACGGCTAGAGGCCGAGGTCCCGCCAACTCCTGAGGTGGAATATCTCCTGCAATTTATCCAGCAATCAAAGCGTGGCGTAGCTGGGGGCGGTTCGGGAGAAGATGATTTTTAACCGCATCCTGGTCATTAAGCTCAAGCACATCGGCGATGTCCTGCTTACCACCCCGGTGTTTACGGCTCTTAAAGAGGCCTGGCCCCGTAGCCGGGTGAGCGCGGTGGTACGCCAGGGCACCGAGGCCATGCTGACCGATAACCCGAGTATCGATGAGTTGCTGATCGTAAACTCCAAATCCCGACACTGGCGGGAGCCGCTCCGCTTTGCCCGGGGACTTCGGCAACGGCGCTTTGATCTGGTCCTGGAGCTTTCCGGGGGCAATCGGGGGGCCATCTATACCTGGCTCAGCGGTGCAGAGCGGCGGGTCGGCTTTGATCACCCCAGGCGTTCTTGGTGGCAGCGCCGTTATGCTTTTAACCTACTCCTGCCCCGGCCGCCGGTGCGCTGGCATACCGTGGAGCAGCACCTGGCCGCGGTCCAGGCCCTGGGGTGGCAGCCTGGCGATACTGGATTAAAATTTTATTGGAATGGCGCGATTGAATACCGGGTGCGAGAACTGCTGGAGAAGCATCATCTTGAAGATCGGGGCTTTGCCTTGGTGCATCCTGGGGCGCGCTGGCTGTTTAAGAGTTGGACCGCGTCTGGTTATGCCGCGGTAATCGAAGTTTTAGAACGGGACTATCAGCTACCGGTGGTGCTGACCGCGGCGCCGGAAGACCGGGAGCTGGACCTGGTGGCTGACATCGTACGACAGGCCTCGGTGCCGATCATCAACCTCGCCGGTCGCTTATCCCTGAAAGAGTTGGGGGCGTTGATCGCCCAGGCCCGGCTATTTCTGGGGGTGGACAGCGCTCCTATGCACTTGGCCGCCGCGGTCGGCACCCCGACCGTGGCCCTGTTCGGGCCGAGCGGTGATTTTAACTGGCGGCCATGGGGTGAGGGCCATGTGGTCATTAAAAAAGGCTGGGATTGCCAGCCCTGTGGGCAGGATGGCTGCCAGGGAACTAAAATCAGCCGTTGCCTGACCGAACTCACCCCGGCCGAGGTCCTGGGCGGGGTGGCGCAGATTCTGGGGCCATGAAAATCGCCCTCATCCGCCAGCGTTTTACCGCCTGGGGCGGGGCGGAAAACACCCTGGGCTATCTGGCGCAAGAATTTGTCAGGCAGGGTCATGAGGTCACCCTTCTATCGGCCTCGTGGCAGGGTGAATTACCGTCCCGGTGGCACCAGCACCTGGCCAATGGTCGTCTGCGTTGGTTAAAAGTGCCGGTCTGGGCCGGTAAGTCGGGGCGAGCGCTGAGTTTTGCCGTCAATACGCGGCGACTGTTGCGCCAGGCCGATTTTGAGGTTATTTATAGTCTGGAACGCACCCTGTATCAGGATGTGTACCGGGCCGGGGACGGCTGTCACCGCGAGTGGTTGGCTAGACGCCGGCCCTATATTAGCATCCTGCAAAGACTTGGCATAGCGCTCAGCCCGTTTCACCGGTTGCTGCTGGGATTGGAAAAGCGACTGTTTCAGAGCGAGCCGTTGCAATTAGTGATTGCCAACTCTCGGCAAGTTAAAAGCGAGATTGAGCGTCATTATGGGATGCCCTCGGAGAAAATCCGGGTAATTTATAACGGTATTGACCGGCAGCGGTTCTCGCTGGAGGTCGTTCCGGCCCGGCGTTCCCAGTTGAATCAGGAGCTGGGTCTATCGGCCCTGGTCCCGACCATAGTCTTTGTCGGCTCCGGTTTTGAGCGCAAGGGGCTGGCGTTTTTGATCAAGGCTCTGGCCCGGCTAGCCAATGCCCGGGTTCTGCTGTTGGTGGTTGGTAGCGGACATTACGATCCTTATCAGCGGCTGGCCCGGAAATTAGGCGTGGCCTCTAAGGTCCGATTTTTAGGCCCCCAGCCCCAGGTAGAGCGGTTTTATGCCGCGGCCGCGGTAGTGGCGCTACCCACGATCTATGATCCCTGTAGCAATGTGGTGCTGGAGGCCCTGGCCTGCGGGCGGCCAGTGGTTACTACGGCGGCTAATGGAGCGGCTGAGTTTATTACAGCAGGGGAAAACGGGGAGATCCTGACGCGCCCCGATGATGTCCCGGCCCTGGCCGCGGCGTTGACCCAATTTCTTGATCGCCGTGAGGACCATCGCATCGTTGAGGCCGCAGTCAACGCCGTGGCCGGGCTTAGTTGGGAACGGACGGCACAGGAGACTTTGGCGGCCCTGACCGCGGTAGCTGCCAAAACACGTTCCGGATCAAAGAACTGCTGTTAAACCAGATTATACCCGGCAATTGACCCCCGGCGGTCAGCAAAGCATAAACCGCGAGTTTAGGTTGGCCTACTGAGGCAAAACTATTTAGGCCCGCGGCGATCTATTATTAGGGGAGAGAATCAACCTGCAATGGTAAAAAAGCCCAAAGAAAACGTCCTGGTCTTGGGCGGTTCGGGGTTTATCGGCTCGCATCTGGTGAACCTGTTGGAGCAACGGGGGCATGTGGTCAGGAACGTCGATCTGAGAACTGGCCGGATAAGGGGCAGTGAATATGTGCAGATGGATATGCAAAATATTCCACAACATCCGGAAATACTTGATGGCATAGATATTATCTATCATTTGGCCTGGAATACCATTCCTCAGACTTCCAACCAAGATCCGGGGGCTGACATCCAGGATAATCTTTACGCCACTGTCAGGCTTCTGGAATCCGGGGTTCAGGCCGGGATCAAGAAGGTGATTTTCATGTCTTCGGGGGGGACGGTTTATGGGCTCCCGCAGCAAATCCCCATTCCTGAAGATCATCCCTGTGAGCCGCGTTGTTCCTATGGCATCACCAAGTTGGCGGTGGAAAAATATCTGGAGCTGTTCCGAGTGACGCGCGGTCAGGAATATGTCATCCTGCGAGGCGCCAATCCCTTTGGTGAGGGGCAGGATCTCAACCGCCCCCTGGGCGCCGTCGGGGTGTTTCTGTACCGCACCCTCCAGGGATTACCCATCGCCATCTGGGGAGACGGCCGCATTGTGCGGGATTATCTTTATGTGGGGGACCTGGTCCGGGCCTTGTATCGTGTGATGCACTATCGCCCGCCCGAAAATGGGGTGCGGATTTTTAACGTGGGCAGCGGCGTGGGCTTATCGCTCTTGGAGCTCTTGGAGGTCATTGAGGAAGTCACCGGCTCTACCCCGCAGGTAGAATTTCAACCGCCGCGGCCTGTAGATGTCCCGGTCAATATTTTAGATTGTCGGCGGATTAACGCGCTTTTGGGCTGGCGGCCGCAGACCAGCTTCGGCGAGGGCTTGCAACGCACCTGGCAATGGCTGCAACAAGCATGTCTTGCCTAGTTAATGCGGACGCCGGGCACAAGCAGGGGAAACGCCGGCGTATAACATCGGCCGGTTTGTGTCTGAGCCACTAAAATTTTCTAATAGGTTATACCAAGTTTTTAATAAAATGCATTAAAACCATTACTTAATAGATTGATTAGATTAAATATTTCAACAGAAAACAGAAAACTAAAAACAGAATATGGTGTTAGTAGCACTATCGGGTGGGGTCCGCGGGACTCGGCCCGATCAGGAGGCAGTTATTGTTGATGACCGCGCTGCGGTTTGATGGCCAGGTGCGCATGGTCCAGGTGCCGCGGCCCCAACCCGCAAGGAGCGAGGCCCTGATCCGAGTGCAACTGGTGGGCATCTGTCAGACCGACGTGGAAATCACCAGGGGCTATAAAAATTTTCAGGGCATCCTGGGACATGAATTTGTCGGGCAGGTGGTAGCCGCCCCGGAAGCGGCCTGGATCGGCCAACGGGTGGTAGGGGAAATCAATATCGGCTGTGGCCGGTGCCGGCGCTGTCAGCGGGGACAGGCGAAACACTGCCAGCAGCGCACGGTCTTGGGGATTCATGGCCGGGATGGGGCCTTGGCCGAATATCTGACTTTGCCGATGGCTAATCTGCACCAAGTTCCGGCCTCGGTGCCGGATGAAGTGGCGGTATTCACCGAGCCGTTGGCCGCAGCTCTCGAGATTTTGGCCCAGGTGCCGGTGCGCCCGGATTTTCGTGTCCTCATCATTGGCGACGGTAAATTGGGGCTGCTCAGCGCCCTGGTGTTGCGGCTGACCGCCTGCGAATTGCATCTGCTGGGCCGACACCCGGAAAAAATGGCGCGGGTGGGCGATTTAGGGGTGATAACGCATCAGGCTGATCGACGGTCGGGACAGGACAATTTCCCATGGTTTGGCCCTGAACCCCCTGATTTTGATCTGGTCGTTGAAGCCAGCGGCTCGCCCTCGGGCTGGCACACGGCATTGGCGGCGGTCCGGCCCCAAGGTACTATTGTGGCGAAAAGCACCTATCAGCAGGCTATGGAATTCAACCCGACCGATTTGGTAGTGCCGGAGGTGACGGTAATCGGTTCCCGCTGTGGGCCGTTTGCTCCGGCCCTGCGATTATTGGCCGCGGGGTTAATCGACCCCCGGCCGTTGATGGCCCGAGTCTTCCCGCTAAGCCAGGCCCCAGAGGCCCTGGCTTATGCCCAGCAACCAGGGATTTTAAAAGTATTGGTTGAGGTTTCCGCCAATGGCCATTAAGTATATTGATTACCGGGTCGAACCTAATCCCAATGTGCCAACGGGCATGGCTTTAACCCGGCTGGCAATCCTCTCCCCGATCTGGGAAGGGTCAGAATTAACTATCCAATACCCGGAGGGGGATGAGGAAATGTTAATCGGCTGGACCACCGCCCTGGGTGGTTCTCCTGCTGTACTAAAAGTTTTCTGGACCCGCCATGCCGAGGAGGCCCCGGCGGTCTGTTTGGCGATTGGCGGTGATGCCGGGCTGCGGGCGCTCAGTATTCCTGCTGCGGCCCGACCTGAGAGTCTGGAACTGCCCCCGGGCAGAGGTTATGCTCTGCTAGGTCTGGCTGCCAGCCTGATTCCGGTCGAGGTTCTCCAGGTGATCGGTCCGGCCCCGGAAATGAACAGCCGGCTGGAGCCGCTATTATTAACCTAAACTTGTTGCCCCTAACCAAAATCAGATTGATAGCAATTGATAGCAAAGGAAGAGTCGCGTTGATGAATATGCAGAATCCGGTTGAGGCTCAGAAACTGACCATAACTACTGACGGGCAACTCCAGGTGCCGGATTGCCCCATTGTCCTGTATATTGAGGGTGATGGCACAGGGCCCGATATCTGGCGGGCCACGGTCCGGGTCTTGGATACCGCGGTGGCCAAGGCTTATGGCGATCAGCGCCGGATTGTCTGGCGGGAAATCCTGGCCGGGGAGAAGGCCTTTCAACAAAGCGGCGAATACCTCCCCCAGGAATCGATTGCTGCGATCCAGGAATATCTGGTCGCCCTCAAAGGCCCGCTGACCACCCCGGTCGGCGGCGGTTTTCGGTCACTCAATGTCACGCTGCGGCAGGTATTGGACCTCTATGCCTGTATCCGTCCGGTGCGTTATTATCCCGGGGCCCCCAGCCCCTTGAAAGCGCCGGAAAAGGTCAACATGGTGGTGTTTCGCGAAAATACCGAAGACGTCTACGCTGGCATCGAATGGCCGGCTGAGAGTCCCGAGGCCCGCAAAGTAATTGACTTTCTGAACTCGCAATTGGGCTGCCATATTCCGCTTGCCTCCGGTATCGGGATTAAACCCATGAGCGCCGCGGGCAGCCAGCGGTTGGTCCGCAAGGCCCTAAAATACGCCCTGGCCCATAAATGCGCCAGTGTTACCCTGATGCATAAGGGCAACATCATGAAATTCACCGAGGGTGCCTTTAAGACTTGGGGTTACGCCGTGGCCGCGGCCGAGTTCGGCAACCAGGTACTTACCGAGGATCAACTGGCCCAAGATTTTAAGGGCCAACTACCACCCGGCAAGATCTTGATTAAGGATCGGATTGCCGATGCCATGTTCCAGCAGGTGCTGTTAAGGCCCGAGGAATATAGCGTCATTGCCACTCCCAACCTGAACGGCGATTATCTCTCCGATGCCCTGGCGGCTCAGGTAGGGGGGTTGGGGATGGCACCGGGGGCCAATATCGGCGACCATTATGCGGTTTTTGAGGCGACGCACGGCAGTGCTCCCAAATATGCGGGGTTGGATAAGGTCAATCCCAGCTCCCTGATTCTCTCCGGGGCCATGCTGCTGGAATATCTGGGCTGGACTGAGGCCGCGGAGCTGATCCACCAGGGTCTGGGGCGCACGCTGCTGGCCGGCACCGTTACCTATGACCTGGCCCGGCTGCTGCCCGGTGCCCAGGAGCTATCCTGTTCCGGGTTTGCTGCCGCCCTGATCGCCAACCTGTGACATGGTTTTAGGTTTTAGTGGTACGCCATTGACTTGAATTAATAAGGTTTTTAGCTTTTTGTTGCTGCGCCGCGGAAATTGCTAAGGGTACAGTCGATCCATCAGACGTGGAAACGGGATGGCTTCGCGCACGTGTTTCAGACTGCAGAGCCAGGACACCAGGCGTTCGAGGCCCAGTCCGAAGCCACTATGCGGGACGCTGCCGTAACGGCGCAGATCTAGATACCACTCAAACGGCGCTTGCGGCAACTGGTGTTCCTGGAGTCGGGCCACCAGGGTGTCCAGATCGTCCTCGCGCTGCGAGCCGCCGATAATTTCGCCATAGCCTTCCGGGGCCAACATATCGAGACACAGGGCCAATTGCGGGTCGACGGGGTCTGCCTTCATATAGAACGCCTTGCAGGAGCGGGGGTAGCGATGCACGATCAGCGGCCGGTCGTACATTTCAGAGAGCACGGTTTCATCACCCCCGCCTAAATCCTCTCCCCAGGGCAGTTCCTGACCGGCTGCGGCGAGACGCTGACGGGCCTCGGTGTAGCTCAACCGCGGGAAAGGGGATTTTATGGCTTGTAAAGGCTCCAGGGGCCGTTCCAGGGCCTGGAATTCGGCAGTACGGCGGTCCAGCACTCGACCTACCAGGTAAACGATCAGCGCCTCGGCCAGGGCCATGATCTCCTCCAGTTCGGCAAAGGCCACCTCGGTCTCCAGCATCCAGAATTCAGTTAAGTGGCGGCGAGTTTTGGACTTTTCGGCGCGGAAAGTCGGACCGCAACAATAGACCTGCCCCAGGGCCATGGCCGCGGCCTCCAGATAGAGTTGGCCGCTCTGGGACAGATAAGCCTTACGCTCGTCAAAATAATCGGTCTGAAACAGGGTGGTCGTGCCCTCACAGGCGGCCGGAGTGAAAATCGGGGTGTCGATCAGAATAAAGCCGCGCTCGGCAAAAAAATCCCGGCAGGCCCGGATGATTTCATCCCGGATGCGTAAGATTGCCTGTTGCCGGGGCGAACGCAACCAGAGGTGGCGGTGTTCCAATAAAAAGGCGACTCCATGATCTTTGAGCGAGATCGGATATTCGGCGGCAATATGCAGGGGTTGGAGATCGGTCACCGCCAGTTCATAGCCCCCTGGGGCCCGAGGTTCGGCCCGCACCTGGCCCTGAATAACCAGTGATGATTCTTGGCTTAAAAGCTCAAACTGCTCGAAGGCGGTCTCCAGGACCTGGCCTTTGACCAACACCCCTTGGACTATTCCAGTGCCATCGCGGACCAGCACAAAGCGCACCTTACCGCTGGAACGTTTGTTATAAAGCCAACCGCGGATGGTGACCGATTGGCCCTGATGTTCGGCTAAGTTAGCGATATAAGCCAAATTTGCTGGTTTGGACATCGGGAGTCGTTGGTATTAGTAAAAGATTTTAATATGGGCCTTGGCGCGCAGAGTTTTGAGCCATTCCGAAAATTTTTTGGCCATCTCCTCGCGCATCAGGATATTCTCAATTTCTGGTCTGGCCTCTTCAAAACTCTGGCTGCGGCCGGTGCGCCGGTCCACCAGTTTAAATAGCTGAAAACCCTGAGGGGCCTCAATCGGGGCATACTCACCCGGGCGCAGCCGGTCGATTAAGGCATAGATATTAGGATCAATATCGGCACGGTCAACATACCCCAAATCCCCACCCTGAGTCGGGTTAGGGCCTTTGGAGTATTGCCGGGCCAGATTCTCAAAGGAAGCTCCTTGACGACATTCCTGGAGGATTTTTTCGGCCAGAGCACGCGTTTCCGCCTTTTGGGCTTGCGTGGCTCCGGGCGGGTAGGGGAGGACGATTAATTTTAAATGCACCTGACTGCCGCCCTGGCGGTAATACTGATCGTAATACTGCCGGATTTTATCCTCGCTGATCCTTACTTTCCCCTTGACCGCATACTGGATCAGGCGTTCTTGCTGCATCTGTTCGGTAAGCTGCTGGCGTAATTGATCCAGGGACATGCCCTGCTTGGCCAGGGCCTGGATTAGGGCCTCATCGTCAGGCAGATTATTTCTTTTTTTGATTTGTTCTAAGGCGTTAGCCAGGTCATGTTCTGGGATGGTAATACCCAAGCGGTTGGCTTCCTCTTTGGCCAGTTTACGATCAATCAGCAGATCCAGCATCTGACGGCGGGTCGCCTCATTATCTTGAAATTGACTCCTGGTCTGAGGGTTGGCGCGCATATACTGAATGGACTGATCCAGATCGGAGAGGGTGATTATTTCATCATTGACCTGGGCAACAATACGGTCCACGATTTCGGCCGGGGCCGGATAGCTTAGGACCAATACTAACATACACAGTATAATTAAGCGGCTCAATATCTTCATCCCGGTTAACCACCTTCAGCCTGAGGCTGAAACGGGGCTGTTTTCTTCCCCCTTAACAAATATCTTGATTTCTTTCAAGCAGTTTTTTACCACCTCCAAAGGCTGACCTGCTTCGTTTAAGTGGATGCGGACCTGCTGCTCGGGAGTGAGCCGATAGCGCTGGGGCTGTTTATGCACCAATTCCACCAGACGGGCCAGGCGGATGCGTCGGCTATCGGCGAAGGCGATGGTGACCTGACTATCGTTCAGGTCCAGTCGTTTAATGCCTAACTGCCGTAAATCCACCTTAGCCCGTACCACCCCTAGCAGGTTCTTGGCTTCAGGAGGCAAAGGCCCATAACAATCACGTAACTCGGCCTCAATGGCGTTAATTTCCGCTAATGCCAGTGGCCCGGACAACCGCCGGTAAAACGTCAGCCGCTGATCAATATCAGGCACATAAGTATCGGGAAGATAGGCCGCCAGGGGCAGGTGGAGTTCGGGCTGCATTCCTTCATCGGATGGCGGTCCACCTTTTAGTTCCTGGATCGCTTGCTCCAGGAGTTGCAAATAGAGTTCATAACCGACTTCGGCAATATGGCCGGATTGAGCCGCGCCCAACAGATTTCCGGCCCCCCGGATCTGGAGGTCATGCAGGGCAATCTTGAACCCTGAGCCTAACTCGGTAAATTCCATCAAGGCCTTAAGCCGCTTCTGGGCTTCGGGGTTTAAGGCCTCCTCTTCCGGTACCAACAGATAAGCATAGGCCTGCTCCCGGCCGCGGCCCACCCGGCCCCGCAGTTGATATATCTGGGCCAACCCCAGGGCGTGGGCCCGATTGATGATAATGGTATTGGCGGAAGGGACATCCAGCCCCGCCTCAATAATCGCAGTGCAGACCAAAACATCGACCGCCCCGCGCCAGAAGCGCCACATTACCTGTTCCAGTTCCTTGGCCGACATCTGCCCGTGGGCCACCGCGACCCGCGCCTCCGGTACCAGGCGAGCGATGTAATTGGCCCAGACCTCGATGTTTTGGACGCGATTGTGGACAAAAAAGGCCTGCCCGCGGCGACGCAATTCCCGGCGGATGGCCTCTTGCATGACCGTGTCCTCGGGACGGCAGAGATAAGTCCGAATCGCCCGCCGCGCCTCGGGCGCGGTATCAATGGTGCTCAGATCGCGGATGCCGGTCAAGGAAAGCTGCATGGTACGGGGAATGGGGGTGGCAGTTAAGGTCAGGACATCCACGGTCTGACGCAACTGCTTCAGCCGTTCCTTCTGTTTGACCCCGAACCGCTGCTCCTCATCAATGATTACCAGCCCCAATTCCCGAAATTGCACGTCTTTCTGAATCAGCCGGTGCGTGCCGATAACGATATCCGCCTGCCCCGAGCTTATTTCGGCCAGAATCTGCTTCTGTTCAGCCGGGGTCTTGAACCGACTCAGCACCCGGACCTGGAGGGGGTAGGGTTTAAGGCGCTTTTGGAGGGTTTCATAGTGCTGTTCGGCCAAAACCGTGGTGGGGACCAGAAAGGCCACCTGCTTGCCATCCATGGCCGCCTTGAAGGCCGCTCGGATGGCGACTTCGGTCTTGCCATAGCCCACATCGCCACAGACCAGACGATCCATGGGCCGGTCACTGGCCATATCCAGGAGGACCTCCTGAATGGCCTGCAACTGATCCGGGGTTTCTTCGTGCTCAAAAGTGGCTTCAAATTCGCGAAACATGGGATCGGGGGTAGAAAACTGATGCCCATGCAGCACCTGGCGCGCGGCGTAGAGCTGGACCAGTTCGCGGGCAATCTTTGCAACTGCTTTGCGGACCCGTTTTTTGGTCTTTTCCCAGGACTTACCCCCCAGCCGATCCAGCGGCGGCAACTGATCTTCGACCCCGAGATATTTCTGCACCAGATGGAGTCGATCCACCGGCAGGTAGAGTATATCGCCGCCTAAATATTCCAGCCGTAAGAAGTCATTGACCTCCTGGCCCACGGTCAGCTTCTCCAGGCCGCGATAGAGGCCGATGCCATGGTCCAGATGTACTAGCAGATCGCCGACCTTCAGCTCGGTTAAGGATGATAACCATTGCAGCGGCCGTGACCGTCGGGTGCGGCGGCGCTCCGGCTCGGCCCCCAGAATCTCTTCGGCGGTGAGGATGACCAGACCCAGGGCCAAACACCGAAATCCTGCGGACAGCCCGTTCCAGGTCAGTTGCAGGCGTCCGGGCAGCTCCCAGCGCGGGGCTGGCGTCACTTCGACCTCCACCTGCTGATCGGCCAGGAGTACTCCCAGACGTTCGGCCTGAGAACGGCTGCGGCAGACCAGGACCACCTCAAAGCCGCTCTCCAACCACTGCCGCAGATGGACGGCTAAAGGCCGCACCAAGCGACCCTGGTCCGCGGCCGCGGAAGCCAGATTTGCGGCCAGCTCCTGGTTACCCTCCACCGCCAAATAAAACTTCCGGCGGTCATCACCGGCCGGATGGCCCAGCTCCAAGCCATGGCCATAGAGGGTTTGAAAACGCCCAGGACGGTTTTCAAAGGCCTCGAGGGCCAGATCAACTGCTAGCTCTGATGGTGGCCTTGGGGTTTCTACCAGACGCCGGGCCTCTTGGGCCAGATTTAACGGATCCCACTCCACTAGCAGGGTATGGTCGGGCAAATAATCCCAGATGGTCTCCAATTGTGGATAGAAATAGGCCAGGTACTTCTCGATCTGGGGAAAATGCCGCCCTTGCTGGACGTACTCCCGCAATCTAGGGTCTTTCAGACTCCGCAGTCGATGAGCGCCATATTTCTGGGTGGCCGCATCCAGAATAACCTCATTGACCGGCAGGACCACCAATTCCTCCAGCGGTCCTAACGAACGTTGGCTGGCAGAATTGAACAGGCGCAGAGACTCAACCTCATCCCCCCAAAATTCTATCCGTACGGGATGAGGATAAAGCGGTGGAAATAGGTCGATAACCCCACCCCGAACACTGTACTCGCCGCGCGCCTCCACCAATGGGCTGCGTTCATAGCCTCCGGCGATGAGTTGCCGGATAAAGCGCTCGCGGTCCAGTTCTTCCCCCGCCACCACATAGTCCACCGCAGCGCCCAAACGCTCCCGCGGCGGCAAGGATTGCAGCACGGCTAACGCCGAAGCCACAATTATCGGGGCCTGGCCCGGCGCCAGCAGGCGGTAGGCGGCTTCGATGCGGGCACTGCTGACCCCGGCGTCTAAGGTCAACTCTTTGAAGGTTAAATTTTCATGGGCCGGGAACCAGAGTAAACTCGAAGGTTCTATCGGGCCGGCCTCATTAGCTTCGTTTTCTCTCGACCCGGTAAAAAAGGTTAGGTCTCGATAAAAGGCCTCTTGCTGGACGCTGGTGGGCACCAGCACCAATACCGGCCGGTTGAGCTGGCTCCACAGGCGGCTCAAGACAAAGGCCGCGGCCGCCGGGGTCAGGCCGAATAAATCGATCTTGCGGGCGCCTTGTAAAATCGCCTCCCGTATTTCGGGCCATCCCGTCCCTGCCGGAGCAGGCTTCCGATAACCTGGAACACCGCTCTCCCTGATGGTCCCCGTCCCACCGACCGGCTGTGGGTCTAAGTTTTTTTCCGGTATTCGAAAAGTCATATTTCTTAGTTGGATAGCTTTATGGTAACTTTTAGGATAACCTGATTACGATGATAAAGCAAATCAAGGCGAAGTGGAGGCAGGATGACTAAAAATTCTGATTTTCCGCCGGATTCCGATATATTTCAACAACTCCCGGAGGCGGAAGCCCTGGAGCGCATCCGCCATGTCGCGGATACGCGCTGGAAGATTAACCGTTGCCTAAAAATATTCGAGACCCTCGGCCTGCAATTGGAAGACTCTCAAATGCCGCCGATCGATTACCAGATTCTGGCCGAAGCCCTGGATTGGCTCACTACCCTTTTTCAACAACAGGGTCAAGACGGGCGATTTGCCCATGGGATAATGCGTTTGGGTATAATGTTGCGCAAAATTCAGCACGAGCAGCGCCAGTTAGAACTACACTGGCGCATCCTGGGCTGGCAACTGCAAAAGTTAGCCAGCGAATCTTTACCGGCCCTGTATTACAACGTTCCCAGCCTTAAAAAGGAAGTTGACGAGGTCAGCGCGCGACTGCAGCCTCTTCATGAAGCAAAGGTGGATTTGTCAATTTAATTTGTTAAATTGGCGACTTGGCATTAACGGTATTGAGTCCTCACCGTGATCAGGATTTTTAACTATCGACCCAGAACAGATTGGTCTTGCCTAACCCCCGTTGACCGAGTAAAATAGGATAGCTTCGTAAGGAGGAGACAGAATGAAGATCACCCGCATTGATCATTTAGGCATTGCCGTTAAAGATTTGGAGCCCGTCAAAAAACTTTATGGGGAGGGCCTAAACCTCACCTTACATCATGAAGAGGTCGTCGAATCCCAGAAAGTCAGAGTCTGTTTCTTCAAGGTCGGCGAAACCAATCTGGAACTGCTGCTGGCTACCAGTCCCGACAGTCCGGTGGCCAAATTTATCGATAAAAACGGCGAAGGCATCCATCATATCGCCCTGGAGGTGGACGATATCGCCGCCGCGGTAGAAGAACTCAAGGCCGCCGGGGTCCGTATGGTGGACGACAAGCCCCGGGAGGGCGCTCATGGGGCCCAAGTGGCCTTTATCCATCCCAAGTCTACGCACGGGGTGCTCATCGAATTGTGTCAGCATAGGCCGAAATAATTTTCATCCGGAAACTACCCTGCCCTTGGGAGAGAGGTTTTGGGGAGGGGGACGTAGATTTCAAGATATTGAGATCATATGATATTTCTCATAC
>MUKC01000054.1 GCA_002049795.1 Desulfobacca sp. 4484_104 | reverse complement strand
CCCCCTCCCGCCAAAGGCGGGGAGTTTCTAGCGGGAGACTAATAAGAGCAAAGACAGATAATTGGAGGGTTTAGGCTAAAGGCGGGGGTCATTGCGTCCCAAACCAAAGTTTCCCGGTATGGTTTTACCCTAGCGAATAATCTCTGTCTGAGTAGTGTTATTAATCTGCTTGGGAACCGCGAGATAGAAAGTCGTCCCTTTCTGGGGAGCGGACTCCATCCACACCTTGCCGCCATGTTGTTCAGCAATCTCCTTGACGATGGCCAGGCCGAGGCCGGTGCCGTCAATGCCTTTGGAGGTCTCCAGGCGTTGGAACAGCCCAAAGATCTTTTCCGAATCGGTCAGCTTGAGACCGATACCATCATCGGTTACGGAAATCACATCGAATTGCCCGGAGTCCTGATGGCCGATGCTGATTTTAGTCAATTCGTCGCCGCCGTATTTCAAGGCATTATCGACCAGATTGCGCAGGGCCCGGACGATGGCTAAGCGGTCGACCATGATATCCGGGGAATGGGCTGGTTCTATCCATTCTACCTGTCGAATATTGAGTTGGGCGGAGAACTCATCTCGGATAATCTGGAGAATTTCTTGTAACTTAACTTTTTCGATATTTAAGGGCGCTTCTTTGGTGGAGATAAAGACATTGATTTTTTCCACCAGGGTGGCTATCTGTTCTGAAGCATTTAAGATCTGCAGACAATAATTTTTGCCCTGGTTATCCAGCATATCGGCATAGTGCTTATATAAACGCTTGATCAGACCATGGATGCCGATCGCCGGGCTTTTGAGATCATGCGACACCGAGTAGGCAAACAGCTTGATTCGTTCGGCGCTTTCGATCAGGGCCTCCTCCATCAGCTTCTGGGCCGTGATATCGCGTCCGACCGACTGAAACTCCAGGGGTTGACCCTGGTCATCCAGGATCACTCGGTTGGTCCATTGCTGCCAGCGGATTCCGCCATCAGGGACGATGACCCGGTATTCGAAAGTTACGGCCTGGTTTTCGGGGCTTAGGGAGGCCAGGTGGGCCTGCACCTGGGCGCGATCTTCCTCATAGATCAGGGGGAAGAACTTGCTGCCGATCAACTCTTCCCGCTTCTTGCCAAAATAACGGCAGTAAGCCTCGTTGACAAAGGTAAGTCGGCCATCGGCCAGGGAGCGACAGATCAGGTCGGTCTGATCTTCGACAATGGCCCGATAGCGGGCCACGCTTTTGCGCAAGGCCCACTCCCCCTGCTTCTGCTTGGTGATATCCCGAATGATGTTCTGATATCCCCGGATGCCACCATCCATGGACCGCAAGATGGTGGCGGTGATCAGGCAGTCCATCTCGGTGCCATCCTTCTTCAGGAGTTTGACCTCAAAGTCGCGGATCGATCCTTCCAGCTCGATCTGCTGTTTAAACTGCTCCCGGTAGCCGGGGTGAACATATAATTGGGTGGCGTTGACCTCATCCAACATTTCCTGCCGGGTATAGCCGAACAGTTCCAAGGTAGCCTGATTAAGATCAATAAACCTGCCCTCCGGGGTGGTAACACAGATGGCGTCTCTAGATTTCTCAAATAGAGTGCGATATTTTTCCTCATCGGCGCGGCGGGTTTCTTCGGAACGCCGGACTTCCAGGGCAATCCCGGCCACATTGGCGGCGGTTTCGATCAGTTGCAACTCTTCCTCAGAGGGCTGGTGCGGTTGGCGGTCATAAAGGGCAAAAGTCCCCAATACCTGACCGGTGCTGTCAAAAATCGGCACCGACCAACAGGAGTGGAGGGCGAAACGCCGTGCCAAGTCCCGATAGTTGGCCCATAATGGATCAACGGCGATATTTTCCACGACCACGGTCTTGCCGCGGTAGGCCGCGGTGCCGCATGAACCAGCCTGTCGGCCAATAACTAAGCCATCAATAGCTTGGAGATATTCGTCGGGTAAACTAGGGGCCGAACGATGAAAGAGACGTTTTCGGTCGTCGTCCAGGACCAAGACCGAACAATAGGTCCCGGGCTGCAATTGTTCAATAAAGGTGGTAAGGGCATCCAGGGTTGCCTGTAAGGGTTGCCCGGTAGCCACCATTTCTAGAATCTGACGTTCCCCGGCCAGGAGTTTCTCCATGCGTTTGCGATCGGTGATGTCAAACATCATCGCCTGCTTATAGATACTGCCATCGGCATGGTAAATCGGGGTATTGATCACATAATACCAATGGTTGTCCTTGGGACTGCGCACCTCCAAGCGGACGGTTTCCCCTTTAAAAACCCGGTGATTTACACACCAAGGGCAGATGGCATCACGGTTATGCAAGGCTTTATAGCAGTGTTCGCCGCTGGCATCGTAGCCGGTGCGTTCTATGAAGCGGGTGTTCATAAATTCGACCCGATAATCTTGAGAGCAGACATAGATCAAACCATCGAAGGCCTCCACCATGGCCCGATAACGCGCCTGGCTATCCTTGAGGGCCATCTCTGCCTGCTGCAGGCGCTTAGATTCTGCTTCGAGCTCCCGGAGCTTTTGTTCTAGTTCTTCATAACTGGGTTTGGGGACCACCCATAATCTCCTTGCTGAGCTGCCGGACAGTCAGGTCTTACCCCCAGTTAAGGTCTTGATGAGGTTCGACCGGTCGCTGCCCCTTTAAATGAGGTCTATGCTTGAGCGTTGCTAGAAATCAGCGCGGTTAAATTCGGTATATCAGTTTCGGGTACCAAACATTGCCCCGCTAACGGTGCCAATGGTCAGATGAGCAGATGACAATAACTAGAGACGCAAGATGTCTAAAAACCCCGAAATAGGGCCAAGGGGCAAGCACCACTTAACCGTAAATTATATCAGGTACAAAGTTAAAAAAAAACTAGCCGTTGGCACTTTTTTGGAAACCGGTGGCACATGGTTTTGGGAATAACCTGACTTGGTGCTCTCATAACCTCTTGAACCTCTGGGCGAAAGGATAGCGCATGGCAAATTTTCCCCAAGTCCATGGTTACTTATCTCGTAACTAGTTTCCCTCCGGAAACTCCCCCAAGGTGGAGGGAAAAGCGGGTTTCGGGATGGCCCCTAACTAAAAACTCGAAACCCGGAACTCATTTTTTGCGGCGGCGTTTCTTCGGGCGGACTGGCAGCGGTTCCTGGGTAAACAAGGTAATAGCCAAGAGGCCGGTTAAAAAGCCGCCCAAATGGGCGAACCAGGCAACCGCACCCCCCTGGCGCAAGCCGTAAAATTGCAGGATGAGCCAAGCCCCCAGCCAGACAAAGGCGGGAATTTCGATGACCTTGAATTTTACCCCTAAATAGACCAGGGTTTGCACCGGAGCCTGGGGAAAACGGACCAGATAGGCCCCCAACAATCCGGCGATGGCCCCACTGGCGCCGATGATCGGGATGGTCAAACGGCTGGCCACCAGGGCGTGCACCAGTCCGGCAAAGAAGCCGCAGAACAGATAAAACCCCAAGAACCGCCAGTGGCCCAGGTCGTCCTCCAGGGCCTCGCCAAACACCCACAGGATCAGCAGGTTACCGAGCAGATGCACCCAGCTCCCGTGGATAAACAAAGAACTGAACATGGTGGCTGCCAGGAACAGCGATTGTTTGGAACTGAACAGCTTCACCTGGCTCAACTGCGCGGGTATGGCCCCCCCCTTCCACATTAAATCCAGCGCGGCTTCCGGACCCAGGTAGAGTTGATAGAGAAAGATAATAAAATTCACCGCAATCAAACCGAGGGTGACTACCGGCCATTGCCGCCGGAAGGGTATGCCGCGCAGCGGAATCACAGTGGCCCTCCGCCACCAGCAGCCAGGGCCCGACCGCCGCGGTCGGGGTGAGGATATACCTTGAGGATATTCATCTTTCTCTAATGGTCGGTTATGCTAAAGGTAAACTATCGCCAACTGGGTTGGCCAGAGTGGGGTAAAACCGTCCGTCAGTATTATAGCCGGGCTGGGCGGCTCTGTCCAGGGCCAGAGCCGGCAGGTTTTTCGGGTTGACAAGCCTGGCCAGATTTTATTTAATAAAAACCATGACAGGGCCGAAAAAGAGATTATATATCAAGACCTATGGCTGTCAGATGAACGTTTATGATTCCGAGCTGATGGCCCAGGTCTTGAGCGCCGACTATACCCTGACTACGCAGCCCGAAGACGCAGATCTATACCTGATCAATACCTGCTCGATTCGGGCCAAATCCGAAGAAAAAGTCCACAGTCTGTTGGGCCGTCTGCGGTTTTTGAAAAAACGCCGTCCCCAGATGCTAATCGGCGTGGGCGGCTGTGTGGCGCAGCAGGAGGGTGAGCGGTTGCGGCAGCGCGTCCCCCATCTTGATTTAGTATTTGGCACCCACGGCATTTATCGGCTGCCGGAAATGCTGCGCCAGGTTGAGGATGGCGGCGCACCGGTGGTCGATACCGACTACGTCGAGCAGTTTCAGATTCCGCCCCGCCGCCATTGGCCCCCCGGTCAGGGCAAGGCACTGGTCACCATTATGCAGGGTTGCAATAACTTCTGCACCTATTGTGTCGTACCCTACGTGCGGGGACCGGAGATGAGCCGCCCTTCCGGCGAAATCATTCAGGAGGTGCAAAACTTCCTGGCGTCAGGAGGACGGGAAGTAACTCTCTTAGGGCAGAACGTCAATTCCTACGGCCGCGGCTGCCCGGAATCCTTATCCTTTCCGCAACTGCTCCGGGAACTGGCGGCACTGCCGGGATTGGCCCGGCTGCGGTTTACCACCTCCCACCCCCGGGACTTGTCGGCGGAGCTGATCCAGTGCTTTGCGGAATTGCCGGCCTTGTGCGAACATATTCACCTGCCGGTGCAGTCCGGTTCCTCGCGCATCCTATCCAGGATGAAGCGGGGCTATAATCGTGACGACTATCTGCAGCGGGTCCGACAGTTGCAGGCAGTCTGCCCGGAAATCGCCATTACCACTGACCTGATAGTTGGCTTTCCGGGGGAAACCGAGGAGGACTTTCAGGAGACCCTGTCGTTGATGCAAGAAGTTCCCTTTGATAATGCGTTCTATTTTAAATATTCCCCGCGGCCGCAGACCCGCGCCGCGACCTTCCCGGGCCAGATCGCCGAGTCCATTAAAGCAGCACGGCTGGCTCGCCTAAAGGAAATTCAGGACCGACTGACGCGGGCCAGCCACCAACGGCTGGTCGGGCAGATCAAAGAAGTATTGGTAGAAGGCCGCAGCAAGCAATCAACGTCCCAACTCAGTGGACGGCTGCGCAGCAACCAGGTGGTAAATTTTACCGGTTCCCAGGAGTTGATCGGCCGCCTGGTCCAGGTGCGGATCGAACAGGCGTGTCAGCATTCCTTGGGGGGCCGCGCGTTAGGCTGTGCGGGTAGCTGTTAATTTCTTTAGAGTGCCTCCCGGCATCCCATAAGGAGGATACCATGTTGAGACAAGTCACTGTCTCGGGGCTAACCATCGACCCCTTTACCAACAGTCCCATTATGATTCTCAAGGATGTGGATTCTGATAAGGCGGTGCCGATCTGGATTGGGTTGCTGGAGGCCACGGCGATTGCGAGCGAATTAGAGAATATCAAATTTTCCCGGCCCATGACCCATGACCTGTTAAAAACCGTCATCGACGTCATGGAGGTAGAGGTCAAGCGCATCGAGGTCTGTGATCTTAAGGACAACACCTATTACGCCTTGATCTTTTTAAATAATAAAGACAAAGAGATCAGCATTGACGCCCGCCCCAGTGATGCTATTGCCTTGGCTTTGCGCACCAAAGCCCCCATCTTTGTGGAAGAGCTGGTAATCCAGAAATCCCGTCGGGTCGATCTCCGGGGCCAAGAGGTGGTCACTACCGAAGAGGGCAAAAAATGGACGGAGATTCTGGAAAGTCTGGATCCGGATGATTTCGGCAAATACAAGATGTAAGTCAGGCGGATGATCGATCTTCACACGCACTCTCTCTATAGCGACGGTGAGCTGTTGCCCTCGGAATTAGTCCGGCGGGTTGAAGTCTTGGGCTATCGATACGTAGCCATTACCGACCACGTCGATGCCTCCAACTATGATCTGGTGTTGGAGCGTCTGCGGGTGGCAGCCCGCGCCCTGAACTCAGTATGTGCCACGGTGCTGCTGCCCGGCGTGGAAATTACCCATGTGCCGCCCTCCCAAATTGGCCCACTGGCTGCCTCGGCCCGGACTTTGGGAGCGGCGATTATCGTGGTACACGGGGAAACCCTGGCCGAACCCGTAGCCCCGGGGACCAATCGGGCCGCTTTGGAAGCGGATATCGATATCCTGGCCCACCCCGGTTTGATTAGCCGGGAAGAAGTCGAACTGGCCCGCCAACACGGCATCCTGCTGGAAATCTCGGCCCGGGCCGGCCACTCCCTGGCCAACGGCCACGTCGCGGCCCTGGCCCGCGAGGTGGGCGCCGGGTTAATTCTAAATACTGATGCCCACAGCCCCCGGGATTTTATTACCCGGGAGCGGGCCTTCCAGCTCGGTCAGGGTGCGGGCCTGAGCCGGGCTGAATGTGACCAGATGTTGGCTAATGCCGAGTCCCTGGCCCGTCAAGCCACGACTAGCTTATAATCCTGCCTGTTTGCCGGTATGTTTATCACTGTTCGGCCGGCGAAAAGCCCTTTGACCTAGCTTTTGGGTTGGCTTTGCGGTTTGTGGTTAAGAAACCTTAAAGAAAAAGCTTGCTCCCCCTATTTTTGATGCTTAGAAAACACGTAAGCCATTGATTTGGACCGTATTGGCGGTTGTTCTAGTTGTCATTACCATTTTTGGCGCCAATTCATCTGTACAGGATCATAACGACATGAAAAAACTAACCATTTCTACGACACAAGCTCCTGCTGCCATCGGACCCTACAGTCAAGCGGTGGAAGTGGGGGATTTCCTTTTCCTATCCGGTCAGATTCCCCTGGATCCCGAGGGCAAACGGGTCCAGGGGGATATCGTGGTGCAAACTATCCAGGTATTGGAAAATATCAAGGCGGTGCTCGGCGCCGCGGGTCTGTCTCTCGGCCAGGTGGTAAAAACTACGGTATATTTAACCGACATGAGTGATTTTGCCGAGATGAACCGGGTTTATGCCGAATTTTTCCCGGAACGCGCCCCGGCCCGCACTACGGTGCAGGTGGTGAGCCTACCCCGCGGCGTCGCCGTCGAGATCGAAGCCATCGCCTGTAAAAAATAAAACCGTAGGGCGGGAAAGCGGAGTGCATCCCGCCTTCGGTTTATGGTCCTTGTCGCACAGAGTAAAAAATGAGTATCAAGCACCACATAAAAGTAGCGCTAATCGGTAGCCGCGAGTCCCTTGCGCACTTAGGCCGGTGGCCGATGACGTGTGCCGGGGCCTGCCCTTGTATCAGCGTCACCCTGTTCGATCCGGTAACGCTTATGCCCTCTGGTGATGCGCCATCATCTCGAGAAAAATTTAATCCGGCTGGTTTTGAGGTGATCGTCGATCTGCGCCGCTCATCCGAAGCTTATACGGCTCTGCCGGGGATCGAGCCCGAAAAATTGGCTTCCGGGGCCGGCGCCCAGCTGATTGAAACCTTTTTGACCACCTTACCGGAGATCTGTCAGGACTGGGAAATCCAGAAAGGAATTATTGACAGCGCTACGGATGCCATCGTTACCATTAACGAGGACCACATCATAATCGGCTATAACCATGGGGCGGAAAAAATTCTAGGGTTTAGCCGGGAGGAAGCCCTGGGTCAGGATTTGTCCATCATTATCCCCCCACCTTATAAACAAGAACATAAAGGTTATGTGCGCCGTTATCTGGCCACCCGTGAGCCGCATGTCATTGGCAAACATGTGCGTCTCAGTGCCCAACGCAAAAATGGCCAGACCTTCCCCATGAGCATCTCCTTTTCGCTGGCGGAGATTGGCGGCAAGCGATATTTTACCGGCATTATCCGGGACATAACCGAGAGCACCGATATGGAGGCCAAACTGCGCCAATCCGAGCGTTTGGCCGCGGTGGGCAGCACCGTCAGCCATATTGTCCACGAGATCAAGAACCCGTTAATGGTAATTGGTGGCTTTGCCCGGCAACTGGCCCGCGCTCCCAATCTGGATGACAAGGCGCGCGATAAAATGGTGATGATTACTGAAGAGGTGAAGCGCCTGGAATGCCTGATGGCCGAGATGAAAGACTTCTCACATCCCCCCACCATCCAGCCCAAGGCTGAGCAGATAGCCGAGGTCATCCAAGAGGTTATCTATCTCATGGAAGACAACCTGAAGGAACAAGGGATCGCCATCAGCCAGGAGCATCCGGAATCGCTCCCGCTCATTAAGTTTGACCGCCAGCAGATCAAGCAGGTCTTGCTCAACCTGTTAAAAAACGCGGCCGAAGCCATGCCCCAGGGTGGTCAACTGACCGTCGCGACGCGGGTGGTGGAGCCGTACCTGGAGATTGACGTTACCGACACGGGTGAGGGCATCGCGCCCGAGGCACTGGACCATATCTTTAACCCTTATTACACTACCAAGGCCAAGGGCAGTCAACGATGTCAGTTTTAGTATTGCCGCGGGTGAAACCCTGGGATTGGTGGGAGAATCAGGGTGTGGCAAGACCGTCACCGCCCTTTCTATTCTACGCCTGATCCCTTCTGGCCTGGGCCAGCTAGCCGGAAAAATCCGCTTTGAGGGGCAAGACCTGATGCGCCTCAGCCCGGCTCAGATGCGCCATTTGCGGGGCAACCGCATCTCCATGGTGTTTCAGGAACCCATGACCGCCCTAAATCCGGTCCTGACCATCGGCGACCAGATTGCCGAAGTCCTGCGCCTGCATCGTCGCCTGGGACGCCAGGCGGCTTGGAACGAAGCCGTTAATTGCCTGTCCTGGGTCGGCATGCCGGATGCCCGGCGGCGATTGAAACAATACCCCCATGAACTGTCCGGGGGCCTTAGGCAGCGAGCCTTGATTGCCATGGCCCTGGCCTGCCAGCCCCAACTGGTGATCGCCGATGAGCCGACCACTGCTTTGGATGTTACGATTCAGGCCCAGATTCTGGCCCTGATGAACCGACTGAAGGCCGATTTACAGATGGCCATGCTGTTGATTACCCATAACCTGGGGATCGTGGCCCAGCTTGCCGATCGGCTGGCGGTGATGTATGCCGGAGCCATCGTCGAATCCGCTCCCACTGCCCAGCTCTTTGCCCGCCCCCGGCACCCTTATACCCAGGGGCTGTTGGCCTCGGTGCCGCGGCTGGATTTCATCGGCCCGCGCCATCAGCAACTATACGCCATCCCCGGTCAGGTGCCCAATCCTCAAGAACTACCGCCCGGCTGTCCGTTCCAGCCCCGCTGCCCCCGAGCGATGGCAACCTGTCGCCAACACCCGCCCTGGGTTGAAGTGGAGGCCGGGCACGGGGTCAGTTGCTGGCTATTTAGTTAGTATCCATCCGGAAACTCCATAATTCCCTCTCCCCGCCGGCAGGGACGAGGGGATAAAGGATAAAATTACTCATTTGAAAGCTAATCGGTATTAGTCCTTGATCTGCAGAGCAAGGTCTGAAGGCAGGCAGTTAGAGCTAGGGTGTTTTAAGGTCAATTAAGTAACCCCTAAAAAGTAAGGCGAAACCCTTCCATAATTTAAATAATGTGTTATTTATTAAAAATATGGTTATAGGCTGGGCATTTACTTCTGATTAAAGAGGAGGGTTTCCGATGGAAGTGCAAACCATTCTTTGGCCGACCGACTTGTCCATGAATTCCCTCAAGGCTACCAAGCACGTGATCTCATTGGCTGAGAAATACCAGGCTGAAGTCATCATGCTTTATATCGATGGACCAATCAGGATATGCCATAGTAACCCTCCCCTGCCGAGCATTTGATCAGCTTAAAATGCCTCTATAATACTAAGCTTAGCTGGAGGGACAATTACGCCTCGGCCAACTGAGCCGGGCTAAGTTGGTATCTTCCCGGCAGGATGATAAATTGTTAAGATCTAAATAAAAAAGCTCCCAAATCAGTAAGGCGTAATCATCACTAGTAAAAAAGGGAATAAGCCTAAATGACCACCAGCAATCCTGTTGCTTCCACCAATTTTATTCGTCAGATCATTACTGAAGATCTGAAGACCAACAAGAACCAGGGCCGGGTGACCACCCGCTTCCCCCCTGAGCCTAACGGTTATCTGCACATCGGTCATGCCAAGTCCATCTGCCTGAATTTTGGACTGGCCCAGGAATTCGGCGGGGTCTGCAACCTGCGTTTTGATGACACCAATCCCAGCAAAGAGGAGATGGAGTATGTGGAATCGATTCAGGCCGATGTGCACTGGCTGGGATTTGATTGGGGAGAGCGACTGTTTTATGCTTCGGATTATTTTGAGCAGTTCTATCAATACGCCGTCCAATTAGTCAAGGCCGGGAAGGCCTACGTCTGCAGCTTGAGCCCGGAGGAAATTCGCCGGTACCGGGGTACTTTGACCGAACCCGGTCAGGACAGCCCCTATCGCGAGCGCTCGGTAGCCGAAAACCTGGACCTGCTGGCGCGCATGCGGGCCGGGGAATTTCCGGAAGGGGCCCACGTGCTGCGCGCCAAAATCGACATGACCCATCCCAATCTGCATATGCGGGATCCGGTGCTCTACCGTATTATCCACGCCCCGCATCATCGCACCGGCGACCGCTGGTGTATCTATCCGATGTACGATTTTGCCCATTGTCTGTCGGATTCCCTGGAAGGCATCACCCATTCCATCTGTACCCTGGAATTTGAAGACAATCGCATCTTGTATGACTGGATTTTGGACCAACTCCAGGTCGCCTGTCACCCCCAGCAGATCGAATTTGCCCGCCTCAATCTTACCTATACGGTGCTGAGCAAACGCAAGCTGCTGCAACTGGTAAACCTGGGCTACGTCAGCGGCTGGAACGATCCCCGCATGCCGACCCTGGCCGGCATGCGCCGACGGGGCTATACGCCGGCGTCGCTCCGCAACTTTTGTGAGCGCATCGGTGTCGGCAAAAGGGAAAACCTGGTGGACCTGGAGCTGCTGGATTTCTGTCTCCGGGAAGACTTGAACAAGCGGGCCCCCCGGGTCATGGCGGTATTGCGACCATTGCGGGTGGTCATTGACAATTATCCCCAGGACCAGGTGGAAGAATTGGAGGCCATCAACAATCCCGAGGATCCCGGCATGGGGACCCGCCTGGTACCCTTTTCCCGGGTGCTCTACATCGAACGCGATGATTTTATGGAACAGCCCCCGAAGAAGTTCTACCGCCTGGCCCCGGGACGGGAAGTCCGGCTGCGCTATGCCTATTATATCAAATGCACCGAAGTGGTTAAGGATGAGCCAGGCGGCGAAATCATTGAACTGCGCTGCACCTATGATCCTCAGACCCGCGGTGGTTATGCCTCGGATGGACGGCCAGTCAAGGCCACCTTGCACTGGGTGTCGGCGGTCCACGCCCTCAGCGCCGAAGTCCGCCTCTACGACCGGCTGTTTGCCAAACCCAACCCCAGCGATGCTCAGGATGGTGATTTTAAATCCAATTTAAATCCTAATTCCCTGGAGGTCATCAGGGCAGCCCAATTGGAACCGAGCCTCGCCGGCGCCAGACCCGGCGATCACTACCAGTTTGAGAGATTGGGCTATTTCTGTGTGGATACCGTTGATTCCACCGAGGGCGCGCCGGTGTTCAATCGGACCGTGACCTTGCGCGATACCTGGGCCAAGGTCCAGAAGGCGCAACAAGCTGGAAGGTAAGTTAACTTTTTGCTGTTTATAATAATCAGGGCTTGACTTTGCCGCGAAAGTAGCTAGGATTAATTTGTTTTTAGAATAACTTAGTATAATAACGCGAATCTTTACCGCGGCAGCGGAGAGCGGCTCCTTAATTTAACTTTCAAGGAATAAAGCGCATGAAAAGCACTATTTTTGTGTTGGCGGGCTTGGCCCCCTGGTTTGTGCTTAATGCCTGGATATTCCCTAAATTGGGAGTCCGGATCTGACTGAGCGGCAAAACCGGCGCCGGGAGTTGCCGGATAGAGTACAATCAGCCTGATAAGGAAACCAAATGATGATAAATGAGAGCCACAAGGGATTTGAGGAATTGATGCAATGGGCCCGGGGGTTTCAGACTGCCAAGATCTTCCTGGTGGCCTGTGATCTGGAGGTCTTCAGTCATCTGACCTTCCCGGCTACCGCCCTGGATCTGGCCGAACGTTTGCAGGTCAATGCCCGCTCCCTGGAAATGGTGCTCAATGCCTTGACCGCCATGGGACTCTTACAAAAAGATGGCGAGGCCTTCCGCAACGGCGAGCTGGCCGAGCAATATTTAGTGGCCGGTCATGAGAACTACCGCGGAGCGATCTTCAAGCATCTACACCATACCTGGGAGGGCTGGTCGGATCTGGGGCCGGTGGTGGCGACCGGAAGGCCGCGGGACATTGACCCGGCCCGTTGGGTCGAAGCCCATGATGAGGCTCGGGATGAAGAAATCGAAGACTTTATCAGGGGCATGGAGGCGGTGGCGCGCGATCAGGTAGCGGCGGTGCTGGCCCAACTTGATCTAGCGGATGTAAATCACTTGCTGGATCTGGGTGGCGGACCCGGCACCTATGCCATTAATTTTGTTAAGCATTACCCTCAACTACGCGCCACCATCTTCGATCTCCCCCTGCCAATCTCCATTGCGCAAGAAAACATCCGCCGTCATGGGGTAGGCGATCGGGTCCAGACCCTAGCCGGTAATTTCCTCAACGACGAAATCGGCCAAAACTATGATTTTATCTGGATGGCCAACATCCTACACAGCCATAGCGACGCCCAGAGCCAGTTCCTGATTCGCAAAGCGGCTGGCGCCTTGGTGCCGGGCGGCCGCTTGGCGGTGGTTGACTTCTTTCTCAACGACGACGGCTATACCCCCATGAGTGCAGCCCTGTTCGGGGTCCACATGCTGGCCGTCACTCTCCGGAAAGCCACTTTTCCACCTTTGATGGCAGGGTTAAGGTAGGGCGGGAATATAATATACAATTTTCTGTTTTTAGTTTTCTGTTGCAATGGTTAGAAAAATAAGGGGATTAAGGCATGACTCAGGCCCTGGTAGGATTTAACCAGCACGGAATTATCCTGGCTACCGACAGCCGGGCTACCCGTTTTGCTGAAGACGGTCAGAACCACTATGCCACGGTAGAGAAACTGTTCCCCCTAGGGAGCCATGCCGCGGTGCTCAGCGGCGGCTCCGGGGTCAGCGTGCCCCTGTCCCTGGCCTTGCGCCACGAAGTCGAACAGCGTGGTCTGGTTGAGATTCAGGACATCGTCGAGTTCGCGCTCCCCTTCCTCTCCCGGGGCTATGGGCGCTATTTAGAGCAACATGGCCCGGAGCTGGAGGATCTGCGCCGGATTTACTTTATCCTGGCCGGCTATTCGCCCAACGTCCCGCCACCGGGCTATCAGGCGGTGCTGTTGGCCAGCGAAAACAATGTCTTGCCTTTAGAGCGGATTCCGATTCAACCGCTGGTGGTTATGCCCCGCCATTTAGGAATGGAAATCCGGCTTCTCAAGGCTCTGCAACAGGAGACGCCATTAGCGGAACTGCTGTCCTTAAGCTGCGAATTTTTAGAAAAGATGGCCGCGGTCCAGGCTGAAGTGGCGCCACCCTTTTATTACGCCACCATCACTCCGGCCGGTTATCAACCTGCTTTGTCCCCCATTCATTAATAATGGTTTCGATTTTCGGTTAACATCATTAGCCGCCTCAGTAAACCAAACACTTTTTATGACCTTCTTGACAAAAAAGAGGCCCGGAATTATTCCGGCTCAGCGGTTTGGGGGGCCAAAGCCCACCTCATTTTTTTTGTATAACTACCAGGGTGTTTTCGTTAATTAAAGGATAGATATCGTCCAAGTGGCGGTTTTGCAAGGAGATACAGCCCAGGGTCCAATTTTCTCCCACAATATTTCTTAGATCATCGTCAGTTCCATGGATGCCGATCTCTCCCCCAATACTGGCCCAGGGTGATATCCGCCCCCGTTTTTTGGCCCGGGCAAATTTCAGCCAGTTCTGGGTGTTGGGATAATCTAACAGGATAAATTTATTCCAGCGGTCGTGAGGATATTTACAGACCACATGGTAAACTCCTTCCGGCGTGCATAGATCCCCTTGACACAACTTATCATGCTTAGGATCACCGCCCAACACTACCGGGTAGGTCTTGAGCGGCGTTGCCCCATAATAAAGGGTAAGCTTACGGCTAAGTTTGGAAATCAGTATTACGGTGGGCTTTTTCCCATTCTGGTGATAGCCGTTTTTACTAAGGAGCTGCTTAATCAGGTTTTCCTCATCGGCCGACTCTGACGCACGCTCCTTAGCCTGATCCCAAGCTTGATCAACCTCTGGGCCAGTCTGGACCACCGGAGCCCGATGGCCGCCACAGGCCGCCACTACCCAACACAAGAGCAAGGCCCCATACCACGACCAATGTCTAAGCATTCTTCCCCCCTTATTTAACGCTTTGGTACAAAGTTCTAAATCATAAC
>MUKC01000167.1 GCA_002049795.1 Desulfobacca sp. 4484_104 | reverse complement strand
AGGGTCGTTGCCCGGGCCTTGAGAGATGCCGGGATGGAGGTTATCTATACCGGCATACGGCAGACGCCGGAACAGATTGTGGCCACGGCGATCCAGGAAGATGTAGATGCCGTGGGGCTCAGCTGCCTTTCAGGAGCGCACAACAACCTGTTTCCCAAGGTTGTTGCCCTGCTGAAAGAAACTGGTTTTTGGCGGCGGCATTATTCCTGACGGTGATATTGCCGGGCTGAAAAAGGCCGGCATCAAGGAAATTTTCCGTCCGGGATCATCCACGGATGAGACCATCAAGTTTCTTACCGATCATGTGAATCAATAATTTTCTGCGCTGGTGTGAATGATCCAGTGCCGTTGTTGATGGTATGATGGTTGTAAGATTGAAGAGATAAAAGTTTTTAAGGGGGTGCTTTTGACTAAGATAATTGAAGGGCTGGTGAAAGGCAATGTTCGGTCACTGGCCAAAGCCATCACCGTGGTTGAAAATGATCGCCCGGGTAAAAAAGAGTTGCTAAAAGCGGTTTTTCCCCAGACCGGCAATGCTTATTTGATTGGCATCACCGGGCCTCCCGGGGCGGGAAAAAGCACGCTCACTGATAAACTGATTACACTTTTGCGGCAGCAGGGGAAGACGGTTGGTGTCATTGCGGTTGATCCTTCAAGTCCTTTTTCCGGTGGTGCCATTCTGGGTGATCGCATTCGTATGCAGCAGCATGCCCTGGATGAAGGAGTTTTTATCCGCAGTATGGCGACCCGCAGTCATTTGGGAGGGTTGGCCAAAGCCACGGTTGATGTTATTCACCTGCTTGATGCCGCCGGCAAGGATGTTATTATTGTAGAAACAGTGGGTGTGGGACAGGACGAGGTCGATATTGTCAAAATAGCTCATACAACGGTGGTGGTGATGGTCCCCGGATTGGGAGATGCCATCCAAATTGCCAAAGCCGGGGTGATGGAGATCGCGGATATCTTTGCGGTTAACAAGGCCGACCGGGAGGGGGCGGATAAGCTGGTGAATGAGTTGAGGTCAATGTTGGATATGGCTACCGGTGACTGGAAGCCGGACATTTTTCAAACGGTGGCTAAAAATGACCAGGGAATTGCGGATTTATTGGCTGGCATTTATCAGCACCGGGAATTTGTGCAAAATGCCGGGTTAGACAAGGAAAAGTTCAAGTCCAATGTCCAACGGGAACTGTGCACCTACCTGATGGATGGAATAGTTGAATTAGCCCAAGCCTGTGCCGGCTATGAATCATTGGTTCAGGCTATTTATCAAAAGGAAATGACCCCGTTGGAAGGGGCTGAAAAATTGTTTCAGGAAATGGGGATCAACAATGAATGGTTGATGGTTGGAGGAGATAATGCTGAAAAAGGTTGATCATATTGGCATTGCCGTCCATGATCTTGAGGAAACGGCAAAATTTTATCGTGATGTATTGGGAATGGAATTGCAAGGTGTTGAAGAAGTTGCCACCCAAAAGGTTAAAGTTGCTTTTTTCAAAATTGGTGAAACGAATATTGAGTTGGTAATGCCTACCAGTGAAGATTCTCCGGTAGCAAAATATTTGCAGAAAAAAGGTGAAGGTATTCATCATATCTGTTATGCTACCGATGACATCGAGAAGGAAATTGAAAATGTGAAGGCAAAAGGAGGGAGGATGATTGATGAAACTCCCCGTCCCGGAGCCCATGGAGCCCGGGTTGCCTTTATTCATCCGAAAAGTTCTAAGGGGGTTTTAACGGAATTGTCGCAAAAAGGATAACGCCTTTTGACTGCTTCGGGGAGGGAATCCTTTGGAAATAAAAAATTACTGGACATCAGCCGTTATGGTAATAATTACCGCGTGTTTCTTTTGGCAAACCGTTGCCTGATGGATTTTTATTGCTTATGAACATTATGACTTGATGTATTCAAACTGACCGCTGTAAACATTCATCGGGATCGGTATGTTTCCGGATCAACGCTAAATCACAAATCTTGCTTGACAAAGCCGGTTGATTCCTCTAATTGTATACAATATGGCCGTTGTCGCTTAAGATTTCTTCCGGACGGAGCAGGTGGTGATGTATAAATACCCGGAACCGCTTAAAAAATTGGTGGAACAGCTAATGAAACTGCCCGGGGTTGGTCGTAAGACCGCTGACCGTCTAGCTTTTCACATTGTTCGCCTGTCGCCGCCGGAGGCCCTGCGTTTGTCGCAGGCCATTCAGGAAGTCACCTCCCGCCTGCAGCTTTGTTCTCATTGTCAAAACCTGACTGAAATCGACCCTTGTCCATTATGCTCTGATCCTGCCAGGGATAAGCGCTTGCTGTGTGTGGTTGAGTCGCCTGCCGATGTAACCGCCATTGAAAAATCCGGGGCGTTTAAAGGCTGTTATTTCGTATTGCATGGGGCGGTCGCCCCGCTCCAGGGCGTTGGTCCCGAGGACCTGCGCCTTGACCGGCTCAAAAACCTGGTAATTCAGCGATCGGTAAGAGAAGTCATTATTTCTACCAACCTCACGGTTGAGGGCAATGCGACCGCGGTATATATTGCGGACCTTCTCAAACCGTTGAACGTGCAGGTAAGCCGGCCGGCCTGCGGTCTGCCGGTGGGAGCCGATATTGAATATATGGATCCGGTAACGATTGAAAAGTCTATCAGTGGCCGATGTAAATTGTAACGATAATGATAATGTTGTCTACACCAGGAGTGGTTATTGACGATTCTGGATTCCGGGATGAAGGAGAGTATTCATGATTGAAGTCAGAATTCATGGGAGAGGCGGTCAGGGAGGAGTGACCTCCGCGGAGATGCTTGCCATTGCTGCCATTAATGAGGGGAAATTTGCCCAGGCTTTTCCAAGCTTCGGCCCGGAAAGGCGGGGGGCGCCGGTTGTTGCTTTTGCCCGGGTCAGTGACATCAAGATCCGCAACCGGACGAAGGTGTACGCGCCGGATATCGTCGTAGTTTTGGATCCATCGGTTTTAAGCATTGTTAATGTGGAAGAGGGGTTGAAGGATGACGGACTGCTGGTCATCAACAGCCATAAAACCATCGAAGAGCTGCGCCGGGAATACGGTTTTAAAACCGAGATGGCCCAGGTGGATGCCACCCATATTGCCATGGAGGAGCTGCCATGCAGCGGGCGTATCAGGAAACGGTAGTGGCGGGAAAGGAGTCATAAAAATGGCTAAGAATTTTAATGAAATGACCTGGAAGGAATACAGCTTGGCGTTTATGGTGACCCGTCCCGGTTGTTCGGCCGAGTACCGCACCGGCGACTGGCGGTCGCAGAAACCGGTCGTCGACAAAAGCAAGTGCATAAAGTGCGGAATTTGGGAATTGAGGTCTCGCTGGGGATCAGTGAAGCGGTAAAGCTGGCGGATGTGGATGCCATTGCTGCTTACCCGATTACACCGCAGACCCATATCGTGGAACATCTGTCGGAGCTGGTGGCGGATGGGGAGCTGAACGCCGAATTTATCCCCGTTGAGTCGGAACACTCGGCCATGAGCGTCTGTGCCGGAACTGCTGCTGCCGGGGCCCGGACCTATACAGCGACCAGTTCCCAGGGGCTGGCCCTGATGAATGAAATTCTTTTTATCATTCCGGCCCTGCGGCTGCCCATTGTCATGACTCTGGCCAACCGGGCCCTGTCCGGTCCCATCAGCATCTGGAACGATCACAGCGACTTGATGAGTGTCAGGGATACGGGCTGGATTGCCATCTTTGCCGAGAATGGCCAGGAGGCTTTTGATCTGACCCTGCAGTCGTTCAAGATCGCGGAAGATCACCGGGTGCTGCTGCCGATCAGCGTTAATATTGATGGTTTCACCCTCAGCCATGTTATTGAGCCCCATGAATTTCTCAGCCAGGAAGAGGTAAATGAATTCCTGCCCCCCTATCAGCCGCTGGTGCAGTTGAATCCCGACAAGCCGGTCAGCATGGGAATGGTGGGAATTCCCGAAATCTTTTTTGAAGCCAAGAAAGCCCAGGATGTTGCCCTCATCGAATCGAAGGCAGTCATCAAAGAAGTGTTCAAGGATTTTGGTGATCGGTTTGGCCGCTATTACAATGTCATTGAGTCTTACCGGACGGAGGATGCCGAGACCCTGCTGTTGACCATGGGCAGCATCAGTGAAACCGCCATGGAGGCCATTGACGTGATGCGGGATGAGCAGGGCCGGCGGGTTGGGCTGCTGCGCCTGCGCCTCTGGCGTCCGTTCCCGGTGGATGAATTGAGGGAAATGGTCAAGGGCGTGAAAACCCTGGCCGTCATTGACCGGGCGGTATCCTTTGGGGGTACGGGCGGCCCGGTTGCTGGTGAGATTCGCTCCGCCCTTTATTCAACCGCTGATCGACCCTATGTTGCCAGTTTTATTGCCGGCCTTGGCGGCCGGGATGTGACCGTTAAAGATTTCATGGATATGGCAGCCTTGGCTGAAAAGATGGAAGCCGAGGGCGAAATTCATGAATATAAAATGATAGGAGTGAGGGAATAATGGATGCCTTAAATGTATATGCCGCCAAACTGGCGCCGCAGCAGGAATCCCTGGCCCCTGGACACCGGGCCTGTCAGGGTTGTGCCGAGCTTCTGGCTGTTCGCCTGGTAGCCAAGACCCTGGGTCGTGACTATATCATTGCCAACGCTACCGGCTGCCTGGAAATTGTCACCTCGTCATTTCCCCATTCAGCCTGGCAGGTTCCCTGGATCCACGTGGCCTTTGAAAATGCCGCTGCCGTGGCTTCGGGGGTGGAAGCCGGGATTAAAAGCCTGAAGAAAAAGGGCCGGTATCCGGTAGACCGGAAGATAACCATCGTCGCCCAGGCCGGTGACGGCGGCACTGTTGACATCGGCCTGCAGGCGCTTTCAGGGGCTTTGGAGCGGGGCCATGATTTTATCTATATCTGTTATGACAATGAAGCCTACATGAATACCGGGATTCAGCGCTCCAGTTCCACTCCCTACGGGGCGGCCACCACCACTTCCCCGGCCGGGAAGGAAAGCATCGGCCAGGTGACGATGAAAAAGAATGTGGCGGAAATCGCCGTGGCTCACGATATCCCCTACGTGGCGACGGCCAGCCCCAGCTACCCCTTTGACTTGATGGAGAAGGTGCGTAAAGCGGCGGATATGGAAGGTCCTGCCTATATCCATGTGCTGGCTCCCTGTCCTACCGGCTGGCGCATGGCTCCCAACCTGGCGGTTTCCATTGGCCGCCTGGCGGTGGAAACCAAGGTTTTTCCGCTTTATGAAGTGGTGAACGGTGAATATCGGATGACGGTTCAATACAAGCACCACCGTCCGGTGAAGGACTACCTTAAACCGCAGGGTCGCTTTCGCCACCTGCAGGAAAAAGAGATTGAATTTATCCAGCAGTACGTTGATGCTTCTTATGAGAAGCTGCTGAAAAAAATAGCAATGAGCGAGGGCTAGGATTATGGAATCAACAGTCAAAAAAATCACTGCCAAATATGGCTCCGACCCTTCACAGATCATCGCCATGCTGCAGGATCTGCAGAGTGCCAAACGCTACCTGCCGGAGGAAGATTTGCGGGAACTGGCCGAGGCTCTGGCGATTCCCCTAACCAGGGTGTACCGGATCGCAACTTTCTTCAAGGCTTTCAGTCTGGAGCCGAAAGGTGAACATATCATCAACGTCTGCATGGGAACAGCCTGCCATGTGCGCGGTGCCGAGCGGATTCTGAATGAATTGGAGCGGCAGCTGGGCATCAGCCGGGGCGAGACCACCGCCGATCAGAAATTTTCCCTGGAGACGGTCAACTGCCTGGGGGCCTGCGCCCTTGGTCCGGTCGTCGTGGTTGATCAGGAATATCATGGCGATATGACCCCCGGACAGGTGGATAAATTGATGGAAAATTATCGTTAATGTTAGGTGCTAACTGAGAAGAAGGATATTTCCCATGAAAAGAATACAATCAGCCCAGGAACTGCAGGGGCTCGACCAGGTTGAAGTGAAAGCCACCGGCTGCCATGGATTTTGTGAACAGGGGCCCCTGGTTGTTGTCCATCCCCAGGGGGTGTTTTACCATAAAGTGAAGGTTGAGGATGTCCCTGACATTATTGCCCGGACGGTGCAAAAGGGTGAGGTGATTGAATCCCTGCTTTACGCCCTGCCGACCACCAAAGAAAAGATATCCCTGGAAAAGGACGTTCCCTTTTATAAGCTGCAGAAGCGGATTATTTTTGGCAGCAACGGCCTGATTGACCCGACAAGCATTGACGACTACCTGGCCATCGGCGGCTACCAGGCCCTGGCCAAGGCTCTGACGGGAATGAGTCCGGACGCGGTTTTGGAAGAAGTGAAAAAATCAGGTCTGCGGGGTCGCGGCGGCGGCGGTTTTCCCACCGGCAGGAAATGGGAGTCCACCAGAAATGTTGATTCTGAGGTGAAGTACGTTATTTGCAACGCAGACGAGGGTGACCCCGGCGCCTATATGGATCGAAGCCTGCTGGAAGGCAACCCCCACGCGGTTATCGAGGGCATGCTGCTTGGTGCTTACGCGGTTGGGGCCACGGACGGTTATGTGTACGTTCGCCACGAATACCCGCTGGCGGTGACCAATCTGACCATGGCCATTGACGCCGCCCGGGAGATGGGTCTGCTGGGTGAGAATATCCTGGGCAGCAGCTTTAGCTTCGACATCAAGATCAGCCGCGGCGGCGGGGCCTTCGTCTGCGGTGAATCAAGCGCCCTGATTGCTTCCATTGAAGGCCAGGTCGGCGAACCGCGGGCCAAGCATATCCACATGGCCGAAAGCGGCCTCTGGGGAAAACCAACGGTCTTGAACAATGTGGAGACTTGGGCCAACGTTCCAGTGATTATCGACAAAGGCGCCGAGTGGTACCGAAGCATCGGCACTGAGGGCAGCCCCGGGACCAAGATTTTTTCCCTGGTGGGGAAGGTTAACAATACCGGCCTGGTTGAAGTGCCGATGGGCATCACCCTGCGGGAGATCATCTTTGACATTGGCGGCGGCATCCCCGGCGGCAGGAAGTTTAAAGCCGTGCAGACGGGCGGCCCTTCCGGCGGCTGCATCCCGGAAGAACATCTTGACCTGCAGGTTGATTTTGACGAACTGGGCAAGGTTGGTTCCATGATGGGCTCCGGCGGCATGATCGTCATGGATGACCGTACCTGCATGGTTGACGTGGCCAAGTATTTCCTTAATTTCCTCAAAGGGGAATCCTGTGGCAAGTGCACCACCTGCCGTGAAGGGATTTTGCGCATGTATGAAATCCTTGACAAGATTACCCGGGGAGAAGGGGAGCTGAGCGATCTGGACCTGCTGGAAAAACTGGCCGTGGTGGTCCAGGAAGGTTCCATGTGCGGTCTGGGGAAAACGGCCCCGAATCCGGTGCTGAGTACGCTGCGCTATTTCCGGGATGAATATCTGGCCCACATCAACGACAAAAAATGCCCGGCCGGCGTCTGCAAGGAGCTGATCCATTTTGAAATTGATCCTGATGCCTGCACCGGCTGCCACAAGTGCGCCCGGGTGTGCCCCGTAGGCGCGGCCCATGGGGAAAAGAAGGAACCCCATGAAATTGATCAGGACAAATGCATTAAATGCGGCATGTGCTACGATGCCTGCAAGTTTGATGCGGTGAAAATTATCTGAGGTGTTTTATATATCCCATCCACAGTAAAGGGGAATGATGATGGTAGAGATAACAATTAATGGGAAAAAGGTGCAAGTGGAAGAAGGGACGACGATCCTGGAGGCGGCCAGGGCCAACGGGGTTGCTATTCCCACCCTGTGTTACCATGAACTTCTTGAGCCGTACGGGGCCTGCCGGTTGTGCCTGGTGGAAGTGGTAAAAAATGGCTACCGGACATTGACCACCTCCTGCAACTATCCGATAACCGTTCCCATCGAGGTGGAAACGGATACGGAGAAGGTCAGAAGCTCGCGGAAGATGGTGTTGGAACTGCTGTTGTCACGCTGCGACACGTCTCCGAAGCTGAACCAGCTGGCGGCGGAATATGGGATTGAAAAATCCCCCTTTGAACTGCATTATGACGACTGCATCCTCTGCGGTCTCTGTGAGCGGGTCTGCCGGGAAATTGTCGGAGCCAATGCCATTAC
>MUKC01000053.1 GCA_002049795.1 Desulfobacca sp. 4484_104 | reverse complement strand
TCTGTTTTCTGTTTTCTGTTTTCTGTTAATTTTGGAAAATGCTAACTCCTGGGCGGATTTTTACGCGTCTTGGCGTGAGATAGATATTCATCCCCACTGCCCAAAAACCCCAAATTATCAGATCACATACTTGCCGGAATCAACCGATAGACCTCAATCAGCGGCAAATTATGCTTTTGGGCCAGGGCCCGGCAGGCCTCGTATTCGGGTAAGATCCGGCTCTGCCCTCTGATCTTTGTGACTTTGACCGGCAGCGGGCCGTACGGGGTGTCGATCGTCTCGGTCCAGCGCGGGGCGACCAGCCGTTCCACCTCCATCAGCCGGACCCCCAGGGTGGTGGACTCCGTGAACAAAGTTTCGATGATGGCCTGCCGGCCGGGCAGGGGGGCAATCACGGTCAGCCGGATTCCCGGTCGGTTTTTCTTCATTTGCAGGGGCGCGTAAGCCACATCTAAGGCTCCGGCGGCAAATAAGGCAGCCATCAGATGATCATATAATTCCGGCGGCTGATCATCAATGTGGGTTTCCAGGACCAGCACCCGTTCGATCTGTCCCAGAGCCGGGGTCAGCGCGGGCTGGCCGATGACCAGACGCAGCAGGTTGGGCTGTGAGGGCAGATTAAGGGTGCCGGCCCCATAGCCGAGCCGTGCGACGGTCAGGGCCGGACAGGGGCCAAAGCGGGCCGCGGTGCCCTTTAAAATCGCGGCTCCGGTGGGCGTCACCAGCTCGGCATTAATTTCTGTGCCATAGACCGGTACCCCAGTCAGTAACCAGGCGGTGGCCGGGGCGGGATTGGGCAGCAGGCCGTGGGCGCAGCGGATCAGTCCCTGACCCAGGGGCAGGGCCGAGGCATAGATCTGGCTGAGACCCAAACGCCAGAAGCCGTAAGCGACCCCGACCACATCCAGAATGGAGTCGACCGCTCCGACTTCATGGAAATGCACCTGCTCCAGGGGTTGCTGATGCACGTGGGCCTCGGCTTCAGCCAGAACGCCAAAAATTGCCTGGCTTAACTCCTGGACCCGCGGCGGCAACGGTGCTCTATCAAGCAGGCGGACAATATCCTGATAAGTCCGGTGCGGTTGCGGCGCACTAACCCGAATGTCAACTTTGGTGCCGCGCAGGTGATGTTTGACTACCGGCTGCGCGCTAATTTGGTAGCCGGTCAGCCCTAATCCCGCCAGAGCGGATTTTAACTCCTCCAGATCAAGGCCGACTTCGATCAAGGCCCCCAGGGTCATGTCGCCGCTCAGCCCGGAAAAGCAGTCAAAGTAGGCCAGGTGTTCAGGAGGCAGGGGTAGGGGGCTTGACATGAATTTCGACCTCCTTGATACTGCGGACCGTGGCGCTGCGGATGATAAAGTGCAGCTCGCCGAACTGTAGGCGATCCCCGGCCTTGGGGATATCGCCCAACTGGTGGATCAAAAATCCTCCCAAAGTATCGTAGTTGCCTAAAGGTAAGTCAACCCCCAGGGCTTCATTCAGGGCCTCGATCTCCATCCGGGCATTGACCAAATAGACGCCCTCCCAGAGCTTCTTGAAAGGAACCAGTTCTTGATCGAATTCATCGGAGATCTCACCGACAATCTCTTCCAACAGATCTTCAATGGTGACGATGCCGACTGCACCGCCGTACTCATCCACCACTACCGCCAGGTGTATGCCCAAGCGCTGCATCTCGCCCAGGAGTTGATCGACCGGTTTGATTTCCGGGACATATTCCACGCCCCGAATCAGGGGCTTGATGGAACGCGAGGACGGCTGCTCCCCTAATAGATCAAAGCTGTGTAAGATGCCGATGATATTATCAATGCGTTGGCGATACACCGGCAGGCGGGAAAAATGGGTGCGCTGAAACTCGGCCAGGGCCTGGGACACCAAGAAGGTGTCGGGAATCGCGGCCACTTCAATCAGAGGGACCATCACCTCTTTGACCGTGGTCTGACTGAAATGCAAAATGCGATGGATAATGGCCCGCTCTTCGCTTTTGAGGTCCACCTCCGTGCGACTGACCTTAACCACCATTTGTAGTTCTTCCCGGGTGACAAAGGGGACGGGTCCGGTTTGCGGGGCCCCGGTCAGTATCAAAAAAAATCGACTAAGAGCGGCAAATACCATGGTAACCGGGTAAATCAACCAGGAAACCACCCAGAGTATCGGACTTAAACGCCGGGCCAGACGGGTAGGGCGCTGACGGGCAATGGACTTGGGGGTGATCTCGGCCAGCAGCAGGATCAGGGGTGGTAAGGCCAACATGGCGATCAATTCTCCCCACCATCCCAGAAATTCGATTAACAGCGCGGTGACCAACACCGTATTACTGATTTCCGCCAGGTTAGCGCCGACCAGGGTGGTGGACAGGAACCAGTCGGGCAGGTTCAGCAGTTTCAAGGCCAGGGCTGCCCCGCGCTGGCCTTTATCGGCCAAGTGCTGCAATTGCCGTCGGTTGGCCGCGACCAGAGCGATCTCGGAACTGGAGAAAAAGGCCTCCAGCAGCAACAACGGCACAAATATGGCCAAAACCGTCCAGGTAATCATGGTTCTGTGATCGTCACCAGTATTTCGATAATCCTGGTGCCCTTCATGCGCAGGATTTCGAATTCCAGACCATCGTAAGCAATGGTGTCCCCTTCCCGCGGTAATTCGCCGAACAGGTTGAAGACAAACCCGCCCATGGTATCGGAAGGCTCCAAGGGTAATTGTCGACCGGCAGTTTCATTGAATTCGGCCACCGGTAATCGACTCCGGACCAGATAGACCTTGGGGGCCAACTGATCCAGCAGCTTGCCGGTGCGCTGGAACTCGTCTTCGATTTCGCCGAATAATTCTTCCAGTAGATCTTCCACAGTCACCAACCCCGCCAGGCTGCCATATTCATCTACCACCAAACAGAGGCGGAGCTTCTGGGCCTGAAGCTCGCTCAACAGATCAAAGGCCCGCTTATTCTCCGGAACATAATAAGGCGGCCGTAATAATTTTTTGATACAGGAGCGGTCACACGGTTGACTGGGGGAGAGGGCCAAAAGGTCCTTGGCATGCAGAATGCCCAGGATGTCCTCCGGATTTTTGCCGTAGATCGGCACCCGCGAAAACCGCGAGCGTTTCAGGGCCTGGATCAGCTCGGCGGCTGCCATGGTGATCGGTAACAGGAAGATATCAGTGCGAGGGACCATGATCTTGCCCACTGTAATATCGCGACTAAGCCACAGGAGCACTACTCGAAAGGGGGTTAACAACGGCAAAATCACGGTTAGCGGTAAGGCGACCAGCCGGGCCAGGCGTTCCGGGTAAGTCAGGGCAATCGATTTAGGGATGATTTCGCCGACCAGTAACATGGCGGGGACGATAACCCCCAAGGCCAGCCATTTGCCCTTCGCGCCCCAGATGCTCAGGGCCAACGAGGTGGCCACCACCGAACACAAGATATTTACGGTTTCATTACCGATGATGATGGAGGTCAGCAACCGCTGCGGGCGGGACAATAAGGAATCGATAACTTGACCGCTGCGTCTGCCTTTTTCCTTGAGTTTGAGGCGGCTTACGGGGCTTAAGGAGAACAGCGAGGTTTCGGAGACCGCAAAGAAGCCATAGAACCCCAACAAGATGCCCAGCGTCAGCCATTTAAGCCAGAGGCCCAGTTCCAAAGGAACTCCTTAGTAACCGATTACGACGGCACCGTCCCAGGGCGGCGCGGCTTCTGACGGGCGGAGGGCGCCGGACGCTTGTAATCCTTGCTGAAGGGGGAACAAGCCAGCGCCTCCTGGAGTACCTGATCCATGTTATCGACCAGCACAAACTTAAGACGCCTTTTAAGGTTTTTAGGAATTTCCACCAGGTCTTTGCGGTTGGCCTCAGGGATAATGATTTTTTTGATCTGGACCCGCAGCGCCGCCAGTGCCTTTTCTTTGAGACCGCCGATCGGCAGGACCTTGCCCCGCAAGGTGATCTCGCCGGTCATGGCTACATCTTTGCGGACCGGAATCCGGGTTAGAGCCGAAATCAGCGCCGTGGCCATGGTGACCCCGGCAGAAGGACCGTCTTTAGGAATGGCACCCGCCGGGACGTGCAAATGGATATCCAGCTTCTCATAGAAATCTTCTTGTAGATTGAAGACCTCAGAGCGGGCCCGGGCATAACTCAGCGCGGCCTGGGCCGACTCTTTCATGACTTCTCCCAGGTGTCCGGTCAGGGTGAGTTGCCCTTTGCCCTTCATCAGACTGGCTTCGATATAAAGCGTCTCGCCGCCGAATTCGGTCCAGGCCAGGCCGGTGGCCACCCCCACCTCATCTTTCTCCCGCTCCACTTCGGGCAAATATTGGGGCGGGCCTAGGTAGCGGTGGAGGTTGGCCTTGGTAATAGTGAACGGTCCTCGCTCATCCCCGGCGATCCGCCGGGCGATCTTGCGGCACAGACTGCCAATCTCCCGCTCCAGGTTCCGCAGCCCGGCTTCGCGGGTATAGCGGTTGATCAATTCGATCAACACGCCCGGCGAAATTTCCAAGTCCGTAGGCTTGAGGCCGTTTTCCTTTAACTGGCGGGGCAACAGATATTTTTGGGCAATTTCCAGCTTTTCTTCTTCAGTGTAGCCGGAGAGCCGCAGGATTTCCATCCGGTCTAAGAGGGCGGAAGGGATCGAATCTACCTGGTTGGCGGTGGTAATGAACATCACCTTGGACAGATCAAAAGGCAGATTGAGATAGTGGTCGCTAAAGGTCCGGTTCTGTTCCGGATCTAACACCTCCAACAGGGCCGCGGCCGGATCGCCCCGAAAATCCTGGCCGATCTTATCGATCTCATCCATCATAAACACCGGGTTGTTGGAGCCGGCGGTCTTGAGGCCTTGAATAATGCGGCCCGGCAACGCACCGATGTAGGTCCGCCGATGCCCGCGGATCTCGGCTTCGTCCCGAATCCCGCCCAAAGAGATGCGGGTAAACTTCCGGCCTAAGGCTCGGGCAATGGACTGGCCCAAGGAGGTCTTACCGACTCCGGGCGGGCCGACAAAACACAGGATGGGGCCTTTCATCTTTTTATTGAGTTTGCGCACACTCAGATATTCTAAGATCCGATCCTTAATTTTCTCCAGATCATAGTGATCGGCATCCAGAATTGTCTTGGCCTCTTTGAGGTCTAATTTGTCTCGGGTGCCTTTGCTCCAGGGCACTTCCACCAGCCAGTCCAGGTAGGTGCGCACCATGGAGGCCTCCGCCGCGTCCGGATGCATCTGCTCCAGCCGCGAGAGCTGCTTGATGGTCTCCTCTTCGGCTTCTCGGGGCATGCGGGCGCGGATGATCTTTTGCCGATAATCCTCCAGTTCTTCGGCCCGTTCATCGATTTCGCCCAACTCTTTTTTGATGGCCCGGAGCTGCTCCCGCAGATAATATTCCCGTTGGGTGCGGTCAATCTCTTCTTTGGCCTCCGATTGGATCTTGGCCTGCATGGTGGAAACTTCCAGTTCCCGGCGCAAGTAATCGTTAACCTTGATCAACCGATGGATGGCATTGGCTTCCTCCAGGATGGCCTGGGATTCAGGGGTCTTTAAATGCAAATTGGAGGCTACCAGATCTGCCAGCCGGCCCGGATCTTCAATAGAATCTAAGACAGAGATCAGCTCTGGCGACAGAATTTCTTTCAAGGAGAGGATCTTCTCGCTCATTTCCCGGGCATTGCGCATGAGGGCTTCGGCCTCAATGGAGATTTCCGTTACCGGTAGATCGGCAAGCTGGTCAATGGCCACTTCATAATAGGGCTCTTCCTTTAAAAATGAGCGGATCCGAGCTTTTTGCAGACCCTGGACCAGGATCTTGAGGCGCCCGTCAGGTAACTTTAAGACTCGCATAATCAGGCTGACCGTGCCCACCTGGTAAATCTCCTCGGCCCCCGGCTGGTCAATGGTGGAATCCCGTTGGGTGGCCAAAAAGATAAACCGTTCTTTAGCCAGGGCCGCCTCGATGGCCAATACCGAGTTTTCCCGGCCGACAAAGAGAGGCAGAATCATATGGGGAAAGACTACTACATCCCGGACCGCCAACAAGGGCAGCTCTTCCGGAATATCGATCTGGGGGGCTTCGTCATCTTCAGCGTAGTTCCAAACCTTTTTTTGATCAGGCATCTTATCTCCCAGGAAATAAAAAATCAGCGCGGCATGGTTAACAGGGGTAGCATAAAAACTGCCCCGACGTCAAGATTGAACTTTGAGGATAATCGACTTCCAGCCCCACACCATACCGCCAGATGAGGCTAACCGTGCCAATACTACCGCATCACTCTCAATTTATTATTAAATTATAATAATTCTATCAAGCTTCGGCAATCGGGGGCAAGCCAACGGTTGGTAAAGGTCCTTGAAAAAAAACCAATTTTAATCATATAATAATTTCAATGGACATTGTTACCGCACTCTTGGACCCTCAGGCCTACCCCGAGCCGACCCAGCAGGTGGAACTGGTCCAGACCCATATTTCACTGGTTTTCCTGACCGATCAACATGCTTATAAGGTCAAAAAAGCAGTGGATTTTGGCTTCCTTAATTTTACCACCCTGAGTCGGCGCCATTATTTTCTGCAACAAGAATTACTCCTGAACCGGCGGCTGGCTCCGGAAATCTATCTGGAGGTGGTGCCGATTGTCGGGCGCGATGCCGGGGTCCGACTGGGGGGCCGAGGCGAGCCCCTGGAATATGCTCTAAAGATGCGCCGTATGCCCCAGGAGCGCATGATGGACGAGGTCGCTGATCGCAATGAGTTAACCCTTCAAGTTATGGACCGCATTATTGCCATCCTGGTGCCCTTTTACCAACAGGCGGAGACCGGGCCGCGCATCAATAAATTTGGTGAATTAACTCTGATCGCCTATAATCATGAAGAAAATTTCGCCCGGACCGAGAAATTTATTGACCGGGCGCTGTCTAAAGAGGCTTTTAAGGACATCGTCGCCTATGCCTGGGGTTTTATGACCCGAAATGAAGAGCTGTTTGCGGCGCGGATCTGCCAGGGGCGCATCCGGGATTGTCATGGCGACCTGCACATGAGAAATATCTGTTTGGCCAATGGCGTTTATATCTTTGATTGTATCGAGTTCAATCCGCGCTTTCGCTATAGTGACGTGGCCGCGGATATCGATTTCTTGGCCATGGACCTCGATTTTCATGGTTTTCGGAAATTAAGTGATTATTTTGTTCGTAATTTTGCCCAGGCCGCAAATGACCCCGGCATCCTTGAGTTGGTAAATTTTTATAAATGTTATCGGGCCTTTGTCCGGGGCAAGATCAATGCCTTCGCCGCCGAACAGGGCAGTCAGTCAGCCGCGGCGCGGCGCCTGGCCTTGGACCAGGCCCAAGCTTATTTTAAACTGGCCTGGGAATACGCCCGCCAGGGGTAAGGGTTGGAACTTCTGATAATCCTGGTAATCTTTGGGCTCATCGCTACCGGCAAGACTACCCTGGCCCAAACCTTAAGCCGTCAGCAAGGTTGGCCGGTTATTCATAGTGACGCGGTCCGCAAGCACTTGGCGGGGTTGAGGCCTACCAGCCGCGTTCCCGCAGCTTTTGGAGCAGGCATCTATACTGCGGACTTTTCCCGGCGCACCTATGAGGAGATTTTGCATCAGGCCCGGCAATATCTGGCCGCCGGCTCCTCCGTGATTGTGGATGGCTCTTTCAAACGCTCCCAAGACCGTGCGGCGATCCGGCAACTAGCCCAGGAGCATAACGCCCGCCTAGGATTTATTTATTGTACCTGTAGTCGCCAAGAGATCCAACGGCGTTTGGAACAGCGTCAACAAAATCGCCAGGCGATTTCTGATGGCCGCCCGGAAATTTTAGCGGCACAGGAACAAGATTTTGATATACTGGATGATCTAAAGGGTACGCCATTACTTTATCTGGATACGGGGCGGTCAGCCACGGTTGTGCTCCAGGAGGTGAACCAGTTTTTAACAATGCTTATCTCATAAACCAGGAGGCTGCCATGGAACGAGAGGAAATCATTGCCAGGGTTAAAAAACGGGCCCGGGACAATTTCAAAACCGGCTTGAATTGTGCGGAATGTGTCTTTGAAGCGGTGTTAACTGAACTCTTTCCCGAGCTGCCCCCCGAAACTATGGCGATGGTCACCGGTTTCGGCGGGGGCTGCGGCTTATATGGCGATACCTGTGGAGCCTTATTGGGAGCCATGGCCGCGGTGGGTCTGGCCTATGGCCGGAAGGGTAAGCCCGAGGGTGATCTGGCTCAGGCCAAGGCCGAGTTGTATGGCAAACCAGGGCTCTATAGAATTTTTAACCGCTTACCTAATGAATTAAAGAAGCGCTACGGGTCCACTATGTGTCGGGATCTGACCAAGAAATGGCAGAAGGAATGGCTCTGCCGGGAACACGCCCTGCAGGTGCGGGATATCATCGGCGAGATGGCGGAACTGGCCGCGGAAATGATCGTTCCCAAGGATGTGGAGGGCTGGGGTTCCCAACCTCTGGGGGAAAACGTTGAAGGCATTAAAGAATAACGGTTAAGTGGTTTAATCAATGGCAAAAAAGCGCATTTTAAGCGGGATGCGGCCTACCGGCAAGCTCCATCTGGGCAATCTGCACGGGGCCTTGGAAAATTGGGTCAGACTCCAGGACGAATATGAGTGCTACTATTTTGTCGCGGATTGGCATGCCCTGACCACCGATTATGAGCAGACCGAAGGCATCCGCGACAATGTCTGGGAAATGGTCATCGATTGGCTGAGCGTCGGTCTGGACCCTCAGAAATCAACCCTATTTGTCCAATCGGCCATCAAAGAGCATGCCGAACTCTTTATGTTGTTCAGCATGATTACGCCGATTGCCTGGTTGGAGCGCAACCCGACGTATAAAGAACAGATACAGGAAATGTCCCAAAAGGACCTGCATATGTTTGGCTTTTTGGGTTACCCGGTCCTGCAGGCCGCGGACATTCTGATGTATAAGGCGCACGGAGTGCCGGTGGGGGTAGATCAATTGCCGCACGTCGAACTGACCAGAGAAATCGCCCGCCGTTTTAATCACTTGTACGGTGTGGTCTTCCCGGAACCCGCGACTATCCTGACCGAGGTTCCCAAGCTTTTGGGTATTGACGGCCGCAAAATGAGCAAAAGTTATCACAACTGTATCTATTTAAGTGACCCGCCGGAGGTGATCCGCCGCCAGGTCAGTCTGATGGTTACCGATACTATGCGGCCCCGGAAGAAGGACCCTGGCGATCCCGACCGCTGTCTAGCCTTTCCGTACCACCGGCTGTATTTGCCGCCAGAGACCCTGGACCGGATCACGGCTGAATGTCGGTCCGCCACCCTGGGCTGCGTCGAGTGTAAAAAAATCCTGGCCGAAGCCCTGGTTGAGTATCTGGCGCCGATTCGGCAGCGACGGCGCGATTATCTGGAACACCCGAAAAAAGTCCAGGCCATTATTGAAGATGGCAACGCCCGGGCCCGGACTCAGGCCCAGCAGACCATGGCCGAGGTCCGGGAGGCGGTAAAAATTTAGTTTCGAGTTTCGAGTTTTTAGAAATAAATAAAAAGGCCCCCCGCCCTGAAACTTGAAATTCGAAACTGAAACCATGAAAGAACGGCTACAAAAATTTCTCTCCCGGAGCGGTCTGGCCTCGCGGCGCCAGGGAGAAGAATTGATTCAGGCCGGCCGCGTCACCGTCAATGGCCGGGTAGTTACTACCTTAGGCACCAGGATCGACCCGGAAACCGACGAAATCCGGTTAGATGGCGAGCGGGTGCGACTGCCCTGCCGTCGGCTGACGGTGATGCTGCATAAAACCGAAGGCTATGTCACGACCAGGCACGATCCCCAGAGGCGGCGGCAGGTGACCGATTTGCTCGGAGAAATGGGAGCCGGCCTCTATCCCATCGGTCGGCTGGATTATGACACTAGTGGGCTGCTGCTTCTGACCAATGACGGGGAATTGGCCAACCGGCTGATGCACCCCCGGTTCCAGGTGGCCAAGACCTATCGGGTGACTGTAAGGGGGGCCATATCATCGGCCGCGGTCCAACGTCTGGAGGCGGGGGTCAGATTGGCGGGACGCACTACCGCCCCGGCCCGTGTCCGGGTCATTAAGGTGCTTCCGGAAAGAACGGTGCTGGAACTGACCATCCGGGAGGGACGTTACCACCAGGTCAAACGCATGTGTGCCCAGGTGGGACACCCGGTTTTGAAGCTCAAACGCATCGCTTACGGCCCGGTGAAGCTGGGCCGACTGCCCCGCGGGGCTTATCGTGAACTAAGTACCCATGAATTAGTCCAACTCTGGGAAGTCAGCGGGCGTCCTAAAACCGCTAATCCGAAACGTTAGACCGTAGTAATTTTATGAGTGATCAATCTCCTTTAACCCCTGGGGGCGAGCCTTATCGCTGGCCCCGCGGTCCGGATTATCAAACTGCGCCGCGGCCGGAAGCCCCACTACCGCGGCTTCCCCGGATTCACGTTATCTTGTTTCTGGCTACGGTGCTGACCACCCTGGTGGCCGGAGCGATGCAACAGGGAATAAACCCCTTAGCCACTCCCTGGCTGATCTATAAAGGCATCCCTTTTTCCTTTACCTTATTGCTCATTCTTTTTTGCCACGAAATGGGTCATTATCTGGCTTCGCGTTGGCACCACCTGGATGTGACACTGCCTTATTTTATTCCCGCGCCGCCGATTCCTTTCATCATTGGGACATTGGGGGCCTATATCCGCATCCGCTCTCCGATTCAGGACAAACGGGCCCTGATGGATGTCGGCGCTTCCGGGCCGCTGGTGGGCCTGGTAGTAACCATCCCCATCCTGGCCCTGGGCTTGGAATTTTCTGAAGTGCGGTTAATTCCACCCGGCTTAGAAGAACCGGGCGGCTTTATGCTGGGCGAATGTCTGTTATTTAAACTGATCAGTTGGTTGGTGGTAGGAGATTTACCAAAGAATTATCATATCTTCCTGCATCCCATGGCCTTTGCCGGCTGGCTGGGGCTGTTTGTCACCAATCTCAACCTGATTCCCATCGGGCAGTTGGACGGCGGCCATGTATCTTATGCCTTATTTGGGGACCGCTCCCGGGTGATTGCCAAAATCTTCTATGGCTTCCTGCTGATCTGTGGACTGTTGGGATGGGTAGGCTGGCTGGTGTGGGCCTTGTTATTGTATTTTATGGGGTTTTTCCATCCCCAGCCCTTGCATGATTGGCTACCTCTGGATCGGCCGCGACAATGGATTGGCGCCATCACCATCGTCGTCTTTATTTTGACCTTTACGCCGGTGCCCATGCAGAGCTTCTGAGCAGGGCCGAGCTTCTCGGCATTAATGGGGGAAGCTGGTTTCCGGATGGACACTAACTAGCACCTTGACTAAAATTAGGTGCCTGTGGCAAAACAGCTTTTATACCTTTATTATTGAATAGTAATCCCTATGACTTATCGGGAAGAATTATATAAGTTCTGCCCCCAATGTGGCGGCCGACTGGTAAAGAAACTGCTCAAAGCCCAGGAGCCCAGGCGTTTAGTGTGCACTGACTGTGGCTTTGTTTTTTATCTGGATCCCAAGCTGGCGACCATTGCCGTCATACCCTTGGAAGACGGCATCGTTTTGCTCCGCCGGGCCATTGAGCCGGGCTATGGGTTGTGGGTGCTGCCGGGCGGGTTCGTCGATGTCGGAGAACCGGTAGAAGTTACCGCAGTGCGGGAAGTCGCGGAAGAAGTGCTGCTCCAGGTGCGCATCACCCAACTCCTCAATATCTATTCCTACACCGGCCGGACTACGGTAGTGGTAGCTTTTGTTACGGAGGTATTGGGAGGGACTCTGGGCCCTGGAGATGAGACCCTGGAAGTGGGCATCTTTCGTCCCCAGGAAATCCCCTGGGACCAACTGGCCTTCTCAAGTAGTCGGGATGCCCTGACCGATTATTTAAAAATGACCAACCTGCAAGTTTGAACGGGACGGACTAAAGCCAATTCGAGGGACTATTTT
>MUKC01000166.1 GCA_002049795.1 Desulfobacca sp. 4484_104 | reverse complement strand
CATATTGCCGTCAACGATCCATTTAACCACCAGTTGCTGGAAAACCTGAAACAGTTTTTCCCGCAGGCAGCAATCTCTTTCCACCTGGCCCGTGAAAGCAATATAAGGAACTGGATAAGCGAATATTTCACCCCGGAGGAGCCCACCCTACCGGATGATACTGCCGATGAGGAAAACACCTCTTTCTTTATCAGTGAAGATATTGATCACATCTTAAGGACCTGGCATCGGAAGCCCCGATTATCAAATTGGTCAATCAGTTTCTCACCCGAGGGGTCGAGGCCGGGGCCAGCGATGTTCACATCGAGCCTTTTGCCGACAGGCTGCAGGTTCGCTTTCGCATCGACGGAATTCTTCATGAACACGCCCAACCGGCTGCCAGCCTGCAACAGGCCATTACTTCACGCATAAAAATCATGGCAAAGATGGATATTGCCGAACGGCGCCTGCCGCAAGACGGCCGCATCCGCATGAAAATAGCCGGCAAGGATATTGATTTACGGGTATCCTGCCTGCCAGTCATGTATGGCGAGAGCATCGTCATGAGAATCCTGGACCGCAGCCCTGATAAAAAGATTATCACCATTGAAGACCCGGTGGAATATGAACTGGCCGGCATCAATCAGATGGAGGTTAATCCTAAAGCCGGGTTGACTTTCGCTCACGGGCTGCGCTCCATTGTTCGACAGGACCCTGATGTTATTCTCATTGGTGAGATACGCGACCGTGAAACGGCGGATATTGCCATTCAATCAGCTTTGACCGGTCATCTTGTCTTTTCCACTTTGCACACCAACGATGCCGCCGGAGCCGTGACCAGACTGATCGAAATAGGAGTTGAGGATTATTTGCTTTCCTCATCCCTGATCGGCATCATGGCTCAGCGGCTGGTCCGCATTCTGTGCCCGGTATGCAAGGAAGCGTTTACCCCAACGCCGGAATTGTTGAAAAAAGTCGGACTGTCCGTTTCCGCTCATGACGATCAACTTTTTTACAAACCAAAAGGCTGTAAATCCTGCAGCTTTTCAGGCTATCGCGGTCGAACGGCCATTTTTGAACTGCTGCCGGTATCCGATACCATTCGTCACCTGATCCTGGGTGCCAAAGCCTCGACGGTCATCAGGGACGCAGCACTTGCCGAAGGGATGACCCTGTTGCGGTCCGACGGTTGGCGAAAAGTCAAAAACGGCGTTACTTCAATTGAGGAAGTACTCAGAGTCACTTGAGTCGGGAAATCAGGAAACAAAAATTGAACTTCTTAACTCCCACACCAACCAAACGGAAACTTTTTTTCTTTATCGGGGATCTGATAAGCTTCAGCCTCGCTTTGATGCTGGCCTACGTCATCCGCTTCGACCTGAATTTTCCTCCATATTACCAATCACAGTTTCTTTTTATACTACCCATTTTCCTGGCCGTTAAATTCACCTGTTTTTCCCTGTTTAAACTTTACGGCATCACCTGGCGCTTCGTCAGCCTCAACGAAATCTGGAATATCGTCAAAGCCAGCCTCTTATCCCTGGCCACCTGTGGCAGCATACTTTACTTCAGCCGCCACCAATCGTTTTTTTCCGGTTTTTCCCGCAGTGTTCTACTCATTGACTTCTTGCTGACCATGATTTTGACCATCCTGATCAGAGGCAGCAAGCGCATTTATCTGGAAAAAATTGCCAGAACAACCAACCTCAACGCCAAGGAATGCGTTATTCTGGGAGCGGGGCGGGCCGGCGAACAGATCGCGAGGGATTTGCTGCAGCAGTATCGATCCAACAGCACCCCTTATAAACCGGTAGCCTTTCTGGATGATGACCAAAGGAAGATCGGTGGCTACATCCACGGCATCAAGGTTGAAGGCAAACTGGAAGACATTCACCGGCTGATAGACAAAAGACAAATCCAAGCGGCCATTATCGCCATTCCCTCGGCGGCTGCCGTTACTCTGAGGAAGATCGTCAACTTGCTGAAAACGGTAAAGATAAACGACATCAAGATTTTATCGAGCATCATTGACAGTTCCCGGGCAATAGAACTCACCATTAAAGATCTGAGGAACCTGCAGATTGAAGACCTGCTCGGCCGAGATGTCATTAAAATCGACTACCAGTCAATCGGCTCCTATTTAAAGGGGAAACGAATACTGATTACCGGTGCTGCCGGGTCTATCGGCAGCGAAATAAGCCAGCAGGTTATCAGCTTTTGTCCCGAACAGCTGATTCTCTACGAAATAGATGAAACTGAACTCTACAACCTGGGTAAAACGTTGAATCCCACGCATCACACTCACATGCATATGGTGGTTGGCGACATCCGGGACATGCCCAAACTTCAACGATTGTTTGCTCGCTTTAAACCCCAGATAATTTTTCACGCGGCCGCCTGCAAACAAGTACCAATCATGGAAGACAATCCGGACGAAGCCGTTCATACCAATATAATCGGAACCTATAACCTCGCCATCCAGGCGGTTCAGCATCAGGCGGAAAAATTCGTCCTTATTTCCACCGACAAAGCCGTAAATCCAACTTCGGTCATGGGCGCAACAAAGAGAATCGCGGAATATATCTGTACGGGTTTAAACAAAGAGCGGGATGGCACCCAGTTTCTGGCTGTTCGCTTCGGCAATGTTCTCGGCAGTCGCGGTGGGGTATTGGAACTGTTCCTGGAGCAGTTGAAAAACGGCGGGCCATTAACCGTAACTCATCCCGAGATGAAACGTTATTTTATGACTATCCCGGAAGCGGTTTCACTGGTCTTGCAGGCCGGAGCTATTTCCGTTGAAGCCGAAGTATTGGTTCTCGATATGGGCAAACCCCTGTCTATTACCACTATGGCGGAAGAGGTTATTCGCCTCAACGGCATGGAACCGTATCGCGATGTCAAGATCAACTATGTCGGCGTCCGCCCCGGGGAAAAACTGTTCGAAGAGCTGCTCACCGCTGAAGAAGGAACCTGCGCCACCTGTCATCAAAAAATTTTTACGGCCAATATCAGCACCCGTTACCGCGCCGACGAAATTCACACCATGGTGAACAGGTTTCGATCATTGCTCCAGCAGGACCAGTTGGACAAAGAAGAGATCAAAGCGTTGATCCGCAGTTACGTACCCAATTATACGGCCGGTGAAACCATCAATCTGGCCAATGCCCACCGACGGCCACAAAACCAGAGACAAACCAGGAAAACAGCATAAAGTACCGCTAGCACTCTCCCCGCCGGAATTCCCAAGCGATAAATCCAGGCAACAAAACCAAGCGTCAGGCCGGCATCCACCAGGAAATTTCCAAATATCAGCAAAAACGGAATCATTTTAAACCAATCACCGGCGACATCAAGGCACCACAAGGCGGCAAAGGAAAACCCCAGGAACGTGCTGCCCACATCCCCGAGGAAAATACGTGCCCGGGGCCGGGGAAAGTTCCAGAACAGAAAGCCCAGGCAGCCGCCGGCCAAGACATAAAAAAACGGCGCTATCCCGGCAGTGGAACCAGTCCCATCCGAAAGCCAGGCCAGGAACAGCCCCCCCCACAAGCCTTCCAAACCGGCCAGGCCATCAATACCATCCATGAAATTATAAAAATTGGCCATGGTCATTATGAAAAAGAATGAAAACAGCAGGAAAAGAATCGATCCTCCGGCATTTTTCGCCGCAGCACCAACGATCAACAAGGAAGCCAAACCATGAATGAAAAGCCGCTTATGGATAGAAACCCCGCGAAAATCATCAATCACGCTGACCGTGGCAATCAATAATACTGCCGGAAAAAATGATAAAAACAGCCAACCTCTCATTACCCTGAAAATCGTAGCCAGGGCAATCAGGACCAAAGCTATCCCGCCGCCGGTTGGAATCGGCTGATCATGACTACTCCTTTCATTGGGATAATCAAGCCATTGCCGCCGGCGTGCCAAACACCAGACAACGCCAACACCTGAAGCTGAAAGGATCAGGGACACGGTAAAAATCAACATTTAAATCTCCGGGGCTGATAACCAAAATCCTTCACTGCATCATCATAATCGAAACAAAGATCTTCATTCATCCGCCTGATCATCCCGGACGTTATCGACAGCCGGCGAAACAGAAAGCAACTCATGGCAGCCAAAGCCTGGAAAAGCCACGGCGGCAATGAAATAATGCGTTCCTTCCTGCCGCAGCCGCGGAAAACGCGGGCCACCATTTGCCGATAGGATAAGGTTTCTCCCCCGGCCAACGTATAAATCTTATTATAGGTTTCGGGATGACCAATCATTGTCGTGATCGCTTTGGCCAAATCATCGGCATGCACCGGCTGGCGCAGCCCAGCGGCTTGGCCGGCAACCGGGAAAAAACCGAAACGCCGAACAAAATTTTCAATAAAAGTGATGTTCTTATCCCGGCGGCAGCCATAAACTAATGTCGGGCGAAGAATAGTCCAGAAAACTTTCTGCTGCGAACAAATCTCCACAACGGTCTGTTCAGCCCGAGCTAATCGTTCAGCCACCAGCCGTTCCTGCGCAACAGGCGAGTTGATTTTGGTCAAGCGGCTGGTTGAGCTGAGCGCCACAACCCGAGACAGGCGGATATCGGCAGCCAGCATATCCCGCAGCAGGGGGGGGAGCAGCCAAAGCGGCGCCAAATGAATAAGAATGAAAACATCACCTTCGTCAGCCAGCCGCCGAACCAAACGCAGACGATCGGCCGCGTTCTCCAGATCAACAGGCAGCCAGGCACAACCACTTTCCGGCAATTGCTCTCCCCCCGCCCGGCTCAATAACCATAACGGACAGTACAACTGTCTCAGCCTCGGCAACAGGAAAAACCCGATTTGGCTGCTGGCCCCACTGACCAAAACTTTCATATTATCTTCTCGCCGCGGCCACCCGATCATAAAATCTGCTAATTTCCCGCTTCATCCAGGGGAACTTTTCGCCCGGTGACGGCACCCCTTCGCGATGCTGCCGGGAATAGTCATGACAAACCTGCCCCAGACGGCGTCCCGGTAAAACTTGCCATAAAAGCGAAGCATGCCCCGATGTTTGTGCCATGAAACCCGCAGCGGCCGCCGCCGACTGCAGGCGCCCTGATAATGGATTACCTTGACCTCGGGAACAAAATATATTTTCCAACCGCCCAGAATAAACCTTTTACACCAGTCAAGATCCTCACAGTGAAGGAAATAGCCTTCATCCAGTCTGCCAACAAGGTTAATGGCAGACCGCCTCACGAACATGAAAGAACCGGAAATGGCTTCCACCTCCACCGGATGAACCGGCAACGGCCCGCCGGCAAGGTTAAAACCACTGTCTGCGGGAATAAAAGGCAGCGCCGCCAGGAAGGGAAAAAGCGCTCCCAGGCTGTTAAAAGGAGTGGGGAAACGGCGACGGCATCCCCGTTGCTCGCTGCCGTCGGGATTGGCAATAAGGCATCCGGCCATGCCGGCGTCCGGATGATGATCCATAAACCGCTGCAGGCGATCGATAACCGGCCCGGAAACCAGGCAGTCAGGATTGAGAAAAAGCACGTAAGGAGATGAAGGGTCCAGATGCTCAAGGGCGATATTATTCGCCCGCGAAAAACCCACGTTTGTCCTGTTCTCAATAACGGTTAATTTGGATTCATGGCCGAACCGCCGGCGCAAGGCTTCAATACTGCCGTCGGCCGAAGCATTGTCAACCACAACCACCCGGGCCACCGCCGGCAGTCCTATCACCGCCGCTACACAGCGACCCAGCAGTTTTCCGGCATTAAAATTGACAATAACAACATCTATCATTATATCCTGAAATAACTTCCCCGCCGGAATCCCCACGACATGAGACCAAGCAGCGGCCAAACGCCTGTTTTCCGATGTTTCTGAACGGTTTTCCGCTTCTTCAGTATCCCCGGCAAGCCTCTGACAGCATCGTACTTGGCTTTAACAACCGTCCGGTTACCACCGAGCCTTCATGCAACACCAGGGCGTCAGGCACGTAGGCGCAGCGATAGCCAAGCAGCCGCAGCCTGAAACCGAGGTCAACATCTTCCAGGTAACAAAAATAACTCTCATCAAAACCGCCAGCCGCAGCCAGGATATCACGCCGATAGAGGGCCGCGGCGGCGCAGGGGGAAAAAATCTCCCGTTTGAGCAAAAACCTGCCATTGGCCCGGCAGCCATGTCCAAAGCGCCACGGCAAGCCAAAAACATGGTAACAATCACCGATTCCGTCCAGTTTCTCCGGCGACCCGGCAGCCAGCATACGGCTGCCGAAAAAAGCAAATTCCGGCGATAACCGGGCAGCACGCAACATTTTCTCCAGCCAGTCCGGAGCCGGGTAGGCATCGGGATTCAGCAAGGCAACCCAGGCACAGTCACCGGTCCGTTGAATGGCGATATTATTAGCCCGGGCAAACCCCACATTCTCCGACAGGCGAACAAGGGCAACCCGGGGAAATTTGTTCACCAACTCCGCAACTGGTTTCTCACTGCCATTGTCAACCACAATAATCCGGGTCGGGGCCAGTGTCTGGAGGGAAAGCGCACGCAGACAGCGGGCAAGAAAAATCCCGGAATTATACGTAACAATAATGACGGCAACTGAAAAATCCGCGTTTCGCATCACATGGCGCCGGTTCCCGGCAATCGGCATGGCCGCCCACACTCAAACCGGGCGACCAGCTGTCAGCCGCTAGCTGCTGCTGGTTCAATGATTACACAATTCCCACTATTGGCAATTTGACCTGCCAAACCTTACCGTCCATGAACGCAACGCGCCGATTCTCCAGAGCCAAGCGTTGATCACCGACCGGCAACATCCAACCCGAAGACAGCAAAGCACGAGGGAAGAAAAACCCGGACTACATGGTCAGCTGTTCCAAACCAGCCAAAACATTTTCCCACGTTTGGCAACAATTTTTTTTCATGGACGCCGCGCAGGGATTTCCTGAACGGCTTTCAACGCGCTGACAGGCATTATATATCTCTTCGGCTACATTGTCGGCGGTCAATTTATCGACTGAAATAATATTCTCATACTGTCGCCCAAGATCCTTGTTGGCAAACCGATTGGTAATCACCACCATACCGTAGGCCGCCATTTCAACCGGCGGATAGCTGGGATGGGGAGAAACCATCAGGGAAACACCAACCGAGGCGGTCATTAACAGCTGCCGATATTCAACCAGGGACAGCTTTCCCAGGGACCGCAGCTTTTTGTTTCTTCCCAGTTCAACATGATGATGGTCTTCACCAACGGAGAAAAATTCCCACGACCCGGCCAGGGCCTCATAACGGCTGACAAATACCCTCAGGGCTTCCAGGCATAATTCAAAACAGTTTCTTTGGACGCCCGGACGCCCGTATATTACGATTTTATACGGCTTTTCCCGCTTTTTCCTTGCAGCTGTTTCAGCCCCTTCCATCAAGGTTTCATTTAACGGCGGTTCAAAACAGAATCGGCGGGCAAAGGAATAGCCCTGACTATTGAAAAAATCGCTCAGGGATTTCGAATTAATGATGGCTATCGTGCTGAATTCACTC
>MUKC01000052.1 GCA_002049795.1 Desulfobacca sp. 4484_104 | reverse complement strand
GTTTTCTGTTTTCTGTTGAAATACTTAATTTAATCAATGTATTAAGCCATGAGTTTGTTGCATTTGAATAAGAACTTGGTATAAGTAAAAGCAATATTCCAGATAACTTGGAAAGCATATTCACTAAAACGAGGATCAGGAATCTTGTTCGATGAGCCGGAAGGTAATCGGGACGACGACGGTGAGGCTGGATTTGTGCAGTTCGGCAGGAAAGGCGGGGAAAGGGGCCGCGGCCTGGACGCATTTCTGGGCCTGTTGATCTAACACGGTGTAACCGGATGAATTTAACATCTGGACGCCACCCATTAGCGTGCCGCTGGCGGCTAGGGTAAAGCGCACCTGGGTCACGCCTTCATGACCGCGGCGCCGGGACAGCGCCGGATACTTCCGATGCTGCAAGATTCGCGCCCGGACCATCCCTAAATAGCGTCGTTCCGCGTTAATTGAAATCTGGCCAGGGTCCGGGCCTATTTTTTCTCCGGGTCTTGATTTATTGCGACCTTGGACCTGAGCATTTCCGGGACGGGAAGCTGTGGCCAATGCCGCGTTTGCCGCGGAGGCCGAAGGTGGCGGGGAAGCGGGCTGCAGCCGGGGACGGGTCTGGGGCTGAATTACCGGCCGCGGGGGCGGGAAGGTTTTCTTGACCTTGGTAAGCGGGGGGCGAGGCCTTTGCTTAATGGGCGGGGCAGCTTTGGGCTTCGGAGCTGCAGGTGGGACGTTTGCCTTGGGTTCATCAGGAAGATTCTGACAGTGGGTCAGGGTCAGATGGTGAAGCCGGACCGGCTGGACCGGCGGTTTCTTCAGAGTTAAGATCCCGGACCAGGCCAGGGCAATATGCAGGCTCAAAGAAAAGCTTAGAAACCAAATGATCGGACTGCGACATTGGTTCACGGGGTTTTCTCCCGATCATGGACCAGATGGAGGTCATCAACACCTAATTCTTGAGCCAGATCCAGCACCTTGACAAAGTTGTGATATTCACTGCGGGCATCGCCCCGAAAAATCAGACGTTTTTCCTTCAGGGCCGCCAACCGGGTCTGGAGCACATCCTTTAAATGATCTTCAGGCACGAGCTCCTGATTGATATAGAAGTTGCCCTGGCGATCAACTGAGACCACCAGTTCCTGGGAAGCCGGACAGGCCTGGTTGGAGGCCTGGGGCAGGGTCAGCTTCAGGGCCGGCAGCACAAAACTGGAGCATAACAGGAAAAAGATCAGCAGCAAAAACACCACGTCCACTAGGGGAGCGATGTCTAGAGCTGGTATGCTACGTCGGCGGCGTAAAAAAGGCATGACTGATTCTTAAAGGTAATATTTCTGGTCAATTAGATGGGGTAGGGTAGGACTACTCCTCCTACAGTTACATAACTAATCCTTATGTAATGACAATGTTTCCTTGAGCCGCAGAACCACGAATTCCATGTGATTGGCCATGCGCCCGGCCAGGCTGTCAAAGTAATGGTAGGCCGCCAGGGTCGGCAGGGCCACCAGCAGGCCAAAGGCGGTGGTCAAGAGGGCCTCCCAGATGCCGCCGGCCAGGGCGGTGACGTCGGCCTGGGTCCCCAGGGCCTGCAATTGTCGGAAGGCCTGAATCATGCCGGTGACGGTGCCGAACAGACCTAAGAGCGGGCTCAAGTGGCCGATGGTGGCCAATCCCCGTAGAAAGCGCTCCAGCCGTTCCATCTGCTCGGAGCCGCGTAATTTTATCATCTCGGCCTGTAAATCCTGGGGTTGGTGGTAGTTTTCTAAATACGTTTGGGCCATTACTGCTAAAGGATCATGCCGTTGACGGCAAAAACTAAGGGCCGCACCCAGATCGCGGTCCGACACCCGGGCCAACAGTCGGGCCATAAAACCCTGATAATTGCTGGTGTGGCGCAGAAAGAAATAGGCCCGCTCCAAAATGATGGCCAGCGCCAGGATAGAACAGGCGAGAATCGGCCACATCACCGGCCCGCCTTTGTCAAATAGTGAAATCAATCTGTTGCCTTACCTCCCCGGTCCTACCGTGGTTATTAAAATATTTCCCGCCCGTGTTGCCCCGACAGTAAATTTAAGGTTTGATCCAGACAAAAAAAATCCTTGAGTCTTGGACTCAAGGATTGCACCCAGTTTGCTTGATCCTTGGCGGGCTTCGGAGTTTACCATCCTTGAAGCCCTGGCTGGCCCTCATCCGGCGTGAGGACTACGCCATTTTACAGGCAGGTCTTCTGATTCCCGGATCAACCTACTCCCTGCGCCTTCCCCTGGTCTTTTCGAGGCCAGAGTGGCCACGAGGCAGGGTTCGTCCCCGGTTACAGCGGCGGGACCATGCCGGACTTGCACCGGCTTCCCTATTAAGCCTTACCAGGCACCTGTAAATTTATATTTTAAATATCGACAAGATCAGGGCCGCTTGTCAAGTAAAAAAAACGCTTACTCGCCTTTTGGCAGGCGACCGCCGATACTACGGATCAGGCCGGGCTCGCCGATTTGCCCCTGAAGTTCAAAACTGGGCCCCAAAAACTGTTCAATGACCATGATATTGGTAACCAGGTGAGAGGTAATGTCTTCAGTAGTAATAACTGAGGGGCCTGGGGCCAGGGCCAGGTAAAGTACGATTTGATCGGCCAGGTGGCAATCGACTGCAGCCGGCGCGGACTGAAAGCGATGGAAGGCCTCGGCTACCTCATCGGCAACGGTTTCGGCACGCTTACCTCGCGCCCCCAGGGCGGCAAACCCGGCCCTTGGGCCCCAGAGAAAGACCAAACTGCCCCGCCCCCGGCTGGGGGCCTGAATCGCTTCGATCGGTACCGGCCAACCCAGTTGAGCGGTTAGACGTTCTCGTTGCCGGGTGATGACGTGTTGCGGCAGATTGGCAGCCGCGGATAAAGCTTGAAAATCCCTGGTTTCCGGAGGCGCGGTCCAGTTAACCGGGGCTAAAGCTCGTCTCGGTTGGATATACACCCGCATGGTCCCGCCGCCCTGGGGATACCAACCCCAGGTCAGCAGTTCCAGCCGGGCCGATAGCCCCAGTTCTTGCAAGGCCGGGAAAAATACCAGGGATAGATAATGGGCCGGAGGACTCCAGGGAACATGCGTGCCGCCTTTTAAGGTCAGCACCGAGGGGACGTCGGCCAGGGCCAAGGGTGGCAACAGGGCCTGGGCGATCAGAGTGACCGAACCGGCGCTGCCGGTGCGTTCCGCCACATCAAAGGTATATTGGCCCGGGAAAATACCTCTGGGCTTAAAGGTGAGCGCTGTAGAACCGATATCAGCGCCGCTTACTTCGGCCTGGGTAATGGCAGCCACAGCCCGGACCGCAGTCAAGTGCTGCGGCCGCAATCCGGGTTTGGGACGCCGGAGCCGGATGTTTTCCAGCACTACTGGTCGGCCCTGGAGGGCGGCCAGAGAAAGGGCGGTCCTCAGAATCTGACCGCCGCCTTCTCCCCTGGAGCCGTCTATAACTAACATAAACTAGGAGAATTTAGTCTTCCAGGATAAAAATCACCTCCATTTTTACCCGAAAAGCGTCGATTTTCCCGTTTTTGACGCTTACCCGTTGTTCCGTGATCCGTAGTCCGGTAATTCCCCGCAAGGTTTTATTGGCCCTCTCAAAACCCGTCCGCACAGCATCTTCAAAACTGGTAGGAGATTCGGCAATGATGTGGGTTACCCGGGCCACATTTTTTTCGTTAGCCATGTCATTACCTCCTTTGGGTGGCAACCCTGGCCCCAGCCAAGGCGATCTGGAAAATTAGTGGAATTTTAATCTTATCATCTAAACACAAAATAATGATGACTAAGGAAAATGGCAAGGTGTAATCCGGCCCTCGGTACGAGAGAGGCTTTCAGAAGACTGAAGTAAGGCATAACAAACAGTTAGATTCCCAAGCTCAGCTTGGGAACCAGAATAACCTTAGCGTAGGGTGCGTCTCACACACCATTTGGGGCTGGCCCGGGCTGTTATTTTCCCAGGCAGAACTGGGCAAAGATGCGGTCCAGGACGTCGTCGCCGATTTCTTCCCCCAGGATTTCCGCCAACTGGCGGACGGCTTCCTGAAGGTCCAGGGCCAGCAATTCCAGGGGTTGCCCGGTGGACAGAATTGTCTGGCCTTGTTTTATAAACTTCAGACAAGCTACCAGATTTTGCCGATGGCGGGCCTGGGTGACGATCTGCCCCTGCCGGCTCAGGCCGTTGCCCGTGGCAGTTTGAAATATGGTATTGGTCAATTGATGTAAGCCCTGGCCGGTCAGAGCGGAAATGGTCAGGATGGGAAAGGGCCAACGGGAGCGCAGAGTTTCAACCGGCAAGACTGGTACCAGATCGGCTTTGTTCAACACCAGTAAGACTGATCTGCCAATCAGGGCGTTCAGTTGGAGCTCGTCTTCGGGGGCCAGGGGTTGGCTCAGGTCTAGTAAATAAATAATCAGATCGGCCCGGGCCAGGCGCTCCTGAGTGCGCTGAATCCCCAGTTCCTCGGCTCTATCCTGGGCCGGGCGCAACCCCGCGGTATCGCTCAAGCGCACCGGCAGCCCCTGAATGGACACCATTTCTTCAATCACATCCCGGGTAGTGCCGGGAATCTCGGTGACAATCACGCGTTCTTCCTGCAGAAAGCGGTTTAACAGGCTGGATTTGCCGACGTTGGGCCGACCGGCGATGACGACATCCAGCCCTTCGCGGAACAGCCGCCCCTGGGTATAGGAGTCCTGGAGCACCTGCAAACGGCCCTCTAGGGCCGTCAATTCTCTCCTGACCTCATCGCAGACCAGTTCCGGGGTTTCCTCGCCAAAATCAATGGCGGCTTCCACCCAGCTGAGAATTTCGGTAAGCCGATCTTTTAGATCTCTGATTTCCTGGCCCAGACGGCCCGCCAAATGCTGAGCGGCCACCCGGAGACTGGCGCTGGTCCGGGCCTGAATCACTTCAAGGACGGCCTCGGCCTGGGTCAGATCGATGCGCCCGGACAGAAAGGCGCGCTGGGTAAATTCTCCGGGTACGGCCAGCCGAGCGCCATGTGCTAGGACCAGGTCCAGAATGCGGGCTAATACTCCGTACCCGGAATGACAGTTGATTTCAATCACATCCTCGCGGGTATAGCTGTGCGGGGCCTGCATTAAAGATACCAGCACCTCATCTACTACCTCGCCCTGAGCAGGATCGATAAGTTGTCCCAAAACTAAATGATGAGAATTAAGCGCTTTGGTGTTATCGCCATAGGGATGAAAGAGGTTTCGGGCAATGCTTTCGGCCTGGGGGCCGCTCAAGCGCACGATACCGATGCCGGCCTCGCCCAGAGGAGTCGAAATGGCGGCGATAGTATCATGCGGGGGGGGCATTCCGAGCTCAGGATGCTGATTCACGTGGCTTCGGCTAATACCCCCGGCTCCCGTATTTCAGGGCCATATCGATCAGCGCCTGTTCGTGCCGTTCCCGATAGGACTCGATATCGATGACCACTTTGGTTTTCTTTTTCGCCTGTTTGGCCAGGATCTTAGTAACTAAATACTGCAGCGCCTCCAGGGTCTGGCCCTGCTTACCAATCAATAGTCCGGGATCATCACCTTCGATACAAAGCTTGATCTGGTCTTCTTCCTGGGCGCCGTTAATCTTACAGGCTTCGTTCATTTTTTGCAGGAGTTGGTCCAGGATCTCGGTAGCCTGAGGTAATAAAGAGGTTTCGGTTTCCGGTTTGAGCGCGGCCCGGATCTTGACTTTTCTGCCTCCGATGAGACCAAAGATTCCGGAAGAACCGAGCGAAATGATCTCGATTTCCAGTCTGTCTTGGGGGACCTGAAAGTGCACACAGGCGTGGTCGATAGCTTCTTCGGCGGTTTTCCCTTCAAATTCCAAAAAGTTCATTAAGCGACCTCCATCAAGCCTTACGCCAGGTACTTGTTGGTGAAATGCTGCTGAATGATGGATAAGACGTTGTTGACCAACCAATATAATACCAGACCAGAGGAGAAATTTAAAAACATCACGGTAAAAATTATGGGCATCATCAACATCAATTTGGCCTGCATCGGGTCACCCGGTGCGGGTGACATCTTTTGCTGGATGAACATGGTTACTCCCATAATCAAGGGGGTGATCAGCAGGGGATCCCGAACCGATAAATCCGCCAACCAGACGATATCGGTAAACGGCAGGTTAGGGATGAAGGGCGCGTGGCGCATTTCAATGGCATACCCCAGGATGTTGTAAAGGGCGATAAACACTGGCAATTGGAGCAGCATGGGCAGGCAACCGCTGGCCGGATTGACCTTGTAAGTCTTGTAAAGGCCCATTAATTCCTTATTCATGGTCTCCCGGTCGTCTTTATATTTCTCCCGTAGCTTGGCAATTTTAGGTTGCAATTTCTGCATGGCCTGCATTGATTTATAGCTTTTGTGGTTCGGATAGATGAATAAAATCCGGATCAAGGCGGTCAGGATAATAATTGCCACCCCGTAATTATTAACATAACGGTTACAGAACTTAAGCACATAAAGCAGCGGCATGGCCAGGATGTTGAACCACCCAAAATCCACGGCGCGCTCCAGTCCCAGATTCAAGGCCTTTAAGGTGCTCAGTTCCTTGGGACCAAAATAAAGGGCGTAGGGAATCTCGGCTTGTTGGCCGGCGGGGATGGCGGTCAAGGCGGTCTTCAGGGTAGCAGTCATCACTTGTGAAGACGGTTCCTGCAAAGTCAGAATCGCTTCATGCTGAGCGCGGGGCACCATGGCCTTCATGAAATAACTGTCTTCCAGGCTGGCCCAGTCAATCCTGCCGGTAAAAGTTTTTAGTTCCTTCAGTTTGGCACTTTTAACTTCCTCCCGGCTCTGATTGATAAGGCCCACAAATCCCAGGAAGCCGTATCGGCCGACCTTCTTCTCGGCATAACTGGTAGTTAAAGAGAGATCTAGGTTCCCGGCCAGCGGTTGTGAGCTTTGGTTTTTTACGGTTACCGTCAGATCAATCTCATAACTATCCCCTCTAAATTTTAGGGTTTTGACCAGAACCAGGCCATCGGGACGAACCTGGGTAAAAGTCAAGCTGCCTTTGCCCTGTTCGTCTAGAGTCAGACTTTTCTGATTAGCGGTATAAGGCAACTCTGAGGTCGGCGGCGCGGTGCTGGTTTCCCAAGCGACGGCCAACGGCAGTTGGGCCGGATCAGTAATCTCGATCAATTCCTTGAAGGCTGGTGGTTGAGCGCCGGCCGTCTGGTATTTTTGAATCTCAAAATTGAACCACCAGAAGCCAAAGCCGGCAACGGTGGTAATGGGAAGCTTTTCCCGATACTTCTTCAGTTTAAAACTTTTCAGCCGGGCCCCTTGTTCGGTAAAGACGGCCTGGTACAGGGGGGTGTCCACTACTACCTCCTGGGGCGGCTTAGCCGGAGTTGGGGCTACCAGAGGAGTTTCCGGGACCGGAGAGGGCTTGACAACCTCCGGAGGCGAAGGAGTCGGAGCCGGGGCCGTGGGCTGGGGTTCCTCAGGCCGCGGTGTAGGGTAAAACTTCTCCTTTAAATAACCGAAACCTAAAAATATTACCAAACTAAGAGTAACAGCGATTATCAGCCGTTTTTCCATTTAGATCTCCAGGAAATCACCAATCGCCAGAACACTACGGGACCGGGTCCCATCCGCCCGGATGATAGGGATGGCATTTGATTATTCTTTTTAAGGTTAAGACCAAACCTTTCCCCAATCCATAGCGCCGCAAGGCTTGGCAGGCATACTCGGAACAAGAAGGGACAAAGCGGCAAACACTGGGGAATAGCGGAGAAACAAAAATCTGATAAGCTCGGATCAGAATAATTACCACCTTAGCCATTAGCTCTGGCCTCGGGGTGAACGTAGCCGCAGACCCGCCCGCAATTCGGCACTTACCTCCGCCAAGGTAAGGTCAGACGCGCCTTTTTTAGCGATAATGACAATATCCTGGAGAGGCAAATTCGCTTTATTAAGCCGGAAAAATTCTCTGAGCAGACGTTTAACCCGATTTCTTCTGACTGCCTTGCCCAACCGTTTACTAACTACTAGTCCCAACCGCGGTTGACCTGCTTGATTAGGAACCAGGGAGACCAGAAAGTGCGAGGTATGGTAGCGTTGGCCTAAGGTTTTGGAGCGCTCAAAATCGGCTCGTCTAACCAGACGATCTGACTTACGAAACCGTGCCGTGCCCTTCAAAATAATATTGCGGCTAACCGTTCCAGGCCCACCTAATCCTGTTAGGGGAGGGTTATCCTGGCTAGCCTCCCAAAATTATACGGCAAGCCGTTTTCTACCTTTGGCCCGCCGTCTTTTTAAGACCTGCTGACCGCCTCGGGTTCGCATGCGGCTCAAAAACCCATGGGTTCGAGCCCTTTTCAGATTGCTGGGTTGATAGGTGCGTTTCATTATTGCCGATCCTTATGGGATAGAGATAACTGTTTAAATTTATTTTTAAAACATTATTTGGCGGTTTTGTCAAGGTGCAGTCCCAAAAATTGCTTCCCTCGGGGAGGAAATTGTCATTTTATTCAATCGATTTTAAGGTTGTTTTTTTTTCCCAAAATGCCAAAATAAGATGGCACTAGATAGTCAAAGCAAACTGGGTCGTTCCTATACACGTCGCCTCGATGTTAGCCCGGCTCACGCCTGAGAGGACTTTTGGGCCTGACATGGAGGTTAATAAACGTATCCGTCCCGCCCGGCACCAGAACGGAAAAATATTGAGATTTAATTTGGCAGCTGAGTGGTGCTCGTCAGACTAGGGACCAGAAGGTCACCGGGGGACCTTTAACGGCTTCTTCGAGTGCGGAAATAATCAGCTTCCCCCCGGAAACTTATCCGCCCCTGGTGGGAGGGGGTTGGGGGGGGCATAAATTTAAACATATTGAGATATGATATTTTTTCATCCCCACCCCAAACATCCCCCATCAAGGGTGAGGAGAGCAATGGGTCTCCGGAAGGACACAAATTAGGTTATATTAAAAGGTGCTAGTTATGTTTTTAGATCCAATCTTAGGGTGGTTCTCCAATGATTTGGCCATCGATCTGGGCACGGCCAATACCCTGGTTTATGTCAAAGGCAAGGGCATTGTCTTAAGCGAGCCTTCCGTCGTGGCAGTGCGGAACAATGCGCGGGACCGCAACCGGGTATTAGCGGTGGGTCGGGAGGCCAAGATGATGCTGGGGCGGACTCCGGGCAATATTGTGGCGATCCGCCCTATGATGGATGGAGTCATTGCCGATTTTGAGATCACCGAGGCCATGTTGCGCCATTTTATCCAGAAGGTGCATAATCGTCGCACCCTGGTGCGACCGCGCATTATTGTCAGTGTGCCTTCCGGGATCACCCCGGTCGAAAAGCGGGCGGTGCGCGAATCAGCCGAATCAGCCGGGGCACGGGAGGTTTATCTGATCGAGGAACCCATGGCCGCGGCGATCGGCGCCGGGCTGCCGATTACCGAACCGATCTGTAATATGATCGTCGATATCGGCGGCGGCACTACCGAAGTAGCGGTCATCTCGCTGGCCGGGATCGTCTATTCCAAATCCGTCCGGGTCGGAGGCAATAAAATGGATGAGTCCGTCCTGCAATATATCAAACGCAAGTATAATCTGTTGATCGGCGAACGGACCGCCGAGATTATCAAGACCACCGTCGGCAATGCTTATCCGGTAGACGAAGTAGAGACCATCGAAATTAAAGGCCGCGACCTGGTCACCGGCATTCCCAAGATTTTATCGATTACTTCTGATGAGGTGCGTGAGGCTATCCAGGAACAGATCGATACTATCGTGGACACGGTCAAAACTGCCCTGGAACAGACGCCACCCGAGCTGTCGGCTGACATTGTGGATAAAGGTATCTATCTGACCGGCGGCGGGGCTTTGTTAAAACACCTGGATCACCTATTGCACGAAGAGACCGAGTTGCCTATCAAAGTAACCGATGATCCACTTTCTACCGTGGTCCTGGGCTCGGGCATGGCTCTTGATAACTTGGCGATCTTAAGAGAAGTAATGGTGAATTAAGGCGTTCGCTGTGCATCTCTGGCGACGGTTTCGAGTCCCGATTGTCTTTACCATTTTATTCTTGTTGATTTTTATCTTCATCACCTCCAGCCTGAGGTATCCTCATCCCTTACGGCCCTTACAGACAATCGTCATCAGTCTGACAGCGCCGATATTGAAATATCTAACCATCCTGGGGAGGTCGGTAGAAAGGGCGTGGCAGGGCTATTTTTATCTGGTCGGCGTGCAACAGGAAAATCAAGAACTAAAACAACGCCTGCAAGAGATCGCCGGGAAAGAAATCCAATATCAAGAGGCGCGGCTGGCGCAAGAACGCCTGGAACAGCTATTGGATTTAAAGACCCAACTGGCGCAGCCGGTCACCGGGGCACGCGTCATCGCCTATGATCCCTCCTTCTGGTTTAAATGCGCTATTATTGATCGGGGTGAGGCGGAGGGCGTCAAGTGGGGGATGCCGGTGTTGTCGGGTACCGGAATTGTCGGTCGGATAATCGAAAGTTATCCGCATTATGCCAAGGTCATGTTCCTCATCGACCGCAACAGTGCCGTGGACGCTATGATCCAACGCAATCGCATGCGCGGCATTCTGGAAGGGAAGGGCGGTAATCTCTGTTATCTCCGATACATTCCCAAAAACGCCGATGTCCAACCCGATGATCTTATTCTGGCCTCTGGTCTGGGCGGCATCTACCCCCGGGGTATGGCCTTGGGCAAGGTAACCAAGATTGATAAAAAAAAGGCCGGAATCTTCCAGGAAATCGAGGTTACCCCCATGGTCGATTTCGCCAATCTGGAAGAGGTCCTGGTAGTTACGGCTGTTACTCCTAGATTACAGAAATAAGGCGGCTCATGGCTCGGTTGATCTTGCATCTGTCCTTGGGAGTGACCTTGTTTTTTCTCCAAATTCTGCTGCTCCCGCTGCATCAGACCCGTTTGGAGCTTCTGAATTTATTGGTTTTTTATGAAGCTATCCATCCTTTCCTGTTCAGTGCGGTATTTTTGGCTGTTCTATTAGGTCTGGTGGTCGATTGTTATGCCAACGGTCCTTTAGGCCTGTACACCGGGCTTTATTTATTGGTGGTAATACTGGCCCGAGTTTTCAAACGCCATCTGAATTTACAGGCCATTATCCCCCAGATTCTGGCAGTGGCCCTTACTCTAGTAATCCAGGGAGGGTTGGAATTGGGGATTTTGTCCCTTTTAGAACCCTCAGGAGTATTCCATTTCCAGGCCGTCCGGCTCAACCTGGAAAAGGCGGGGGTTACCGCGTTGCTTGCTCCTCCCAGCTTCTTGCTGCTATATTGGCTGGATAAAACCGCCGGCCGGTATTTCTTTGATCCGCACTCGGCCTCTACCGAGCTCGATGATTTAGATTAGCCAACGTCTGACACTAGAACAAGCATCCGCAGCGGTTCAATAATTAAGCACTAATAAAGATGTTTATGAATCTTGGCAAGACCCAAAATAATGCTTTTCCTAAACTGCGGCGGAGCCTTAAAGGCCGCGGGGTGATGTTACCAGAATTCCAAGAGGAGATTCGTAAAAGTCTATTTATCCTTTCTATCGTGGTCCTGATCCTGTTTGGCTTGCTGACCCTTCGCCTCTGGTACCTGCAATTGGTCAAGGGCTATGAGTTTCGGGATAGATCCGAACATAACCGTATCCGCACGCGAGATCTGCCGCCTTGGCGAGGCATGATCATGGATCAACGGCAACGGGTTATGGTCAATAATACCCCGGCTTACGACCTGATGCTGGTTTTGGAAGATATCCAGAATTTACCGCAATTAGCCCGGCGTCTGGCCGATCTGTTGCACTTAAATCCTCAGGAATTGGAAGAGAAGGTGGCCGCGGCCCAGAAAGAAAATTCCTCCCGGATTATTAAAGTTAGGGGTGACCTGTCCTGGGAAGAACTGGCCCTGATTGAAACCTATCGATATGAATTGCCCGGGGTGTTGATTCAGATACGTCCCAAGCGAGAGTATCGCCGTGATGGCCTGGCCTGTCATCTGATCGGCTATCTGGGAGAAATTACCGAAGGTCAATTAAAAAGCGGCAAATTTCCTGAGAATAAGATGGGCGACTATATCGGCCGCTGCGGCATTGAACTAGTCCTGGAGAAATATTTGAGCGGCTGCCGGGGGAGCCGTCAGATTGAAGTAGATGCCCGGGGCCGAGAGCTGCGTCTGCTCAGCTCTACCCCATCGACTCCAGGAGCCAATGTCCGCCTGACTATTGATGCCCGGGTGCAGCAGGCCGCCGAAGCCGCTTTAGCAGGCAAAAGCGGGGCAGTGGTAGCTCTCAATCCGCAGAACGGCAAGGTTCTGGCCCTGGCCTCAGCCCCCACTTTTGATCAGAATGTGTTTGAAAAAGGGGTTACCCCCCAGCAATGGCAGCAATTAATCAACGATAAGGAACATCCTTTGGAAAATCGAGCTATTAGAGGACAATACCCTCCAGGCTCGACCTTTAAAATCGTCATGGCGGTAGCTGGCCTGGAGGAAAAAGTCCTGACTCCCCAGACTACCTTCTACTGTTGCGGGGCCTTGCCTTTTGGTAACCATGTGTTCCATTGCTGGCGGCGCGGTGGCCATGGCAGGATGAATCTTTATAATGCCCTGATCCAGTCTTGTGACGTATTTTTTTATAAAACCGGCCTACGTTTAGGTATTGATCGCATTGCCAAATGGAGTCGCCGCTTTGGCTTAGGCCAAACCAGTGGCCTCAATTTAGGTAGTGAAAAACCGGGGTTGGTGCCCTCTTCGCATTGGAAAAAACGGCGTTTTAAGCAACGCTGGCATGAAGGTGAAACCTTATCGGTGTCTATTGGACAAGGCTACAACCTGGTTACCCCGATCCAGATGGCCGGCGTGGTCGCTGCTATTGCCAATGGGGGGACAGTTTATGTTCCCCAATTAGTAGATTCCATTGAAAGCCCAGAGGGGGAAGTTCTTTTCGAGTTCCAGCCTAAGGTGGCCTCGCGTCTGGAGGCTTCCCCGGCCACCATAGATCTGGTCCGCCGAGGGCTGCGTGGGGTAGTCCACGACCCCCGGGGCACGGGCCACGCAGCTCGGATACCCATGGTCGAAATCGGCGGGAAAACCGGAACCGCTCAGGTTACAACACTGGGTAAGGAAGGTAAAAAAGGAGAGAAAACCCACGACCATGCCTGGTTCGTCTGTTTCGCGCCGGTGGAGAATAGCGAGATCGCGGTTGCAGTGATCATCGAACATGGTGGGCATGGCGGCTCGGCGGCGGCTCCTGTAGCCCGGCAGGTGCTGATGGCCTATTTCCAAAAACCCACAAGTGGGGAAATAGCCCAGTCCTCAGCGGTCGCCGACCAACCTTACCAGGCTTCCTCCGAATCAATCCGTGGAGAGGTCCGCGAGCCTGGTGCTTTGTCTTCCGGCCAACCAAAACGCCCGATCAGTTGGACAAAACGGCAGCCCCCATAATAGTCAAATTTTAATCCCTCTGGAGTTTTGGTAACTCGGGTCAGGGTCTGGGCAAAGCGGTCTCCGACCGGGATCACCAAACGACCGCCTTCGGCTAACTGATTGATCAGCGGTTGCGGGATGGCGGGGGCCCCGGCGGTAACAATGATGCCCTGAAAAGGTTTCTCTTCCGGCCACCCCAGAGTTCCATCTCCGACCCGGATCTGGACGTTAAAATAACGCAGTGCCTCTATCACCTTCCGGGCTCGAAAGGCCAATGCCGGATAGCGTTCGACGGAGAACACCTGGGCGGCTAATTCGGCGAGGACCGCGGCCTGATAACCGGAACCGGTGCCGATTTCCAAAACCTTTTCCGTACCTTGCAATTCCAAGGCCTCGGTCATCAGGGCCACAATATAGGGTTGGGAGATAGTCTGCTGCTCACCGATAGGAAGGGGATAATCACCATAAGCCTGGTGTTGCAGGGCCTCTTCGACAAAGCGGTGGCGGGGGACTTTGCGCATCGCGGCTAATACCCGCGGGGCACGTATCCCCCGCCGCACAAGCTGGTTCTGGACCATCCGTTCCTGGTCGGTCAGATTGAAGTCAGTGCCGCTGGTCTCGGCGATCATTGTCTCTTTTCCCGGTTCCGCCGCCAGCGTCTAAGGCGGTCTAGCGGATTGCCAACTCTCAGGCCCGAGCTCACACCTTTTTTTCCCATCGTAATAGTTCGGTTACTGAGGCCAGGGTCTTGCCCTCCTTAATTTCCTCGCGGATGCGGTTTTCCTTTTCAAAGACGTCCACCCCGTCATCGTCTCCTACTAACCAATCTCCGGTTTCGACCCGGACGTTGCCGATCCGGATGGGCACGCCGATTTCTCCAAAACCGCGCGGCTCACCGGCGTTGGGCATTATTAAGCGGGTAAAGGCCGGGAAGCGGAGCTGAACGATGTCGCCGGAGTCGCGGATCGCTCCGTCAATCACTACTCCGGCCGCCTTCCGTTGGATGGCTGAGTGGGTTGCCAGTTCTCCCCAGACTCCCGGTCCGACGCCACCGGCATCGATGACGATAATATCTCCTGGTTGAGCTAAATCTATGGCTTCCACCGGTTTGGCCCAATCGCCGGGGTAGGTCCGAACCGTCAGGGCCTTGCCCACCATATGAATGCCGCGGTACAAGGGACGAATACCCTCCAGGACGCCGCCGCGATGCAGGGCATCGGAAAGATTAGCGGCCGACACCAGGTTAAGGACGTTTTTAAGCTCGCTTTCGTCCACCCGGCGGAACAGGGTGGTGGGAATGGGAACCCGCTCATCCATGGCCTGCCGGATTTCCCGGGTGGCTGACTCAGGATGCTGCGCCTTGGTGATGGCCCCGCCGACGATCACGAAACTGGCCCCGGCTTCGACGGCCTGGGCCGCGGTTTCGGAGTTGATGCCGCCGGCGACGCCGACCGGCACCTTTACCGCCTGGCTGACCTTTTGCAGGATCATAAACGGATCCCGTCCTTCCATCTGTTCATCGATAGCGACATGGACGGTGATGTAATCGGCCCCCAAGACTTCCACTTGCTGGGCCCGGGTTACCGGATCGGGCATGGCAATCAGATCAACCACGATCTGGGCCCCATAGTTTTTCCCGGCCTGGATACACTCGCGAATGGTTGCGTCACTGGCCGCCCCCAAGACATCAATGACGTTGGCTCCGGCCTTGGCCGCGGCCTCCACTTCCACCCGACCGGCGTCCATGATTTTCATATCGGCGACAATGACCTTTTGCGGAAACAGCCGGCGCAGTTCCCGGACCGCGTCCAAACCCTCGCTTTTGATCAAGGGTGTGCCGGCTTCCAGCCAATCCACCCCTCCCGGGACTGCCAGTTTAGCCAGATGCAATGCTCTTTTCAGATCAACAAAATCCAGGGCCAGTTGTAAGATTGTTCCCATAATATCCTTTCCTGGCAGGGTATTACTCCAAATTAGCGTGTCGGGCCAGGACATCGTGCCGGTTGCGGCCTGGGCGACGTTGATAGAGCATCAGAATCACTGTTTCAAAAAATAAAAAAGCAGCCTGTTCAAACAAGCTGCCCGGACATTGAATCGACTCTAACTCGTAAGCCAGCGATAATTTAGTAGTTCCTGGTATCAAAACGGTCAGATCGGCTTCCTGTCCGATTGCCGACTCTGGGTGGGCGGTGAAGGCGACGGTCCGCGCCCCGCGTGATCGCGCCTGCCGGAGTAACTCACGGCTCTGCGGCGTCTCCCCGGAACCCGATACTACCAACAGCAAATCTTGGGGCTGGATCCTGGGGGTAATGGTCTCGCCCACATAATAAATGGTAAAACCTAAATGCATCAGCCGCATGCAAAAGGTCCGTAAGATAAAACCGGACCGGCCGGACCCATAACCAAAAATCCGGGGGGCGCTTTCCAATTCCTGGATCAAGCTTTCCGCCGCGACCGGGTTTAATAATGAGGTAGACTGGGTAATTTCCGCGAGCAGTTGATTGATGGTTTGTTTAAAATTAAATTCCACCCCAGGTTTGAGTATAGCCGGGGAGCTTAAGCGAGGCCGGCACATAAAATTCCCCTCCTTTTCAGTCTCGGTCCAATCTGCGTTTGGATCCAAGCTTAATAGCCTGGGTAGGGGGATTATCGGTCCTAACAGGTTTTCGGTCTTAGTCGTACGAAGGCGGGGCTTACCGCTAAGACCAAAAACTTCCAACTCAAAATGATCAAACGGTGAGCCTCCAGTCCACGCTAGGTTGCTATAATTTTTAACATAATTACCACAAATTGTCAAAACCGTTAAAAGGATTTATCCTTGGCACCGACCACTACCCGGTTTTTTATGCCAGGTTGCCTTCAAAAACATACCTTTAACCGTAGGACCGCAATTCATTTGAGCACTTTTTAAGTCAATTGTAGCCACTCTATAAAGAGTAAAACCTTTTGAACCCCTGAAATTGGTCTGCCATCGGCCATTTAAATGGGCTTGACCAATATGCCCGGCGGGGTAATGGTGAGCCATTCTATCCCGTGCGGCGTAATGCGGCCGGTATCTTCCTGGCCGATCATGCCGATCTCAGGTAGAAAAAATTTAGGCTCAAAGGCCATCACCATATCAGTTTCCAAGGCATGGGGAAAATGGGCGCTGAGCAGGGGAAATTCGTCTGCTTCCAGTCCTACCCCATGGCCGATGAAGCGCACCCGCTCCCGGCCTATCCCCATGAAATAATCTTGGCGGCCCTGGGCCTGGACAGCTTCACAGAGACGATGATAAAGGTCTCCCGGCATTACCCCGGGACGGGCCTCGACGGCAAACATCCGGTAAAGGTCCTCGACCACGGCAAAGGCTTCCCAGGCCTCATCCGGCAGCCAGCCCAAGGCGTACATCCGGGTCTGATCTACGATATAACCATTGACGCAGGCCAGAAAGTCAATGCTGATCGGCTCTCCCGGCACCAGCGGCTTTGAGCTCGCCCCTTGCGGGAAGGCCAGACTGACCCCTGAGCCACCGCTGGGCGTATCAGTATAAGCGGCCTTCAGCCCCGAGGTGCCGGAAAGCACGTGGCCAAAGAACAGTTCCAGATTCCAGCGCCGGATGCGCGCCTGACCTTGATCACCCAAGCGCCGCAAATGGTAGATCACCGCGGCATCTAACTCCAATTCCGTCATCCCCGGTCTGAGCAGGTCGACGACGACCTCCAGGGCCTGGTCCAAGATGGCCGCGGCCCGTCGCAATTGCTCGATTTCATAAGCACTTTTGACCATCCGCTGACAACGGATGATGGTTGATAGATCCTTAATCGGGTGGGACGGGAAAACCTGCTGGCCCAGCTTCAAATAAAGGGCGGCGGGCAAGACATCCAGCTCCAGACCCACCCGGGCTTGCCGCGGCAGGCCGAGCTTTTCCAATAACTGGCGGAGGTCCTTAAAATTTTTAAAATGCTTTACTGGCCACACCGAGCCTTCGGTGGCGAGGCGCTGGCGAGGCCGCCGGACCAACAACTGCGGCTGACCCTGAGCAGGCACGGCCAGAAAACCGTCTACCACCGTGCCGGTATAATAAAACAGGTCGGTATTCTGGCCAATCAGCGCCAGGTCAAGATTATGCTTTTCTAACTGGCGCTGCAGGTGGGCAACGCGGGCTTCGATTTCGGGGACGGGAACTTTTTCCATCAGGACTCCGGGTTATAAATTAACACCACCAGGCTTTCAGCGCCCTGGGCCCCCAGAACCAGGGTTTTTTCGATGTCCGCGGTGCGGCTCGGACCGGTAAGCCAACTGACCAGCCCCGAGGGCTCCTGGGCGGTCCATGTCAAGGCCTGGGCCAGGGTCAGCCCGGCCCGCTCTTGGGGGACGATGATGATATGCTGGCGCGGACACCCGGACAGTCGAAAAGCCAGAGGTGATCGGGCGGTGATGATTAGGCTGCCGGTTTCCGGGATGGCCCCGGCCGCGACCATGACCAGGGTAGCAATTTGTCCCATCCCGGCCTGATCGGCGGGCATCGCCGACAGGAAGTTAAATTCGATAACGCCCCGCGCCGCTAACAGAGGGGCGACCTCGTGCAGTAAGGGATGATCTTCTAAAAGCAATGGCAGACCGGCGTGTTCCGCCAGGGCCTGGGCCAACTGCTCCGGCCCGATAATTTCCAGGCCGTCAGCCTGGGCTTCGTGCAGCCGTTCTAGAAGCAGTTTAGCGTCCATGGCCAGATTAGAAGTTGCCAGCTCTTGTGGTCATTTACCTAAAATTAGACAAAGCTTACCCACGTGATTGATGCCAAGTTTTCATTCAAGTGCAACAAATTCAGCATTTAACACATTGATTAGATTAATCATTTTAACAGAAAACAGATTAACAGAAAACAGAAAACAGTATTAATTCTGACTATGCTTCATTAACCGATGATAACTTTGGGGTGCCAATTCAGGCAATTGCCGTCCCGAGCCCCAAAGATAGTTTTGTAAACTAGCAGGCAAATGCTGTCTGACCAGCCGCAGCCAGGGTTCCAGACCCCGGTACAGTCGGGGTCGGGCCATAATCGCGGCGCTACGCCGCACTAAGAGGCGCAGCACTTGATGGCGGACGCTCTGGGAGCGCAACCGCGCAATCTGGTTGGCCAGGTCGATTTTTACCGGGCAGATCAGACTACAGGCCCCGCATTGGCTGCACAGGTCGGTCAGATCAGCGCCATTACCTAAAAACGGCGCTAATAGGATACCGATGGCGCCGGGATAGACCTGGCCATAAAGATGGCCGCCGCCGAGCTGAAAAATCGGGCAAATATTCAGGCAGGCCCCGCAACGCAGGCAATAAAGCGCCTCCCGCGTCTGCGGCTGCGCGGCCAGCCGCCGCCGCCCATTATCGAGCAGCACCAGATAAAAGGCTTGCCGGGCTGTCCC
>MUKC01000165.1:6255-6952 GCA_002049795.1 Desulfobacca sp. 4484_104 | reverse complement strand
GCTGCTCCGTCTCCGCTGGGACAATAACCGCCTCCCAGGCGCCTTCCGCTTCCTCTCCCTCTCCTTCTCCCTCTCCTTCTCCCCCTTCCTTTCCCGAAACCCTCTACCCGGCCGCCGGCCTGACCGACATTCGTCACCTTAGCGACTACAACCCGTCCCTGCAGGGCACGGCGGGCGATACCGACGTGTATATTTTCGATCCATGGGAAACCGAAGCGCTCTCCAAGAAACCGGTTTGAAACAAAGTTAACAGACCCCTGTTCAGGCAATGCATACCAGAGAGATCGATTCCGTACGGAAGGTCGCCTATTATACTTTTCTTTTTCTCCCCATCTAACATACTCAAACCCGACGGGTAATCCTTGATTAGCCTGACACCATCAGGGCCAGGAGGTAAAAATCCCCGCAGCCGGAAACAACCCTAGCGCCGACGATTGAAACAAAACGTAACATACATAAATCATTAGCAATTTAAAAATAGACATTTTATTGAAACAAAACGTAACATACATGAATCATTAGCAATTTAAAGATAGACATTCTATCAATAATTATATATAGTTAGAGATCAGCCTTTTTAAGGTGGTCTCAACCATGCCAGAAACTAAACCGCAATGGGAATTCACTTGGTTACCGCCAAATATCCGAATCTTGTTCAAGGGCCTGCCCGGAGTCTGGCGCCATCGGCACCAACTGG
>MUKC01000165.1:0-6248 GCA_002049795.1 Desulfobacca sp. 4484_104 | reverse complement strand
ATCCGAATCTTGTTCAAGGGCCTGCCCGGAGTCTGGCGCCATCGGCACCAACTGGTCTTCTCCTGCCTCGGGGGCCCGGACTTTGACCGGCTTATCTCGAGCGGCGCCACGTTTTATCACCGAGTGGCGGTTCCGGCGGTTGTTAGACGCCGGATGTTGGAGCCTCAAGATGCTCCTCCATCTGACGGCGGTCCCATCATCTGAGGACCGCCCATACCGTCTCCGCCTCCCGGGCCGCCGGCCATTGAGGGAGGGCCAGCCATAGCCGCGTGTCCCTCACACATGCAACCGGTCTGACCCGGAGCCGGGGCCATCATCTGGGGCTCGCCCATGCCAGCTCCTTCCCCGGTGCCGCCCGCCATCGGGGGTGAGCCGCCCCTAGCCGCAGGCCCCATACTCATGCCCTCGGACTGACCATAAGGGGGCGTCTCGGGGCCTCCTTCGGGACCCCTTTCCGCCTGGAAGCGCTCCATAGCCATTTTTTCATCCATCTTCTTCCACCTCCGTCTTCTTCTTGCCAGAAAGTAACTGGTTGATAACTTGCGCTGCCGATCCTTCATCCTTTATAAAGGCCTCCCAGAGTCGGGGAGGCAATTTATCGGGGTCGTAGGTAATGACCGCGGAAAGAGCCAACGGGTTTACCTGTATTTCCTTAATTCCGTCCAGGTTCTGAAAGGCGGATAAATCAATCTTGCCCGCCTTTACAAAGAGCTCGGGGGATAACCGCAATCTTATCCGGCCGGGGATATGGTGGACTATGGCCTTAACAAAAGAACGGATTTCCAAAATGAGGCTTTCATCCATGCCGCATTCCTTTTTCATCCCACCGGAGGAGAGATATTTATCCCTTTTGCTGGACAGCAACTAAGGGATAAACGGGCCGAAGGTCATGATTTTTTTCCATGTCCGGTTCCTCGTTTTCCGCCTGAGCCAACCGACGCCGACGGAAAGTTAGTAGCCGGCCCGAGTTAGCCATGATCCCCAGGCTATGGACAATGTGCAGCAAGCCAGCCAACACTGGGGGAAGAAGTCCAAAGATCCCTAAGCCGGCCCCGATAAGATTAGTGCTAACCGCCAGCCAGAAGTTCTGGTGGACAATTTTTAGGGTCTGTTGGCTCAACTCCCGTAAATAAACCAGTTGACCGAGGTCTCCGTCGGCTAACACTATATCGGCGGTCACCAGGGCAATTTCTGAGCCTCCGGCTCCCATGGCAATGCCGATATCGGCCGCGGCCAGGGCCATGGCATCGTTCACTCCATCTCCGACAACTACCACTTTATGCCCATTCTCTTTCAGCTCCCGTACCACTAGCGCCTTATCTTCAGGCAGCAGAGAGCTAAAATGGGCCTCCAGGGGGAGGTGATTTACCACCTTTTGCGTCACTTCCGCCTTATCCCCGGTAATTAACATGCACCTCCGCACTCTATCTGACCGCAGGCCCTCTATCATCCTGACGACGCCGGGTTGCAGATGGTTATTAATCCCGATCAGGCCGATCGCTTCCCCCTCCAGGGCCACATAAACCACGGTCTGCCCTTCGGCCTCGGCCTTTTCCGCCTCCAGGCATAAGGGCGGTGGAAGCTTAATTTGGTGTTTCTCTAAAAACCGCTCATTACCGGCCAGTACTTGTTTTCCCTCGACTTCAGCCCTTACCCCTTTTCCCAGGCTGTAATCGCACACCGCATGGGCTAGCGGTTGAATCCCCCATCTCTGAGCCTCCTGTTTAATGGCAATCGCAATCGGATGTTTATTATGTTGTTCGGCCGACACCGCCCACTGCAATATCGACCTGGCTGCCATCCCATTCCCACCCTTAACCAAAGCCACTTCTGGTTGCCGGGGGGTGATAGTGCCGGTTTTATCAAAGCAGAAGGTGTCGGCCGTGCCGATCTCTTCCAGATAACGACCGCCTTTAATCAAGATCCCCTTTTGCGTGGCCGTAAAATGGCTGACGCTTAGGGCGCTGCTGGCCGCCAGAGCGGTGGCACAGGGGCAGGCCATGGTCAACATCACCGCAAAGGTTCGCGTAAAGTCGGCGGTAACCAGGTAGGTGCCTGAGTTGTCAAGTTTTTTTTAACTCGCCAATAAAGCGGCAAATTCGCAATGGTTTTGTTTATCTCAAGGAGACCAAGAGCTGTATATCCCGGCAAATTGCCATGAATGACCGGCTGGCCCAGGTAACCCGAGAGATGCGGCATACGAACCAGTTGAAATCTCAATATATGTTCTGTGGACCCGATAGGAAGCGATTCCAGGAAGTGAAGCGATCCTTTGCTTCCGCCTGCAGGAAAGCCGGGCTTGAGGATTTTCGGTTTGACGAGCTGCGTCATACCCTCGCCTCCCAATTGGTGATGAAGGGTGCCAGCCCGAAAGCGGTCCAGGAGCTTTTATCACCCCCACCCTACCCTGACCCTTGTATCGTTAAGATACAAGGGGGAAAGAAATATTGGATTTCCGGATGGTAAGTTATTGAGATAATTGATCGTCAGCCTTAACCAAGGTCTCTACTTTTAGGCGGTATTTATCGATTTTGGCCTGTAGGGTAGGGCGGGAAAGACCTAAAAGCCTGGCGGCCTGGCTGCGATTGCCCCGGGTGAGGTTGAGCGCTTCGCTGACCAGCACACTGGCAAAACGGTCAACCAGGGCCTCAAACTTATTTTCCCCTGAATCCGAGACCAGCTTCTGGCGCAGCCACTTGCGGATAAATGCCAGGAACTCGGTATCCGGAACAACGGTGATGTCCTGATCGTTACCGGTCGCCTGGGACAAGTCTTCGGGACGGATCGGATAGCCCCGACTAAAGATCAGCGGTAACGACCTTAAGGCGATAATAGAGATCTTCCCGAAAACGCCCGGCCGCCAGGGCGGCTTCGAGATCGCGGTTGGTGGCGGCGATAATGCGGACGTCCACTGGAATGGTCTCGCGGCCCCCCAGGCGTTCGATGCTCTTTTCCTGGAGCAAGCGTAAGATCTTGGCCTGGATGGCAAAAGGCATGTCGCCGATTTCATCCAAAAATATGGTTCCCCCATGAGCCTGTTCGATCTTACCGACCCGGCGGCTAATCGCCCCGGTGAAGGCCCCTCTTTCATAGCCGAACAATTCGCTTTCCAACAAGGTCTCGGGGATGGCCACACAATTGATCACCAAAAATGGTTTTTCCGCCCGCAGACTGTGTTGATAGATGGCTCGGGCGACCAGTTCTTTGCCGGTGCCGGACTCGCCGCGCAGGAGGACGGTGGCATCGGTCGGCGCTACCCGGCCGATGCTCTTATATACTTCCTGCATGGCCTTGCTCTTCCCAATAATCGCCTCTCCCGAGGCCCGTTCTGGGGTCATGTCAATCTCTACCTGGGAGCGCATAAACCGGCCGGCATTGAGGGCTTGACTGATCAGGGTCAAAGCCTCGGGAATCTCAAAAGGTTTGAGCACATAGTCGAAAGCCCCCAATTTAGTGGCCTCGATGGCGGTTTCGGTGGTGCCGAAGGCAGTCATAATAATCACCGGGACCTTGGGCTCGAGGTCGTGTATGGTGCGAAAGGCTTCCAAGCCGCTCATCCCTGGCATCCGGATATCCATGATGACCAGATCTGGGGGATTGGTTTGCACCAATTTAACAGCCGCCTCGCCGGTGGCCGCGGTCTGGACTGTATGACCCTCGGTGGTCAATAGCTTTTCAAAGCTTTGGCGCAATTGCGGATCATCGTCAACGATTAAGATTTTTCCCATCTTTAAGCTTCCTGAAAGGCAAACTGATGCTGAACGTTGTCCCCTGGCCTTCCCTGGAACTCAGGTCGATCCAGCCCCCGTGCTCCTGGATGATACGCGCCGCGATGCTGAGACCCAAGCCGGTGCCCTCTTCTTTGCTGCTGTAAAACGGTTGAAAGATCTTGTCCTGCATGGATTCCGGGATACCAGGGCCATTATCTTCGACCTGAATAATTGTCAGCGGGCCGGTGGTTTCGACAAAATCCTCGGTTTCAGTGATGGTAATCAGGCCTCCGTCTCCCATGGCTTCGCAGGCGTTGACCAGCAGGTTGACCAGAACTTCTTTTAACTGGTCCGGGTCGGCCCAGATTTCCGGGAGGCGGCGGGACCGGATAAGTCTGGTCGTCACGTTATAGTTTTCCAGGCGGTGGCGGAGGAGCTGCAGGGCCTGGTCAACCACCTCGGAAGGGCTGACCTTCTGCATCTTGAGCTTGGGGGGACGGGAAAATTCCAGGAAGTTGCGCACAATGGTATCAATGTGGCGAATCTCCTCGGAGATTACTTCCAGATCTTCTTGCTGGCTGGGATCGAGATTGAGCGTCCGACGCAGGGAAAATAACCGGATTTTTACCGAGGTCAGAGGATTGCGAATGCTGTGCGCCACCCCGGCGGCCAGCTTACCGACCAGGGCCAGCTTTTCTGATTGCAGCAGATGCACCTGGCTGCGCTCCAATTTGATCTGGGTCTGATCGACATTCTCAATCAGGCTATGCACCCGGCGGCTCAAAGCCTTCACCTCGTCAACCTCAAGGGGGGTAGCATCGGCCTGACCGGTTTCTGCCATCAGTTGGCGGATCGGTCCCAATATTTGCTTGACCAGAATATAACCCAGCAACATCCCCAAAACCGCGACCAGTGGCATCACGATCAGCGACAGGGTATTGATAAATTGCGCCTGGGCCCGGCTCTTACTACGAGCCTCCTGGATGCGCTGTTCGTGGATCAATTTATAGCGTTCGCAGAGGTCGCAAAGCTCCAGAAACTGTTGGCGCACCTCCCAGTGGAGCTTGGCGCCGGCCTCTCGCTGCCCGGTTTTGTATAAGTCTATGACCTGCTGCCGCGCCAGAATATATTGCTCATAACTCTCGCTGATCTGCTCCAGGATTTCCTTCATGGTTGGAGTATAGGCAGTCTCCTGGGCAATTTTGAGCCACCCTTTGAAACTTCGCTGGTATTTTTCCAGTTGCTTGAGCCAATCAGGATCACCGCTCAAGAAATAATAGGTTAAATAACCTTTCTGCTGCAGCAGGGCACCCCGTAATTCTTCTGCGGCCCGATAAGAGGTCACATTTTTATCAATCAACGAAGTGATCAGCGAGTCGATGGCATCGGTATGCCATACCGTCATCAGCCCACCGGCAAAGGTGATCAGCACCAGCGCGGCCAGAAGTAAAAATATCCGTTCTCGCAGACCGAGACGCTTCCACCGATTGATTTTCAAGCTACCTCCACCATCGCCCTTCTGGACGAGCATACACCCTGATCGTCAGGAAGAAGTGGCGAAAAAATTTTCTGAAAAAGTAAGCTTCAGGGGGAATGTTGGGCTCAGGTAGCGAAGATAAATTGAGGCTGGCATTAACCCAGGCAGTCCACCACCCAATCTCTGGCGAGAGGAATTAACAGGTGAAAATCGACTCAATAGTCTCCGGTTCCGAGAATGGCTTCATTATTATCGAACGGGCCTTTTCCAGCGATGATCGCCATCTTTCCCTGGGGATCGCCAACTTGCACGCCGTGGTCCCCGACATTGAAGCCAACAAGGACAAAATGCTTGGGACCCTGGAAGTCTCTCAGGCCAAAAAGGTCAACCTTGCTATCTTTCCTGAGTTTTGCCTGTCTGGCTATTTCTGGGTGAAAAGCTTTGTCGAATTTATTCTTTAAAAAATCCTTGCAAAATCTGAGCGGGATGTTTATAAAACATTGAATTTGGCCTGTTCTCGGCACCAAGATTGCGAACTAAGGAGAAAAAAGGAATTGAGAGTGATTGGGGAAATACGCTATAGCCGAGACCATCTTTGGGTCAGGGTAGACGAGGACGGCTTTGCCACCATCGGCATCTCTGATTACTTACAAGAGCTATTGGGGGAAATTAGTGCCTTCAGTCTGCCTGATGAAGGTGAAGAGCTGGTCAAAGATGAGAATTTTAGTATCATCGAAACGCCAGAGGGCCGTCTAGAACTCGTGGCGCCGATTTCCGGTGAGGTCAGCGAGGTCAATGAAGAGCTACTCGAATCTCCTGAGCTAGCCAATGAGGAACCTTATAATGAGGGGTGGAGTCAGAGTTTGACGAGTTGCTTACCCTGGAAGAATACGAAGAGTACTTGCAGGAAGAACTTGAAGAGGAAGAAGCATTAGAGGAGGATTGATGTTGCATCACCTTCTAAACCTCAATTCACCTGGGCACCTGGCGGTGTAACCGCACTGTCCTGAATTCTAATTAACGATGCTTAATGTAAAATAATCATGGTTATCCTGCCCTTC
>MUKC01000164.1 GCA_002049795.1 Desulfobacca sp. 4484_104 | reverse complement strand
CGGCACATTTCATAGATGCCGCCCAACTCCTGCAAGGCGTCGACATAGGTGGGGAATTTTTCATGCAGCTCTTCAAAGGTCCGGCCCGCCCGTTCGATGAGGCCGGCTTTTTTGTAATCAAGACCGATTTCAAACATGGTCTGCAGGGTAATGTCATCCGGCAGAGAAGAACGGAGGAGGAGGTTGCGGTGGATCCTGATGGCCCGGTCGACTTCACCGGTATTGCGAAACAGCTGTCCCAGCGCCAGGTATATTTCGCTGGTGTCTGAACTCATCTGGGCAACTTTGATGAATTCAACCAGGGCCCGGTCGGTTTCGTTGGAAAGGATATAAGACAAGCCCCGGAAATAGGAGCGGAGCAGGGTGTCCTGCTTCTCCGTTGCCCGGCCGTTTTTTGCTGCTTTTTCCAGATGATTGCCGCGACCTGAAGAAATAAACCTCTTTTTCAGCAGGAAAAGAAGGATAAGCAGAAAAAGAATGAGTACTATGCCGGCAATCAGGTAGGCGTTCATTTCTTCACCCTGTTGCCACGGGCTTTTCTTCCATTTGATCAGCGGCGGGTTCAACCAGGTCGCCGTCCGCTGCTTCCATGAGCGGCAGGTTGCGGTATTTTTCCAGTTCAGCCTCCAGGTCCTTGATCTGTTTATTTTTCTTCTTCATCGTTCGCCGCTGGCGAAAGAGCAGCATGATGTCAACCACGGCCACCGACAAGGCGCCGCAGAAAAGAGCGATAAACAGGATCGCGTACAAAGGTATCTGTACTGGTCCCAGAGCAACAACCGCCAGGTTGTAGCGCAGTTCAACCGTTTGAGACAGGGCAGGCATGTTTTCAAACACAAAAACCAGCAGCAGGGTTAAGAAAAGGAGCAGAAAAATTATTTTTACATATCTCATTTTACGATTCCATCCTTTCAGCGGTAAAGTATTGGACCAAATTATCATAGGTTTCCAGAAGGTGCTGGGGCATAACCTTGGTTTCACCGATGACCGGCATGAAGTTGTAATCTCCCTGCCAGCGAGGCACAATGTGAAAATGAAGGTGAGCGTCAATGCCGGCCCCGGCTATTTTCCCCAGGTTGATGCCGCCGTTGAAACCGTCGGCCTGGAGAGCCTGTTGCAGATTGGCAATGGAACGCCGGAACAATTCCATTACTTCCACGAAAACCGGCGCCGGGAGCTGCGCCAGGTCATTGGTATGCTGGAAAGGTATGATCATCAGGTGCCCGTTGTTGTAGGGGTAGCGGTTCATCATCACGTAGGCGTGTTTACCCCGGTAAAGAACCAGGTTTTGCCGGTCGGCTGACTCCGCTGCTATCTGGCAAAAGAGACACTGGTTCTTGAGGGACTGCTTGTTGTCGTCCAAAATGTATTCCATCCGCCAGGGAGCCCAGATTACCTTTTGACTCATGGTCGATTACATTCCTTTCTCTTGGTAGACAGTCAATGCCTTAGCATTTTTTCATTTCCATTTCCACTCTTTTTCTTAGACCTGGACCGGAAGAAATGCTATGAAGACCATGGGAGGATGCCATGGAAAACGATGCTTTGCAGGATGCCATACACCAGCTGGAAGAACTGTTGGAAAGGAAAAAGGCCGCGGTGCCGCGCCACTCAGTCAGGCCGTATCAGTTGCTGGAAATCGAAGAACTGGAAGAGGAATTGCTGGAGTTGAAAAAGAGGAAAAAGGCCGTTTCCCAGTCGGAAAACGGCCTGGAGGAGGGACCATGATTATCAAGGATATGCAGACAAGCGAATTGAACGCCGTCATGACCGTGGCGGACCTGATGGCCGCTGCCGCCCGTACCGCCCCAAAAGGAAAGGGCGCTGATCGACTGGTTTCAGTGATTTTTACCGGTGAAGACAAGGATATGGTGGCAGCCAGGATGGTGGAGATCGCCGAACGGGAAGACATCCCCTTTTTTCGCCGGGACGCTGAAAATATCTACCAGTGTGCGGCGGTGCTGGTTCTGGGTACAACCCTCGCCCCTTTGGGCATTCCCTACTGCGGCTACTGCGGTTATGAAAACTGCCAGGAATGCAGCCAGGAAGGCGGCCGCTGCGGTTTCAATATCATCGACCTGGGCATTGCTCTGGGTTCGGCGGTTTCGGTGGCCGCCCGGCACCACATAGACAACCGCATTATGTTTTCCTTCGGCCGGACGGCTCTGGACATGGGGCTGCTGCCCGAAGGTACTATGGTTGCTTATGCCGTTCCGCTCTCGGTTTCCAGTAAAAGTCCGTTTTTTGACCGCTGATTTCAATCCGCCTGCCGCCGGCGGATATCCTTCAGGTTCAGCTGAATGGACCGGTTGCCGTTCCAGATGTTGACCTGTGGTACGAATGCAAGACTGACCAGATCGCCGGCGGAAATTTTTTGTTCACCCATGTTGAAGCCAATGGCACTGGCGCTGGCTGATTGATCGCGGATTTCCAGCCGCAGATGATTTCTGCCGACAATGGAAGCCCGCTTTACCTCGAGCCCTTCAGCCGCAAAAACCGGTTCCGGGTTTCCGAAGCCAAAAGGTGCCAGCCGGGCGATTTCTTCAAGCAGTTGGAAGGACAGGCTGCCGAGCTGCAGCCGGCCGTCGAGGCTCAACTCCTGCTGCAGTTCCAGGTTCTGCAGCTGTTCAGCCACCAGGCGGTCGAGAGAGTCGCGGAACGCTTCCAGGTTGTCATGATTAATGGAAAAGCCGACTGCCATCTGGTGTCCGCCGAAACGGTTCAGGTAATTACTGCACTTGGAGATCATATCCAGCAGGTGAATGCCGGGAATCCCTCTTCATTGATGCTGACCAGCATGGTCGGCTGGAAATAGCGCTCGGCAATCTTGGAAGCGACAATGCCGATGACCCCTTCGTGCCAGTCAGCGGAGGCCAGAACGGTGACGTTGCTGCAGGCGGTAAGCCTGCTCATCGGCCACCGCGGCGTCATCGGTCAGCAGCAGTTCCATGGCATCATGAACTGAATCCATCCTTCCGGCAGCGTTCAGGCGCGGGGCAAGCTTGAAGGCGATGTCTCTGGCGGTGATGCCGTTTTGACGTTCAACCCGACTGATGGAGAGCAGTGCCTCAAGCCCGGGGCGGTGGGCGCTGGCAATTTCCTCCAGGCCGTACTTCACCAGGACCCGGTTGACCCCGGTCAGGGGAACCACATCCGCCACCGTTCCCAGGGCAACCATGTCCAGGTAGCGTTTCAGGTTTATTTCACCGGGCAGCATGCCGGCTGAGCGCATTTCACGCCGGCAGGCAACCAGCAGGTTGAAGGCCACCCCGACTCCGGCCAGGTTCTTTTCCGGATAGCGGCAGCCGTCTTGTTTCGGGTTGATAATGGCATAGGCATTCGGAAGTTCAGCCGGGGGTTCATGGTGATCGGTGATAATCGTATCCATGTGAAAGCCGGCGGCGTGTTTGACTTCATCAAGATTGGAAATGCCGCAGTCGACCGTTATCAGGACGGAAACTCCCTCCCGGGCATAGCGGCTGATAATTTCACTGTTGAGCCCGTATCCTTCCTGTATTCTTGAAGGAATGTGATAGAAAACTTTCATGCCCAGCTGACGGAAAAACATGCCCAGCTGACGGAAAAACTGGACCAGGATGACTGTTGATGAAATGCCGTCAACGTCGTAGTCTCCATAGACCAGGATTTTTTCCCGGCGCTGACAGGCCCGTATGAGACATGCCGTCAACGTCGTAGTCTCCATAGACCAGGATTTTTTCCCGGCGCTGACAGGCCCGCATGAGACGCTGCACCGCTTTGTCCATTCCCTTGAGCAGGGAGGGATCAGGGAGATGGGCAAGGGACGGGGAGGAGAGAAAACGCTCCATAACGTCAGGCTGGTCAATGCCCCGCCTGAGTAAAATTTCAGCAACTATGGGAGAAATACCCAGCTCTACCGCCATCTCCGCGGCCAGGCGGGAAGAGATATCGGAACAAACCCAGACTTTATTATGATTCATGGCATTCATGTGCTTTCGTTTCTTAACTTCCACCCTGCCAGATAACCAGGAAACCGGCCGCGAAAATGAGCATTCCGCCGCCTGCGGTCAACAGCGAAGGGATGTCGCGCAGCATGACCATGCCCATCATTACGGTGCTGACCGGTTCCAGGTAGCCGATGATGGCTACATGCTGCGCTCTGACCGCCGTCAGTCCCGAGACGTACATCAAAGGTGCCAGGCTGCAGTGTATGAGACCCAGTGCTATCAGGATCATCCAGTTGGAAAAGGGGACCGCCAGCGGCAGCCGGGCAACAATGGGCAGCAGCATGACGACAATGAAAATTCCCTGCCAGAAGGCAATGGACAACGGCGGCAGCCCCCTGGTCAGGCCCTTGGCGATGATCAGGGTCATGGCGTAGGCCAGGCCGGAAATGACGCCAAAGGCAATTCCCCGTGCCGCCTGCTTGTCTGTCAGCAGCTGCAGGTGAGGGGAGAGCATCAGGAAGAGGCCGGCCAGGGAAAGGGGCAAAGCAATGCCGGTCCAGCGGTCAAATTTTTCATGAAGAATGATCGGGGCCAGCAGGGCAACAAAAATCGGGGCGGTATAATGACTGAAAACTGCGTTGGCGATGCTGGTATGGCGCAGGGACAGAAAATAAAAGTAAAGATTGAGCAGCAGGAAAACGGCCAGCAGCAGGATATGCCAGAAGTTTTTCCTTACATCCGGAATCAGACGCTGGGCGGCGGAGCGATAAAATCTTGCCGCCAGGTAAAGAACCGGCAGGGAAAAAAGCGATGAAAAAAAGATCACCTGCCAGGGGGATATGACCAGGATCTTGATAATCACCCCCCAGGAACTCCACATGAACAAAGCTAGAATTATCTTTACATATGCCTTGTTAACGCCCTTATATGACACTTAAAACCTATGTTTTCTATATTGCTTAAATGCAATTTCACATCAAGCTTTTAGCGACCAGCGCGCAAGCTCAATATTGAGTTGAAGGCTTATGACTGAACGGTTAACGGCCCATCCGGAAACCGGCGTTTCCGGATGAAAATCCGCTGGATTATTTGGAGCGATACTTTTCTTTGATCTTTTTTTCCACCAGGGGATGGACTAGGTCGCTGACCGTACCGCCCAGGGATGCCAGTTCCTTGACGATCCTTGAACTGACATACATGTACGTATCCTTGGACATCATGAAAAAGGTTTCGACTGTCGGTGCCAGGTTGCGGTTCATGAGGGCCATCTGGAATTCGTATTCAAAGTCGGATACGGCCCGCAGTCCCCGGATGATGGCGTGGGCATTGACTTCCTGAACGTAATTGATTAACAACCCGTCAAAAGTCGATACTTTTACCCTGGGGTTGTCGGCAAAGATTTCCTGAATCATTTCCATCCGCTCACAGACGCTGAACAGGTTGTTTTTTGCCTGGTTGCAGGCCACGGCCACGTAAAGTTCGTCAAAAACCTTGACCCCGCGACTGATGAGGTCGATGTGCCCGTTGGTAACGGGATCAAAAGAACCGGGATAAACAGCGATTTTAGGGCAGGCCATGGACTTAACTCCTTGTCGGTTGGCGGATTATGAAGGTTACGGAACTATGACCATATCTTTTTTGCTTCCAGATTTCCAGGGGCAAGGGTACTTCTACCACATCACGGTGATCATGCTCAACCACTAAGGTGCCGGAAGGGGATAAAAAGTTTTGTTCGGCAATCATTTTTATGGTTCGGTTCAGAACCGGGGAGCGATAGGGCGGGTCCATGAACACCAGGTCAAAATGTTGCGACTGAATGCTCTTGCCCTGAATGAAGCGGGCGGCCGATAAGTTAACTACCTGGCATTGCTGCTGAAATTTGGCTTTGTGCAGGTTTTTTTCAATCAACCGGCAGCTGTCCGGGGCGCTGTCGACGCACCAGGCGGCCTTGGCTCCGCGGCTCAAGGCTTCAATGGCCAGAATGCCGCTGCCGGCAAACAGATCCGCGACCAGGGCGTCAACGATGTACTCCGTGCCGATGACGGAAAACATTGCCTCCCGTACCATCGCTTTGGTCGGCCGCAGCTGCGGCAGGCCGGAAACGTCCACCGTCAGGCCACGGCGGCTGCCGCCGGTAACTCTCATGATCAATCCCGTACAGAAAAAAGAAAAGGCAGGCGCTTGCGCTCTGCCTTTTATATCAATAAAGATCTACATCAATACCTTGTTTAATCATGCGGCAATCAGCGTCCCGCACCTCGTTTGGAAGCTTTCAACGGGTTTATCTTTTGTTTGATTTCTTCCACGTTGCGCTTGACATGGGTAGCCATGACGCAGATGCCGCCCTGCCATTTAGCCTCCGGGTAGGGGTAGACCTGGCAGTAGCTTTCGCCGTCGATGTCGACAACCTTGGCACAGCCCTGGCATTTATCAATAATGGGATAGCACTTGCCCTTTTTGGCTGAGCATCCACTGGGTTTCATTAAAAAACATTCATGTCCCTTGCGTACAGTCTGGCAGATCATCGGAAAAACCTCCTTGGATTTATAAGAGTAAGAGCAGCTCTATGTACTGGATTAATGCCGGGTTGTCAAGAATCTTTTGTCCGGCGACCGGGCCGGAAGCTAGATGTATTTTTC
>MUKC01000051.1 GCA_002049795.1 Desulfobacca sp. 4484_104 | reverse complement strand
GGGGACGTTCCCAACATTCTTCCAGGCGGGGGAATAAATGCCGTTGTAAAGTACCCATCAACCATGATATTCTTTCTCCAAGCTTCATGAACACCTCCAATGCTATTTTTGTCAACTAAAACTACCTTAGCACAAGAGAACCCGTTCATGAAGCTTATTTTATTCAAAAATTCATGGTTATGAGGAGTTTTGCAAGAGCCTCAAATAACATATATTTTATTAACCTTACGAAAATGTATATATTGCCAGGGTAATATGACATAATTGTTAAAAATAGGGTTAAATGAGGCCGTCCGGGCTGGATTTGCAAGCCAAATTTATGGATCAATTTAACCGCCGGAACCGGACCCGGCCCGCTCGCTACGTAAAAATCTATTGCGACCCTAAGTATTTTTTGATAGCTATATAAATTTGAGGTTGTCAGCCCGGCGGGAAATCGGTGCCGGGCTATGAGGTTTCGTGCTTATGATCGAGATTCAGGATTTGACCAAATATTATGGGTCGACCCTGGCCATCTGGCGGCTCAATTTTGCAATCGCCGATGGCGAAATCGTCGGTTTTTTGGGGCCTAACGCCGCGGGTAAGACCACAACTTTAAAGATTCTGGCCGGGTATATGCCCCCGACTTCGGGTACCGCCACCATTAATGGCTATGATTGCCTGACCCAACCCCTGGAGGTCAGGGGCTCGCTGGGCTACTTGCCCGAAAATGTCCCGCTCTATCGAGATCTGGAAGTCAGCCAATTCTTACGCTTTGCGGCTCAGGCCAAGGGTGTGGACAGCCGGAAACAAAAGCCCGAAATTGATCGGGTGCTGGCCGACTGTGGCCTGGAAAATGTGCGACATACCTTGATTGCGTCGCTGTCCAAAGGCTACCGGCAGCGGCTGGGGCTGGCCCAGGCCTTGCTCAACCGGCCGCCGCTGTTGATACTGGATGAACCGACCATCGGTCTGGATCCTAGCCAAATCGTCGAAATCCGGCAGTTAATCAAGGAACTGGCCGGCGAGCATACCGTATTTTTAAGCACACACATCCTTCCGGAAGTCAGTCAGCTCTGTCGGCGGGTGATTATCATTAATCGGGGGCAGATTGTCGCCAGTGACACCCCGGCCAACCTGACCCGGGAGTTAGGTGAGAGTTCCCGTCTGGCCATGGTGATCAAGGGTCCGGAGGATAAGATTGTCACCACCTTAAAGGCCCTTTCCGGCATCAAGGAGGTGACGGCCCGCGGCAATGGCCATTACCTGCTGGAGGTGGAAAAAGGCCAGGAGCTGCGACCGACCCTGGCCCGCCAGGTAGTGCAGGCCGGTTGGGAGCTGTTGGAACTCAAGGCCCAGGAATTCACTCTGGAGGACGTTTTCCTGAATCTGGTTACCGAAGAAAGCGAAGCAGAGGATAAAGCAGCGTGAGCGGTTGTCTGGCGGTTTGGCGCAAAGAACTGGTGGTCTATTTCAGCACCCCCATCTTTTATCTCACCGGCACCTTTTTTCTCCTGCTGGGGGGGTATTTCTTCTTCTCGAACGTGGCCTATTACAATCTGCTCAGTTTGCAGGCCAGTCAGAATCCTTATCTGGCCTCGCAGTTGAATGCCCTGCAGATGGTCTTTCGCCCCTTGTTCGGCACACTGGCCGTGGTATTCTTGTTTCTGGTGCCGCTGGTCACCATGCGGCTGTTTGCCGAGGAAAAGCGGGCCGGGACCGCCGAACTGTTATTCACCTATCCGCTGACCGATTGGGGGGTGATTCTGGGCAAATTTCTGGCCGCCTTATTGATTTACGGGCTGCTGTTGGCGGTCACCCTGATCTATGCCCTGTTAATGGCCTGGATCACCACCATAGATTGGGGCCAGATCTTTACCGGCTATTTGGGTCTATTTTTATTAGGCGCGGCCTTTTTAGCGCTGGGTCTGTTCAGCTCCACGCTCACCGAAAACCAGATTATTGCCGCGGTGATTAGCTTTGGCCTGTTATTATTGTTTTGGGTCATCGGCTGGTATGAGGAACTGGGACCCTTGGGGTGGCAAGGCTTTTTTAAATATATTTCCTTAATGAGCCATTTTGAAACCTTTTCGCGCGGGATAATTGATACCCGGGATCTATTATATTATTTTATGGTTATCTATTTTTTCCTGTTTCTGACCAAACGACAGTTAGAATCCCGGCGCTGGAGAGGATAAGCATGAGGCTGGCAGATTTAAAAACTAGCAGGACCTTGATCTATGGCACCGGCTCGGCCATGGCGGTCGTGGTGGTCCTGATTATTCTGACTTTTTTGTCCTTACTGTCGGAGCGCTACCATTGGCGTTGGGATTTGACCGCGGGAAAGAGCCAATCTTTAAGTGTGACCACCAAAAAATTACTGGCTCAGGTCAAGGAGCCGCTGCAGATGACGGTCTTTTACCCAGAAGGCCAGTCCGAACGGCAAACGGCCAAAGAAGTGCTGGAAAATTACCGGTATCAGAACCGCCTGATTTCGTACGACTTTGTCGACCCTGAACGCCATCCCTTGGTCGCCCAACAGGCCGGGTATCGTTTTCCGGGCAATGTTCTTTTAGAATATCAGGGCCGCAAGCAGATGGCCAACAATACCACTGAGGACACCCTTGCTGCGACGATCCGCAAGTTGCTGAACCCGGATCAGAAAAACATCTATTTTCTTACCGGCCACGGCGAACGCAGTATCAACGATGCCGGGCGGGAGGGCTTCCAGACCGCCAGGCAGGCGTTGGAGAACGAGGGCTTTGTGGTAAACAGCCTTAATCTGCTGGCCCAGCCCCAGGTACCGGCCGATGCCGCGGTAGTGGTCCTGGCTGGCCCGGAAAAACCGCTTTTTCCCAATGAGGTCAGTGTCCTGAAAACCTATCTGGATAACGGCGGCCGTGTGTTGGTACTGTTGGAGCCTTTTAAGGACGGCGGCCTGAAGGATTTCTTGGCGGCTTACGGGATCGAGCTGGACGATCGGATGATCCTGGATGTCAACCAGGTCAGCCAGGCCTTGGGAGCCAGCGTCAATATGCCGATGGTGATTAATTATGGGACGCACCAGATAACCCAGGACTTTACCAATGTGGTGACCCTATTCCCGCTAGCCCGACCCCTTAATCTCAAGGAAAAAAGCCCCGGGTCCGTCCATCTCTTCCCGCTGGCGACCACCATGGAGAGTAGTTGGGCCAAAACCGGTCAGGATTGGATCAGAGCCGGTAAGATCGGGTTCGAGGCCGGGCAAGATCAGAAGGGGCCATTTACTCTGGTGGTCCTGGCTGAGATTCAACCCCCGGCTAGTAAGCATGGTTCGGAGCCGTCGGCTCAGCCACCCGATAAGAAGCAAGACAAAAAACCAGATAAAGCTAAAACCGAAGCCCAAGATGATAAACCGACTGATTATTTGGCGGTTTTTGGGAATACCAAGTTTGCCGATAATACTTATTTTAACCTGTCGGGCAATGGCGACCTGTTTTTGAATACGGTTAATTTTCTAGCCCAGGAAGCAGGCCAGATCACCGTGGGGCGACAAGAGCAAAAATCGCAGCCGCTGATGCTCACTGGTTACCAGACCTGGGTGTTGCTGTTGATCTCGTTGGTGGTCATTCCGCTGGCCATGGTGGTGGCCGGGGTTAATGCCTACCTCAGGCGCAGGAGACGGCGATGAGTGCCAAAAAGCTCTTGCCCTATCTGATCGTCTTGCTGATCGTGGCGGGAGGCTTTTTAATCTCGGAACTCTACCAGTCCCGCCAAGCCGCGCAGGACAAGGCGGCCAAAAAGATCTTTGCGGTTTCGGCTGGGAATATTAAAGCTATCACCTTCAAACGTGACCATCAAGAGATCAGGCTCACCAAGGAGAAGGACTGGCAGATTGTCAAACCCCTAAAGACCCCGGCCGCTGATTTTACTATCAACTCCTTGGCCGAAACTCTGGCGGGCTTGGAAAAACAGCGAGAACTGGAGGTTGAATCAGTAAAACTGGCGGAATATGGCCTGGATCACCCCAGCCTGACGGTAGAGTTTAAGGCGGCAGATAAAACTTATCAGATCCGCGTTGGCGACAAAGTCCCCGGCGGCCGGGGCTATTACGCTCAGAGCGATCCCACCGGTAAGGTGTTATTGATCAGTGCGGTCGATAAAGAAGCCCTGGATAAAGATCTTACGGCCTTGCGGGATAAAAAGATTTTTAGTTTTGCGGCGGACCAGGTTAAAGAACTGCAGATTCGAACCGGTAAGCTCAATGTAACTTTGGAAAAAACCGGTTCACAGACCTGGGCCTTGAAAGGGCAACCGAAAACCCGCATCCGGTCGGACCGGGTGGAGTCGCTGATTCGTCGGCTCAGCAGCCTGCAGGCCCAAGAATTTGTGTCCGAAAAACCCGAAAATCTAAAAAAATATGGCCTGGCCCCAAAGCCTGCGGCGCGCCTGACCGTATCCTATGATAAGCAGCAGGAAACCTTGCTGTTAGGGGCCGAAAAGGATAAGCTGTGTTATGCCCATAAATCAGGGACCTCACCCATAACCCTGGTAAATCTGGAGCTGTTAACCGAGCTGCCGACCTCCTTGGCGCAACTGGAAGATCGGCGGCTGTGGAGCGGGACCGAGAGCGACGTGGAAAAGCTGACGTGGGATACCCCTGACCAGCAATATCAGGTTATCCGAGAAAAAGATGCTTTACGACTCACCCTTCCGGACGGCCGGGTGGAGAAAAAACCGATCATCCGGTTGAGTAGTCTGTTATGGCGACTGAAGGAACTGGAATATCAACAACTAGTGCCCGCCGACGGTGTTAACCTTAAAGAACCAGATCTGGTATTGCAGCTTTATGGCGCGGAAGATAAGCCGCTGCTGAAATTGGAGGCCGGCAAGGCCCAGCCAGCCGATCAATTGCCAGTGCGAGCCACCCAGGGAGATCAGACCCTCAATGCCCTGGTGTCTGCCAAATCGTTTGCTGACTGGCGGCAAGAATTCGATAATTTGTTAGCCGCGCCCAGTCCCGATTCTTCCTCCCAGTGAAGCCCGGAGCGGTCGGGAGGGCGCGGCTGCAGGCAAGCACGCGGTGTTTAGTTTGACAGTGGGATAACGGTTACCTATCCTGGCAGTGATGCTGAAAAGGAGAATAATCTCATGGTCTTGGATGAAACCATTATAACCCGGGCGATCATAGAGCGCTTTACGGAAAAATTGTTGGCTTGTGTGGATCTCGATGTCGCCATCGTCGGCGGTGGGGTGTCGGGGCTGGTGGCTGGCTGGCGATTGGGCCAGAAACGGCGTAAGGTAGCCATTTTTGAACGTAAATTGACCATTGGTGGCGGGATGTGGGGCGGCGGCATGATGTTTAACGAAATCGTCGTTCAAGAGGCCGCCAAACACCTGCTGGATGAATTAGACATCACTTCCCGGCCTTACGGGCAGGGTTATTATACCGCCGATGCCATTGAAGCCGTAACCACGCTGGGTTCTAAGGCCATGAAGACCGGAGCCCGATTATTCAATTGTATTCACGTCGAAGATGTCATGGTCCGGGAAAATCGGGTTACCGGCTTGGTCATTGGCTGGTCGCCGGTGGAGATCGCCGGTCTCCACGTTGATCCCATGACCATTCGCAGCAAATACGTGATCGATGCCACCGGCCATGACGTCGATATTGTCAAGATCTTCTTGCGGAAGAACCCCCCGGCGGCACTGTTTACCGAAACCGGCGGCATCATGGGGGAACGCTCCATGTGGGCCGATGTCGGCGAAGCCCAAACCGTAGAGTATAGCAAAGAAGTTTATCCGGGGTTGTTTGTCTCCGGCATGGCCGCCACCGCCAGTTGGGGCACCAATCGCATGGGGCCGATTTTCGGCGGCATGCTGCTGTCCGGAGAGCGGGCCGCCGAACTGATTGAGGCTCGGCTGGCCACGGAGTAAAAAACTTCTGGCCCCAGATATTACGCCGGTCATAAAACAGCTTGTCATTTGGGGTCGGTTACTCGATTTATAAGTGATTTGAATAATGGAACTTTTTTTAATGACTCCCCTCTTGCCGGTGCCACTGAAATAAGTCTGACTTAAGTTTAAAGTTAAATTATGCCACGTTAAAAATGGAATACGAACCAGTTATTGGCCTGGAAGTTCACGCCCAGTTATTGACCCGGAGTAAAATTTTTTGTGGTTGCAGCACCAGCTTCGGGGCGCCGCCCAATACCCATACCTGCCCAATATGCCTAGGGATGCCGGGGGTGTTGCCGGTCTTGAACAAACAGGTAGTGGAGTTTGCCATCAAGATGGGCCTGGCCACCAACTGCCAGATTGCCCCGCTGAGCCGCTTTGCGCGCAAGAACTACTTTTACCCCGACCTCCCCAAAGGCTACCAGATTTCCCAGTATGAGTTGCCCCTGGCCGAACACGGCTTTATCAATATTGAGGTTAATGGGACACACCAGCGAGTCCGAATCTGCCGCATTCATATGGAGGAGGACGCGGGTAAACTTATCCATGATGAACAGCGGCCGGTGAGCTACGTCGATTTTAATCGCACCGGGGTGCCGCTGATTGAAATCGTCAGTGAACCTGATTTGCACAGCCCTGAAGCCGCGGTCGAGTATCTCCGCAGTTTACGTAATATCTTGCTATACTTAGAGATCTGTGACGGCAACATGGAAGAAGGCTCGCTGCGCTGCGATGCCAATATCTCCTTGCGTCCCTGGGGCAGCCAGGAGTTAGGCACCCGCACCGAACTCAAAAATATGAATTCTTTCCGGCACCTGCAGCGAGCTCTGGAGTATGAGATCCGACGACAACGGGCGCTATTACTGAATGGGGAGGAAGTCATCCAAGAAACCCGCCTCTGGAATGAGGCTCAGAATCAAACCCTGTCAATGCGCGGCAAGGAAGAAGCTCACGATTACCGGTACTTCCCCGACCCGGATCTGGTGCCGGTAGAAATCTCCCCTGATTGGATTGAGGCGGTCCGCCAGAGTTTGCCGGAGCTGCCTGAGGCCAAGAAGGCCCGATTCATGGCGGCTTATGGTCTGCCGGAATACGACGCCGGGGTGCTTACCGGGGATAAGGCCCTAGCCCAGTATTTTGAGGACTGCGTCCAGCAGTTTGACCGTCCTAAACAGATCAGCAACTGGATCATGTCCGAGCTGTTGCGGGAACTGAAAAAGGCCGAGCGTGGCATCGAGTCCTGTCTGGTAACCCCGACTGCCCTGGCCCGGCTGCTGTCCCTGATTGAGCAGGGGACCATCAGCGGCAAGATTGCCAAAGCGGTATTTGAGGAAATGATTGTTAGTGGTAAAGAGCCGGAAGCCATTATTCAGGCCCGTGGGTTGGTACAGATCAGCGACGAAACCGCCTTAGAGACCCTGGCGCGGGAAATTCTGGCCGCTCATGCCCCGAAGGTGGCTGAATATCAGAGTGGCAAAACCAAGCTCATGGGTTTTTTCGTCGGCCAGATGATGAAAAAAACCAAAGGCCAGGCCAACCCGAAGCTGGTCAACCAGCTCTTTGCCCGTCTGCTCGGCAAATAGCCCGATTGGTGCTAACTAGATAATTTCATAGATATAATAGCATTAGTTCTGATAATTCTAAGCCGCCGCGGGTTACGCCTAATCTTACCTCTCTTGACACCCAAAATTAGCCAAAAGGGCCACCTTCAAATTTAGCGATCCAAGCTTCAGAAAAAAACCCTTGCCAAGCCCGTTAATATTTATAATAATGGACATATAGTTCAATTATTTTAACAAAAGGTGTCGTGACTTATTGTTAAATTTCAAATAACAAACATTATTTGTTTAGTTAAATAAACATGTTGTCTTTAGTATAGCGAAAATTACATAAAAGGCATTAATTTTGCAATAACTAAAAAATAAAACAATTCATGATAACATAATAGCCTTAACAAGAGAAATTTGATGACCTTACAAAACAGGAGAGGAATCAGCGATGCGAATTCTAGGTGTCTTAATCCTGTCCCTGCTAGTAGTCCTGACCTGTGGCACAGGAGACGATGCCGCGGCATATCAGTGGTCTTTTAACTCTGATACCGGACATTGGTATACCTTGACCCAGGAGGTGGGCCAATGGACCGAAGCTGCCAGCGAAGCCCAGCAACTGGGCGGCTACCTGGTGACCATCAACGACGCTGATGAAGAAAGTTGGTTGCGGACGACTTTCAGCGATACTTACACCTATTGGATCGGTTTTACCGATGCCGATTATGAGGGGACCTGGGTCTGGACCGGTGACCCATCATCTACTTACACCAACTGGGTCCCCGGCGAACCCAACAATATGACGGTGGGGACCGCTGAACCAGGCTGGGAACAATATCAAAACTCTGATGGCGAACACTATGCCATCATGAACTGGATCGTTGGAGAGAACGATGAGTTTTCTGGCTGGAATGATGTTCCCAATATCGGTCCATGGTATGCCCAACCTAACGGGGTATTAGGTATCGTCGAAGCCCAAGTCCAGGTTGTCCCCCTTCCAGCCAGCTTTCTGCTCCTGGCTCCCGTCCTGGTACGCCTGGCTTTGAGTCCCCGACTCCGAACCCGAAGAACCTCGCGATCCTGATCTGCCCGGATTGATCTCCCAAAATTAGCAACCAGGGGGGTACGCTTACGGCGTGCCCCCTCCCAGCCCTTACTCCGCTTCTACAGCCTCCCGCCTTTTGCGTGTCTTATCGAATACTTGTAGTAGTAGGCCTTGCTCCCGACCAACATGATAATTCACCTGTCGAACATAATTTTTAAATTATTAATTAATGAAGCAGTTTTATAAGTTATCTCAGCAAGCTGTTAACTGCAGGATGATATTACTAAAGCCGGAATATTCAAAGGGTGGATCATTGCGACCAGCAAAGCTTGGAGCCGGGTATCAGGATTATGAATGACATTATTCATGATCCCAATGTGGTGCCCCTGTCTGGCGCTCTGTGGCTGCTCGGCCTGGGCATGCTCCGGTTGATGGTTTATCAGCGGCGGAAGATCAAAAAAAATGCGGTGTACTTGTCCTCATAATACCTGTGATACCCATAAGTTACAGTAACCCAACTCCATCCCCCATGTCCTTCTCTCCTCTTGCGAGGAGGGAAGGCGG
>MUKC01000163.1 GCA_002049795.1 Desulfobacca sp. 4484_104 | reverse complement strand
AAGGCGACTAGGAATCCATCAACCAATCACCCTGATTACAACATCTTTGCCGACCAGATTGTCAAGATCCTGGTCAGCGGCAACCTGCAGAGTAAGAATCCGGATACTTTGCTTGTCAATCGCCGCCGAGACGTTGCGCCGCTTTTCCCTGAACTTGCGCCGTTCATCGCCACCGTACCGGCTGATTGAATAACGACGCTGACGACGCCGGCCTTTACGGGCAGCCAGGATTCTACCCCGCAGCGTTCCTCTGCTGGTCTGATTTTTACCGAAAGAAACCGGGGGATTCGGCATAATTGACGGAATGATAAAGTCCACCATCGGAAACAAACTCCATTGTTTTGGTTAGGCTGCGTTAAAAAGTATTTGCTTGCCTGAACATCACGCCAGGCCCGCATTATATTCCCTTCTTCTTCGCTTTTCGCCCGGCCGGCCAAAAACTTTAGGCTTATTTACTTCCTCCCCACTCTTTCAACTTGTATTCAATTTTACGCACGCTGATGCCCAGCTCCCTGGCTGCCTGCCGCTTGTTTTTCGTTCTTTCCAGGGCCCTGAGAATCATCCTCTTTTCCATCTCTTTCAGGGTCATTCCCTCATAGTCATCACTGGAAGGCGTCCTGCTGGCCGTCGCTGCCGTCGGCACCGTCTCCTGGGCCGGCAGCGACAAATCGGCCGCCTGGATGGAACGTCCCTTGGCATAAATCAAAGCCCGTTCAATCACATTCTCCAATTCCCGGACATTTCCCGGCCAGGAATAATTCTGCAGCAGCTGATAGACTTCATGGTCGGGATAAAACGGCGACTGTCGCTCCCGGGAAGCAGCCTGGTCAATAAAATATTTGACCAGCAGGGGAATGTCGTCAAGGCGCTCCCGCAGCGGCGGGATGGTAATCAGGACCACATTCAAGCGGTAGTAAAGGTCTTCCCGAAACCGACCGTGACGGACTTCCTCCCGCAGCTTTTTATTGGTAGCCGCAATCACCCTGACATCCGCGTGATGGGTTCGCTCGCCCCCAACCCGCTGATACTCGCCGGAAACCAGCACCCGCAGAATCTTTGCCTGAATCGACAACGACATCTCTCCGATTTCGTCCAGGAAGAGCGTGCCGCCGTCAGCCAGGGAAAACTTGCCCCGCTTGTCTTTTATCGCCCCGGTAAAAGCCCCGCGCACATGGCCAAACAACTCGCTTTCCAGCAGGCCTTCAGTCAGGGCAGCGCAGTTGACCGCCACAAAGGGCTGATCGGCCCTCGGGCTCAAGGCATGCAGAGAGCTGGCAACCAGTTCTTTCCCGGTCCCGGTTTCACCCTCAATCAGAACCGTGGCCGACGTTGCCGCCACCTCCTGGATGGTGCGAAAAAGCCGCTCCATCTGCGGCGTCCGGCCGATAAAGCCCTCCCGGCTGAACTGCTTCTGCCACGAGGTCCGCCAGGCCTGGTTCTGCCGCAGCAGGGAGTTTTTATCCCAGATGCGTTCCAGGATTATTTCCAGCTCGTCAATATTAACCGGTTTGGTCAAGTAATCTTCCGCCCCCTGCTTCATGGCCGTCACGGCGTCATTAACACTCCCCTGGCCGGTAATCATAACCACCGCAATTCCCGGCATGACCTTTTTCGCCTGCTGCAGCAGCTCCAATCCGCTCATCCCAGGCATTTTCAAGTCAGTAAGCAGGACGTCTATTTCACCCTGCCGCAGTCGTTCAAGCGCCTTGCCGGGTTCACTGAACCCTTCCGCCGGGTAGCCGTCATGCTGCAGCAGGGATACCAGGCCGGCCACGGCCCGGGATTCGTCGTCAACCACCAGGATCCTCGGCTTATCCATTTTCCATCAGCTCCATTCGGGGAAGTTCGACCTTGAAAGCGGCACCTTTTTCATCACTGACAAACGATATTTCTCCACCATGAGCCTCGACAATGTCCCGGCACAGGTGCAGACCGATGCCGGTACCGGTGGATTTGGTCGTATAGAACAATTTGAAAACTTTCAACTGTTCAGCGTAGGGAATCCCCGGACCATTGTCAACAAAATCAATCACGACATTTTCCCGGTCAAGGGAGACCGTAATCGCAATCCGACCGTCTTCCTGATCGGCCAGGGCCTCGATGCCGTTTTTCAGCAGGTTGACGCAGGCCTGCTTCAACTTGTCCCGATCTCCCCGCACCAGGCTCGGCGAATCCGACAACGACAGGTCGATGGCCACCTGTTCTCGTTCAGCTTCGGCCTTCAGCAGGCTGGCCACCTCTGACAACAAATCATTGATATCGACGGTCATCAGGGACAACTCCCGGGACTTTTTCATCAGCAGGAAATCATTGGCCAACTGATTCAAGCGCTGATTCTCCAATCGCACCACTTCAACAATGCCATTGACTTCCCGCTGGACATCGTCCGGCAGCCCCCGCACCACCCTTTTCAGCAGCATCATCTGAATCTCAATGGAATTGAGCGGATTTTTGATTTCATGGGTCAACTCGGCCGCGTATTCTCCCATGGCCGCCAGGCCCTTTAAACGTGAAATTTCGGAAAACAAACCAACATTTTCGGTAATGTCCCGGGACATGACCATGCAGGATTCAAGCTGGTCGCCCGGCTCGGCAATGGGATAAAAAGAAAGTTCAACCACATGATTTCGACCGTCGGTATCCAAAAGGCTGAAGTTGGTCTTTTCACTTTTCCCCGCCGCTACCACCTTTTCCAAACGGCAAAAAGGGCAGGGCTCCGGCTGGTCAAAAATCATCTGGTGGCACCGGTGGCCGGCACCATCCACTTCCTTACGCCCCACCCGCTGCCGGGCCGCCTGGTTCAGGCAGACAACCCGATAGTGTTGATCAATGACATACATCAAAAAATACCGAACATGGCAGAAAAATCAAGATGTTAGAAGATTATCACCATTCGAAGCAAAAAGCAAGGCAGGGGGAAAGCAGCCATAAAATCTTGTCGAGGCAGCTGCAGATGATCAAAAGGCAGGGGGAAAGCAGCCATAAAATCTTGTCGGGGCAGCTGCAGATGATCAAACCAGCGGCGAAATTCCCGAAAAAAACTTCATTTCCAGGAAAATTCCGTTATATTATAGAAAGAGAGTAAAATATCATCACGTACACGGAGGGAAAAGAGGTGGATTTCAGGCAACTAAGGCAGGAAATGGTGGAAAAACAGCTCATTCCCAGGGGCATTTCCAACCCCAGGGTGCTGCGGGCCATGGGGAAGAAAAAAGTGCTGGAAATCGGCACCGGTTCCGGGTACCAGACGGCGGTGCTGGCCGAACTGGCTGGTGAAGTGGTGACCATGGAAATCCATCAGAGCCTGGCCGAAAAAGCAGCGGAAACACTGAAAGAGATGGGCTATGAAAACATCCGTTTCGTGGTTGGCGACGGCAGCCTGGGCTATCCGTCCGCCGCCCCTTACGACGGCATCATCGTCACCGCCGGGGCACCCCACCTGCCGCAGGCGCTGACCGAACAGCTGGCGGAAAACGGTCGCCTGGTCATCCCCGTGGGCGCCAGAGGCTACCAGATGCTCACCCTGATCAAAAAAATAAACGGACGGCTGATCAGCAGTGATCTGTTCCTCTGCTCCTTCGTGCCGCTGACCGGGAAAGACGGCTGGCAAGCAAAAAGCCATGCATAACCTGCTTGGCATGCATGGCTTTTAAAAAATAAAAAAATGAAGACAAAAAACTATTCGCCAAAAATTTTCTGCAGCTTTTCCTGCATGGTTTCAGCGGTAAAGGGCTTGACAATGTAATTGCTGACCCCGGCCTTGACCGCCTCGATGATGTTTTCCTTCAGCGCCTCGGCGGTTACCATCAGCACCGGCAGTTCTTTCAGGTTTTCATCACTCCGAATGGCTTTCAGCAATTCCAATCCTGACATTTTCGGCATATTCCAGTCAGTAATGATCAAATCAAAAGGTTCCGACTGTATTTTCGGCCAGGCAGTGGACCCGTCATCCGCTTCCTGCACATTGGTGAAGCCAAGCTGGCGAAGGATATTCTTGATAATCCGCCGCATGGTGGAAAAGTCGTCAACGATCAGAATCTTCATATTGAGGTTCATGTTTTTACCCTCTGGTTGTTCTTCGCCAGGCGGGCCTGCCTGGTCTTATTCTTCAGGTGTATAATCGCCTTGGTGCGCATCTGGCAGACCCTTGATTCCGAAACCCCCATGATCAGGCCGATTTCTCTCAGGTTCAGGTCTTCAAAATAGTAAAGGGACAAAACCAGGCGTTCGCGTTCCGGCAGCTGATCAATGGCGTCAACCAGGAAATTATGCATCTCCTTGTCCTTGAACAAGGCGAAGGGATCGTCGCCATCCAGCAGACGGACAAACTCATAGGGGTCGCGAAGCTCTTCACCATTTTCAAAGTGTTCTGCTCCAGATAATTGTAGGTGTTTTCCAGCAGGTTGCTGTCGCTTCTCAGGCTGCGCGAGGCCCAGTCCTGAGCCCGCAGTTCATCGAGGATGGCCCCCCGGACCCGTATTTCGGCATAGGTTTTAAACTTGATTTTACGGGAAGGATCAAACTTGGAAATGGCGTCGATCAAACCAATGACGCCGCTGTTAATTAAATCATTGAGGTCAACATTGTCTGGAAGGCGGGAAGAAATGCGCTGGGCAATCCGCTGAATGAGAGGCAAATATTCCAAAACGAGGGCTTCAGCACCCTGCTCACGCAGGGAACCGGCATCACTCTCGAGCAAACTCTCCATGAAGTAGTCTCCGCCAGAAAAACTGCAGACCACCGGTTTGCTTTTTAACCGGCATCTGCTCCAATTCCCGGGCCACCCGCAAAAACTGCTTACTTGATTCGGCTTCGGGATTCATTTCCACCACGGCCCGCTGCCGACGTACTGCTTCGGGAATCGCTTTATCCGACGGTATATATCCCAAATAATCCACGGAGATGTCAAGGAATTTTTCACAAACCAGATGAAGTTTGTCGAATACCTGCTCGGCTTCGTTCATGTTCCGGACGGAATTCAACAACAGATGAAACTCCTGCTCGCCAAATCGGTTGTGAAGAACCTTGATCAAGGCATAGGCAGTCATTGACGTCGGTTCCGGGGTTACCACCACCACCGACGCGTGGGCGGCAACCAGGAAGCTGGTAACCATTTCGGAAATTCCGGCGGCGGTGTCAATGAAAAGATAATCAAACTGGCCGTCGAAAGCCTCCATTTGATCCAACAGGATGCGCTGCTCCCGGGCATCCAGCCGGGTAACTTCCTGGATGCCGGAAGAAGCGGGAATCACCTTAATGCCCCGGGGGCCATCGATGACGATGTCAACCAGGCTCTTCTCGCCGGAAAGAACATGGGAAAGATTGTATTGGGGCGCAAACCCCAGCAGGACATCGAGATTGGCCAGTCCCAGGTCCGC
>MUKC01000162.1 GCA_002049795.1 Desulfobacca sp. 4484_104 | reverse complement strand
CATGACGGTCTTGGAGATGTGTACCGGGACTTAAAACAGGGGGGCAGCCTTTCCCAGGCTTTGGCCGCCACGGGGTTGTTTCCCAACCTGGCTATTCACATGATCGGTGTTGGCGAGGAAACCGGGGCCATGGACACCATGTTGGGCAAAATAGCTGATATTTACGACCGGGAATTGAAAAGCGGGGTGAAATCGTTTACGGCCATGTTTGAACCACTGATTATTTTGTTTATGGGTCTGGTGATTGGCGCCATGGTGGTTTCCATGTTGATGGCCATTTTCAGCGTTAATGAATTGGGCTTTTAAAGGCTGTTGTTCCCGATGGCCTGAAAGCTGATCTGAATGGAGGGCTGCTGGCGATGTTAAAGGCAAAAGGATGTCTGCGCGAACGCAGGGGTTTTACCTTGATTGAACTTTTGATTGTGATGGTGATTATCGGGCTTCTGGCTTCCCTGGTAGCTCCGAAAATGTTTAAGAAGGTTGGCGGCGCCCGGCGCAAAACAGCCCGGGCCCAGATTGAACTGCTGGGTACAGCTTTGGATTCCTACCGCCTGGATAACGGCATGTACCCGACATCCGAGCAGGGGCTGAAAGCCTTGCGTGAGAAACCGGAAGGAGTGGAAAACTGGGATGGCCCTTACCTTCCCAAAGCGATTCCGCTTGATCCGTGGGGGCACGAATATGTTTATAAATCTCCCGGAGATCACGGTGATTATGATTTGTCTTCTTATGGTCTGGATGGCCGTCAGGGCGGTGACGGGGATAACCGGGACATCAATAGTTGGGAAAACTGAGTCCAGTGGCGACCTGTTGACGGCGGGGCGCCCATGCCGTTCGGTTCCGGCGGGATTTACCCTTCTGGAGTTGATGCTGGTAATGGTGCTTCTTTCCCTTTCGGTTTCCCTGTTTCTGGGGATACAATTTCAGCAGCGTGACAACCTGCGTTTGCGCAACAGCGCCCGCCGGCTTTTTACTTTTTTTCAGGCGGCGCGCAGTCAGGCCTTGCTGGCCAATCGTGATAATGATTGTTGGTACCAGACTGCGTCCCGCCAGGTGGTGGAAACCATCAAAAGACGCCATCTTGCTCTGCCCGAAAAAGTTTTCCTGCTGAGCGAAAGCACATCCGGGACGTCGGAAGAGGTGCCGGAGAAGATTCATCTGGCTCGTTTTTATGCTGATGGCACCGTCAGTGGCGACCTGCTTACCCTTCGGAGCGGAAAAAAATCACTGATCCTGAGTTTTGACCCGTTGTTAGGGACGATGCACCTGTCTCCGGTGCTTGATGCCGCCGATGTGGAGCAATGAAAAGAATCTCCATAAAAACGTGCCGGGGTGGATTTATATCTGTCAATGGCTGCCGCTTTTTGATGATCTGGATGTGCGGCATGAGGATTTTCCCTGGCAGGGAGAAGCCGCCGGAATGGACTGGGAACTCAAGCTGTATCCGGTGGAAACCAGCCCGGACGCGGCTGCCGAGGATAATGAAATTCCGCTTAAGTTGACCCATGAGCTGTATCGGTATGTTTTGGACCTGCATTATGGCTTCAGGCGGCGGAAGCATCTGCAGCTGGTTTTTTTCCGCTACTATAAGCGCGGCTATTTCAGCGATGATTTTAAAGACTGTCATCTCCAGGCGATTGCTGATGAAACCTCCGGACAGTAGCAGGCTTTGCTTGGAACGCCGCGGGTTTACCCTGATTGAAACCGTTATTTCCCTGACGATCATTTGCCTGGTGGTGATGGTGTTGTACCAGGCGTTTGCTTTGGCCACCCGCGTCTGGAGCCGCCAGCGCCTTTCCGACCAGGTCCTGGAACGGGAACTGGCCGTAGTTTCCCTGGTCCAGGGTGATTTAGACCACTTGGGTCGCTATACTTTCAACGGGGAAAAAGGCCGGCAAAGTTTTTTCAGCGGCGGGGAGCGCCAGCTGTTTTACGTGACCACCAATGCCTTTGCCGCCCGCCGCCGGGAGCACTACGGTCTCTTTTTTGCCTGTCTGTATCTGCAGCTGGAAGAGGATGGACATAGTTCTCTCCGGCTTTATAAAACCCCCTTTCCGGAACCGGAGCTGTTTGAAGCCTTAAGGGCTTACCGGCAGGCGGACAGCACGCAAAAAGCCGTCTATCAGTTGCCGGAAACTATCCGTTTTCACAGCCTTTTGCTGCTGGATGGGTTGGAGGAGGCGGATTTTTCCTATGCCGGGGAGAGTTTTTTAAAGGCGTCCCCGGAAAAATTTACCACCGAGGAAATTATGACGATGCTGCCTCTTGACCAGCGGCAGGTTGACGCTGGCGCCGATCCCGGCCGCTTTTTGTTTCGCTACCGCCTGGGAGGAGAGACTCGCTGCCTGTTGGCAAAGTTGAATTGGCCGCCGGCCGCCGACCGTCGACGGAGAGGTGGTTCCCGCATACCGAGCAGTACCGGTTCCCGCATGCCGGGCAGTTGATCAGTCTTCGGGGTGGTGCGGGCGGATTGAAAAAATAATTTTTTCATCAAGAAACCATGAATTACAAGCGATATTCTTTTCAGTATCTGAATGCAAGTTGGCTTGCCGGTTGTCATCCCTGCCGGGGGGTTGCCCTGATCGCCGTTTTCTGGCTGGTGTTGCTGCTCTCGCTTCTGGCCCTGGGGTATGCGACCACGGCGCGGCTGAAGGGGCAAACGATGCTTAACCGCAAGTTGCGCCTAACGGATGGGCTTTTATTGGACTCGTCTCTGGAGCGGGGCTGGTATGAATATCTCAAGTTTCGTGACAACCGCCGGCTGCTGAACAGGAAAGAGGAAGTGGAAGCCCTTTCCGGGCAGCCGCTTGATCTCTGGTTTCCCCGTTACGAGCCCTATGAAATTTCTGTTTCCGGTTTGCCGGTGGCAATCAAAATAGTCAGCGAAGCCGGGAAATTTAATGTCAACCGCTTAAAGGTTGAACAGTGGCAGCAGATTCTGGAACTGTGCGGCGTTTCGGAAGGGGAGGAGCAGACCACGATCATCAATTCCGTGCAGGACTGGATTGACGGGGATGATGCCCATCGGCTCCAGGGGGCTGAAAATGATTACTATCGGCATCATACCCCTGAATATTATTGCAAAAATAATGATATTGAGATATTGGAAGAGCTTTTGCTGGTGAGAGGTGTGTCATCAGAGCTGTTTTATGGTGGCAATGGGCGGCCCGGTTTGGTGAATTTGTTGTCGGTGTACGGTGCCGAGGGGAAAATTGATGTGAACAGCGCCGATCCGGCTGCTTTCCGGCTGGCCGGTGAATTGCCGGATGACGTGATCGAAGAAATCGTTAAACGTCGGCGTGAACAGCCGATTCGGACCATTAAAGAACTGGTTGATGTTGTTCCCCAGGAATTTTACAGCCAGTTTTCCCGCTATTTTACCGTGGTCACCCGGATTAATTATCTCCAGGTAGCGGCGGCCCGGATGGATAGTGAACATCAAGCGGGTTCCTGGCGTCGCCGCTGGTATCGGGGGTTTTGAACAGAACATTATGAGCGCGGTTTTTCCGGAAACATTTGTGCTTTTTCACCTTCCCGGCCGCCTGCTGGTCTGGCGGCTTGGTGGAGGGGGGTATGGCCGCGGGCTGAAAATCAGGGATCGCTGCACCTACCCCCTTGATTCCCTGCAGGCATTGCCCCGGGTTCTGAAGCATTTTAAGGAAGAATGGCGCCCCAAGGACGATGATACCCTTCTCTATGGCCTGCCGTTGCAGTTTTTCAGCCGGGTGCATTTTTCCCTGCCCCTGGCCGCCGCCGGTGAGCTTGATTCGGCGGTTGGGTATGAACTGCTGCGCCATATTCCCTATGAATTGGATTCGGTGTATTTTACTTATAGCTATCGTGTTTCCCCCTCCTCGGAGGATGCCCTGGAGGTGGATGTCTCTCTGGCTCCCCGTCAGCCCCTTGCCCCTTTTCTCCAGGCCATGTCTGCGGCAGGGTTAGAGTTGTCGGCGATTTTTCCCTCCCTGTTTTTGCTGTCCTGGTGGCATTGTCAGGAAGGCATTTACCTGTCCACTGACGGTGGGGATGCTGAGTTGCTGGTCTGGCAGGATGGGGAGATTGTTTTTCATACCTGGCACCAGGCGGTTGACGCCCGGTCGTCAATTATAGCGGAGGCCCGACCTTTCTGGGAGAATCTTGGTGGTTTCGTGCTGCCTGTTTCTGCTTCTTCTTGCTGGCAGTGCTGGCTTATCCCGTCGCGAACCTGGCGGGGAAAAACCGCCGACTGGCAAAACTTGAGCGCCGGCTGCAAAAAATGCAACCGCAGGTTGAACAGGTCAGTGGCGAACTGCACCAGAATCAGGCGATCAGCGCCGAAATGCAAACTCTTGCCCGGCTGGTCCAAAAACAGCCGGTGGTTGCCGACCTGCTTCGGGAAATTACCGAACTGCTGCCGGCGGACAGCTACCTGACTTCCGTGCGGCTGGAAAAATACCGGCTCTATCTGCGTGGTTATGCCAGTTCGGCCGCCGGGATCCTGGAGCTTCTGGAAAATTCTCCTTTCTTCAAGGATGTCCATTTTGATTCACCGGTGATCAGCAAGGGATCACAGGAAACGTTCAAGATTGTGGCCACGCTGGAGCAATAGGAAATGGTGGCGGTCGGAAAGGGAGGAAGGCTGAGGTGAAGGGCTTGTGGCAGCAATTGCGGGTGCCCGAAAACCGCCGTCGGTTTTTGCTTTCTCTGGCCGTGGTCTTGTTGCTTTTGGTCGTGGCTCGCTTCCTGCTTGGCATTTATGTGCAGCGCAACCAGGAATTGGATCAGAAAATCAGCCTGCTTGAACTTCAATATGAAAAGAGCATGCGCATCATCCGCAGCGGCAAAAAGATACGGGCCCGGCATGAAGCCCTGAAGAGATATCGCCGGAAACTGATTGCCGACCGTTTTATCTGGGATGAAACCCCGTCGCTGGCGGAAGCCAGGCTGCAGCGTCTGCTCAAGGACATGGCCGCCAAAAGCAAGATTGATGTTAAAACCGTCAAAATCCTGCCCCACGTAACCCTTGATGGTTCTTTTTTTCCGGCAGTTGGAAATCAAATCCATCAGTCGTCGGGATCAGCGTTTCTTTTACCTGAATTTCGAGCTGGCGGCGGCGACCAGGATGCGGGAATTATGAAACATCTTGCCTATCGACAGTTGATCAGCCTTCTGTTGCTGCTGTTGGGCAGCCTGGTGTTGTTGCTTGACCGGCAGGCATATAAACGCCATTCCCGGGTGGATTTTGGGTGCCTGGCGGCCAGTGCCGCGGTCAGGGATGAAAAAGGGGCGGCGCTGGTTAAGGAACTGGAAGCCCGGTTGAGAAAGCCGCGGGTAGATAAGGCCCGCTGCCAGGTAATCGTGGACCGGAACATTCTGGCTCGTCGGAAGGACGTTGTGCTTTACGGTACGGTGGTCGTTGGCGAGCATCGACGGGCCATGCTGGAGTTTAGGCGGTTCAGCCGGAAAAACAAACGGCAGTTGCTGACCGAAGGGGATGTTGCCGTCGATGGCGATATAAAGCGAAAGAAATCCTATGAGTTGCTGGAAATCAGGGAAAAAGAGGTGGTTTTGAAGGATGTGAATGGCACCGTTTTTACCGTCGGCCTTTACGAGGGCAAGAAACAATGGCCGAAAAAAACCGCCAATCGGGGCAGCTTTAGCGTGTCCCGATCCGCGAATGACGGCAAACCGTCCCTGACCGTGAAACGGGCAAAGGAGACTTCCCCGGCGGACCGTGAAACGGGCAAAGGAGACTTCCCCGGCGTCGGTGCGCCGGGCGGCAAAAGTCAGGCGGGCCAAAAAAACGGGAGAAACCATAAACACTCCTTTTGGCAACGCCACCCTGCCGCCACCCTGCGGCGAAGGAAATAGGTGCCGGCATGGTTTTAAAACGCTTTTCAGGGAGAGATGCTTTGATGACCAGAAACAGCCTTCCGTTGGTCAGTCCATTGGTGTTGGGCCTGTTATTGATGACGGCGGCCTTATTGTTTTTATCCTCCTGCACCGTTCTGGAACCCTCGCTGCGGCAGGAAGCCATGATGCCCGGCATCATGCAGGGGCAGCAGAAGCCGGCGCCGCCGGCGGCGCCTTCGGCGACGCCGGCCGCCGAAACCGGGACCGGGGAAGCTGCCCCGGAGAGGGATGCCATGCAGGAACTGACGCAGCGGGAAGCGGATTTTAACCGCAGTATGCAGCAGCTTTTTTACCAGAATTCCTCGGTTGTGTCGACGAAGGCGGTGCCGTCCGGCGAAGGTTCGGGGAAAAAAATCGGGCCTGAAACGGTGAAGCTCCATTTTGACCAGGCCGACCTGGTGGAGGTGCTGCGGGTTTTCATGGACCTGCTGCAGGAGAACTTTATCATCAATGCCAAGGTCGGAGGCAAGGTAACCCTGGAGCTGGATGAAAAGCTTGACCGGGCGCAGATCACCCAGGTTCTGCAGGGGATTTTGCGTCTCAACGGTGCCGCCATGGTCCGCCATGGACAGCTGCTGGAGATTGTGCCCCTCTCGGAGGTTCCCGGAGAGCTGCCCGGGGGACAGCTGCTGTTGGACGGGAAGCTGCGCAAGGGGCAGGCGATCAGCGCTTTTCACCTGCGCTACATTACCGCCGCCGAACTGGCGAAAATCATCAAGCCGTATCTGCACCAGGGGGCGATGGTTTATGCCCATGAAGCCAGCGGCATTTTGCTGGTCAGTGATTATCCCCATGTCCTGCAGAACATTGCTTCACTGGTCAAGCTGTTTGATGTCAGCGTTTTTGCCGATTTGCACCTGCGGGTCTATTTCCTGCAGAAAGTTTTGGCCGAGGATATCCTCAAGGAGCTGGAGTCCCTGACCAAAACCGTGGGTTTGGGCCCGAAGGGCCGGTATAATGCCCGGGCGGCCCTTTCCTTCATGGCCCTGCCCCGGCTGAATATGATCCTGGCCATGACCAGGGATCCCCAGGTGATGGCTTTTGCCGATCAATGGATCCATGAACTGGACCGTGAACTTCCCGAAGGGGTCAAGGAGGAACAGGAGCAGAGCGTCTTTATCTATTCGGTGCAGAACGGCATTGCCGCCGATATGGTTGAAGTGCTGAAGGGGTTGTTTGGCGATGGCCGTCAGACGCGGGATTCCCGGGACCAGGACAAAAAGCAGCCGCCGATCAAAAAAGTGAAGCTGACCAGCGGTCTGGAAAAGAAAAAAAAGGTCAAGGTGCCGGCCTCGGCCGTCAGCGGCGCCCTGGAGAATCCGGTAACCTTCATTGTTGATGAAACCACCAATTCCATCCTCGTGCGGGCTACCGGCTCCGACTACCGGAAAATTTTGCCGGTGATCAAATTCCATCCTCGTGCGGGCTACCGGCTCCGACTACCGGAAAATTTTGCCGGTGATCAAAAAGCTGGACCTCTATCCCCGGCAGGTGCTGATCGAGGTCACCATCGCCGAGACTGGACCTCTATCCCCGGCAGGTGCTGATCGAGGTCACCATTGCCGAGATCCTTCTGGATGAAAGGAGCAAGCTGGGCATTGAGTGGAGCTACCTGATGAACAATATTATCAGCCTGTCCAGCGGCCTGGGGGTCGTTCCCCCGGGGGACCAGAGCCTGATCGGCTCCGGCCTGACCTACCTGGTTACCAACACCAATCGCCTGACCCTGGCGATCAAGGCTTTTGCCAACCAGAACCGGGTGAACGTGCTTTCCTCGCCCCATATTCTGGCTTTTGACAATCACGAGGCCAGGATAGACATCGGCGAGGAAGTTCCCATTGTCACCTCGGAGTACCGGACCACGGAATCCGGTTCAACCGCCACCACCACCGACAAAACCATCCAGTATCGGGATACCGGGGTCATCCTGACGGTGACTCCCCACATCAACGAAAACGGCATGGTGCGCATGGACATTACCCAGGAAGTCAGCGAGGTTTCCGAAAAAACCGTTGAAGGGGTTAATTCGCCGCTGTTCAACAAGCGTATTGCCGCTACCACCCTGGCGGTCAAGGACGAGCAGACCATCGTTATCGGCGGCATCATCAAGCAGCTGAGCAGCAAGGGCAACTTCGGCGTTCCCTACCTTACCCGGGTGCCGTGGTTGAAATACCTGTTTGGCTACGAGGGGAAAATTTTTCAGAGCACCGAGCTGATGATTTTCATTACCCCGCATGTGATCAAAAGCGAGGTGGATTCCAGCTTTGTCAGCCGGGCTTTTCTGGACCGCCTGGCAGTTATCAAGGCCAAGCTGGCCCACCAGTAATTCCCGGTTGTCGGCGGTGGGAGATGGCATGTATCCTGCATGTCTTTTC
>MUKC01000050.1 GCA_002049795.1 Desulfobacca sp. 4484_104 | reverse complement strand
TCGCGGCTGTGGGCCAGATCAATTAGATCTTGTTGGCGTTCGGAGTAGAAATAGCTCCCCGCGGCGGCGCGCTTCTCCACATCCTGCCGTAAATTCTTCAAAGTTAATTTTTGTAATTCCACATGTGCTAAAAAATTCTGCCCGATCAGAAAGGAGATGAATCCCGTCATCACGATGCCCACCATCACCGCGACAAAATATCTTCTCCTGGACAAGTAACTTGAGATTTTCATTTTCCCTGACTTTTTAAATAACCTGATCCATAAATTTTACCGGTCTGAAGAATAACCGATTGTCAATTATAGCTTTTACTCAGGCTTAACTGTGCTTAGCAAAAAATTTTGGATAATAATCAACCACGCTGGGATAGTATTTCTTTACCAGGCGCAAATACGTCCCCTCGCGTTTGCACTTTTCCAAAAATTGGTTAAAGGCCCGCCGCAGTGATCGGGAAGTTTTAGCAAAGGCACAACCCATGTTCTGTTGCGGAGATAGTGGCCCGATCACCTTGATCTGGCCGGGCCATTTTTCCAGGGCGATTAGGGCATCTGGGACATCCAGGAGGGTGCTCTCGGCGTCACCCTTAATCACCGCTGGCGCTAGCTCATTCACGCCTCTAAAGAAAAATTTAACCTTAGCTCCAGCTTCTTTGAGACCGTAAAGTGTCGGGTCAATACAAGTATTGGCCTTCCCTAAAATGGTGTATCCCTTGACCAGCAGCTTGACCTGGGCGATATCCTTGGCAATATCACCACTGGGAACAATGGGTTGCAAGGTTGAATCGGCTCGGGCGATTAACCACACCTGAGTGGGGAATGTCGGCGTGGAGTAATCCACAACTTTTTGCCGCCAGGGCAGAATGGTGAAGCCATTGGCGACAATATCGCCTCGGATCGGAACTTGGCCCAGGATTTGGACCTCATTGCCTTGGGGCTTTACCTTTATGCCGGTCAGATCGCCGATCACCTGCTTCCAGGAAGTTTGGACATACTGATATTTGACTCCGAGATATTGAGCGAAGAGTTTGATCAATTCTACGTCCATGCCGTCCCCACTGCCAGTGACAAAATTAGCGTAGGGAATGCCAAGGTGCCGTAGCACCCCTCTCTCCTGGATTTCCTCCAGATCGGCCGCGCCGACGGAACTGACCAGAACGCCGGTTACTACCATGAGCGCCAAGCACCAAGTCACTGCTCTAGCAACTAGGATTCTTTGCTGATTCATGCTGATCTCCGCGCGCTTAGTTCAGAGCAGAAATTTCTACTCCTTGCTCGGATGTTTCGGCAAAATTTGATATTTTCTAAAATCCGGCCTTATCTCGTGTTATTAAAAATTTTTGGGCAACTTTATCAGGGCTAACCGGAAATGCCAACCCCTGGCTGGCCGGTATGAGCCTGGTCGCCGACCGCGGTTAACCGGCTAGCCTGTGAAAACTTAGTGATATTGCTTTAGCGCAGGAAATGAACTTATGGCGGGGATCTAGTCCCCGAAGCGATAAATACCAGAGTGGCGATGCCAAGAAAAGAGCAAATTGATAGTACTTGCTGGAGATTAGAGAAATTTGCTCCAGCAGCCGGGATGATTTTTGGAAAGGTTGGCTTAAGTTTTCATGGAAATCCAACACGTGCAACAAATTTAGCTCTCATCGGATGTTTTACCGCAATTGTGCCGCCGAAACCCGAGATCGGCCAATGGCCTCCTGCCGGTCAGCAATGCTGGTTATTGCGTTTTTTGCCAGGGAAAGATTTGCACGCCATCCGGGGCCGGGCGTTCCACCGCTTTTAAATAAGCCCGTTTGCCAATGCCGACTAAACGGTCATTCTGAAAGACTAGCGGAGTATAACCACCACGCACGGTTTCACTACCCTCATAGTCCATGGAATGAGTCTGATAAAAATAAAAGGTAAATTCGCCGCCGCCATAGGTGGCCTCTTCGACGACCTTCGGGGCCCCCATGATCCCCACCACTTCCTCAGTGCTGATGCCGGGCTTCAACTCTTGTAATCGGACATATTCTGACCACATCTGGCTTTCAAAGCGCGGATAAAGTATGGATTCGCACGCAGGAAGCAGGCAGAACAGCATCAGCCATACAGGCCAGCGAGGCATGGCATTCTCCTAAGGTATGAGTCAGTTTACCAAAAATGTTTCTGAAGCTTACTATATATTGATCAGCTAAATTAAGTCAATAGAGCAAAAACCTGGGGGCTAAATTTTAATCAGTTCATATTGCCGCGTTCCTAAGCCGATCTGTTCGGCATAGTCTAATTGGATTTCCCAATCCACTTGGGGATAGAGATCACGGCCCGATCCTTTTTATTCTTTAAAACCCCGTAGGTATATTCTACCATTTTTTTCAGGAAAATCGGGATCGACTCGTTCCATTGAATCTCGATATTGCCGTAGGGACAGATTAGAATGCATTCCGCACAGCCCACACATTTTTTGGGGTCAATGACCGCTTTTTCGGTCTCGGGATCAATCCTGATGGCCTGCTGGGCACAGTGGGCCACGCAGTCGCCGCAGCCGGTGCATTTTTTCTGATTGACCTTAGGGGAGATATTGGAATGTTGCGCCAGTTTGCCCTTGCGGGACGCGCTCCCCATACCCACATTTTTGATGGTGCCGCCGAACCCGGTAAGTTCGTGGCCTTTGAAATGGGCCAGACTGATAAAGGTATCAGCCAAGACTATGGCCTCGCTCAGATAGACGGATATGAACTGCTCCTGGTTGATCGCCACCTCAATCTCTGCGGTGCCAGTCAGACCGTCGGCAATGATCAGCGGGGCATTGACCACGGCATAGGCAAAGCCGTTCTGGATGGCGGTAGTCAGATGACTGACCGCTTCGGCCCGAGTGCCGACATATAAGGTGTTGGCGTCGGTGAGAAAGGGGCGGCCTCCATAATCCCAGACCTTATCGACCACCTGGCGCAGATAAATTGGACGAATATAGGCGGTATTGCCGCGTTCGCCGAAATGCAGCTTAATGGCCACCAAGGGCCGTTTTTTCTTACGGGCGATAGTACTTTTCAGGTCCACGGCATCCAGCAGCCGGGCAAACCGTTTAAAATTGGGATCTTTGGGGGTCCCGCGCAAATCTTCATAGAACACCTGACTGGCCATTAACGCCCTCCTTCTGTATAAATGATTTCGCCGCCTACTATGGTCATCACCGCCCGGCCCGGCAATTCCCAGCCCTGGAATGGCGAATTGCGGCTTTTGGATTTAAATTTATTAACTTCCACCTGCCAGGTCAGGTTCGGGTCAATCAGGGTGACATCGGCCGCCGCGCCCGGAGCCAGGCTCCCGCCGGGTACTTCCAGGATGCGGGCCGGGGCAGTACTGAGCCGCTCGATCGCCGCCTTTAGGCTCAATACACCTTCCTGTACCAACTTCAAGGTCAGGCCCAACGAGGTTTCCAAGCCGATGATGCCTTTGGCGGCCACCGCGAATTCGACGTCTTTTTCCAGGCTGCTGTGAGGGGCATGGTCGGTGGCGATACAGTCAATGGTACCGTCCGCCAGACCTTCCCGGATCGCCGCCACATCCTCGGCCTGCCGTAAAGGGGGGTACATCTTGGCATTGGTATTAAACCCCCGCACTGCCTCATCGGTTAGGGAAAAGTAGTGCGGCGCGGTTTCGGCGGTAACGGGTAGGCCGCTGGCCTTGGCCTGGCGGATCAGGGCGACAGAACCGGCGGTGCTGACATGGGCAATATGCAAACGTCCGCCAGTGAGCCGGGCCAGAGTCAGATCCCGGAAAACCATGACCTCCTCGGCCGCGGCCGGAATCCCGATCAGCCCCAATTGCAGTGAGACCAAACCTTCATGCATCACCCCGGAGCCACTGAGGTGCAGATCCTCGCAGTGGGAGATGATCAGCATACCAAAATTGCGGGCGTATTCCAAGGCGCGTCGCATAAGCTGAGGGTTCGTTACCGGCCGGCCATCGTCGGAGAGGGCCACCGCTCCGGCCGCTTGCAGGTCGCCATACTCGGCCAGCTTTTCGCCCTGGGAGCCCTGGGAAATAGCGGCTACCGGATAGACCCGAGGGCCACCGGCCTGACGGGCTTTAGCCAGGATATAGCTGGTAAGCGCGGCATTATCATTCACCGGCCGGGTATTGGGCATGGTCGCCACGGCGGTGAAGCCGCCGGCGGCCGCGGCCTGCCCGCCGCTGGCCATGGTTTCTTTGTATTCCTCACCGGGCTCCCGAAAATGGACGTGCATATCGATCAGACCAGGGCTGATAACCAGATTCGAAGCCTCGATCACCTGATGGCCGTCGGGCGGTATGACTCCCGGCGGTTCCAGAGCTGAAATCCGGCCGGTGTCGATAAGGACGTCGCGCTGGTCTTCCAGGGCTTGTGACGGATCAACTACCATTCCACCTTTAATGAGCAGTCCCACTCGGTTCTCCTCCGGTTAACAGATAAAGGATGGCCATCCGCACTGCCACGCCATTGGTGACTTGGTCCAAAATGACCGATTGCGGGCCATCCGCGACCTCGGGGGCAATCTCCACCCCGCGATTGAGCGGTCCGGGATGCATGACCAGGGCATCTTCCCGGGCCAGCTTCAGATGCGCCAGGCTTAAGCCAAAAAATCGGGCATATTCTCTTAAAGTGGAAAAATACATCTGCTGCTGGCGTTCCAGTTGCAGGCGCAGCATCATGACGACATCGGCCCCGGCCACGGCCTCGGGCAAAGAGCGGCTGACCTTGGTCCCCAAGGCCTCCAGATAGGGAGGCAACATGGGTCCCGGCCCGCAGACCGTCACTTGCGAACCCATCTTGATAAAGCCCTGGATATCGGAGCGCGCCACCCGCGAGTGGGCAATATCACCGATAATGGCAATCTTCAGGCCATCCAGCCGCCCTTTGGCTTCCCGCACGGTCAGCAAATCTAACAGGGCCTGGGTAGGATGCTCGTGCAGGCCATCGCCGGCATTGACGATGCTGCTCTTGAGCCGCGTGGCCAGAAAATGGGGGGCCCCGCTGGCCGAGTGGCGAATAATGATAATATCAGGCCGCATGGCCTCCAGATTATCGGCGGTATCTCCCAGGGTCTCCCCTTTGACCACGCTGCTGGCCGAGATGCTCAGATTTACCGTGTCGGCGCTGAGACGCTTGGCCGCGATCTCAAAGGAAGTGCGGGTCCGGGTACTGGGCTCATAAAACAGGGTAACCACCGTCTTGCCGCGTAGCGTCGGCACCTTTTTGATTTCCCGAGTCAATATTTCTTTAAAGGACACCGCGGTATCCAAGATGAGCTGGATCTCTTCCGGCGTCAGATCGGCAATTCCCAAAAGATCTTTACGCCTGAAACTCACTGGCATATCCTTTCTGATTGCCTGGGTTTCTGGCCACGGCAAAAAAAAACCTCCTTTGCGAACAAAGGAGGTTATACGCACTCATGATTGGCATGCAATCGCCCATAAGATAATTAACTCTAAATCTCATTAAAATATCCGGAAATGATTCGCCCTTATTATTACCATCCTTGTTAATCTAATTCAAGGACTTTTTCCTGAGTCCCTATGCTGGCGATCACGGGGAAAGGGCCGCCTGACCCAGCCCCCCCGGTTGACAAGGCCAGGGGCAGGAATTATGTTTTGCATAGAATATAGATAACATCATAAAGGGGGTGTACAAATATGGAATTGACCGAATGGAGACCGTTTCGCGAAGTATCTCGCTTGCGTCGAGAAATGGATCGCTTATGGGATGATTATTTCGGCCCTGGGCGCCGGGCCTTGAAACCGCTGGAGACGGAATGGGCTCCCGTGGTAGATATCTCCGAAAGCGCTGACCAGGTGACGGTGAAGGCCGAAATTCCCGGCCTGGAACCCAAAGACATTGATATTTCCCTGTCCGGCGACCTTTTAACTATCAAAGGGGAGAAAAAGTCGGAACGCGAGGAAAAGGACGAAAATTACCACCTCGTGGAGCGCAGTTACGGCTCGTTCAGCCGCAGCTTACGGCTACCGGTGAGCGTGGAAGCCGATAAGATCGAGGCCTCCTATAAGCAAGGGGTACTGACCATTACCTGCCCCAAAAAAGAAGAGGTCAAGGCCAAAGCGATTGAAATCAAGGCCGAATAATTAAGAATCGAGGAGCCGGTTGGGTCGGATAATAAGGCCCTCCGGCCCCTGGACTACTTGATCGTGTCATTTAACCATAAAGACCAGTAAGATCTTAATAACATCCCGACCTTCAGGGTCTCCAGGGAGATGCTCAGGTGTAAACAAACAGGGGTGTCTGATTGCCCTGGAGGGCCTGGACGGCGTTGGAAAGACTACCCAGGCCCGGAGGTTAGCGGCCGCGCTGCAAGCTTGTAGCCAGAGGGTGGTGCTGACCCATGAACCCACGGAAGGCTGCTATGGCCAGCAACTCCGACAACTGCTCCGGCAGGGCCGTCAGGCGCTCTCGCCCACCCAAGAATTAGCGTTGTTTACCGCGGACCGGCGGCAACATGTGTCCCAGGTCATCCTGCCCCATCTGAATGCCGGGGACGTGGTGATTACCGACCGTTATTATTATTCCTCTATGGCTTATCAAGGGGCCCGGGGCCTGGAGGTGCTGGAGATTCAACGCCAGAACGAGGATTTTGCCCCGATACCGAACCTGGTCGTGATCCTTACCCTGCCCCTGGACCAGATTTTGGAGCGACTGGCCTGCCGTGGTTCCCACGCTTGGGATGCCTATGAACAGGCCGATTATTTGGTTCGAGTAGCAGAAATTTATGACCGGCTAAGCGGTCCCCAGGTGGTGCGACTGGACACGCAGAGGCCTCCCGAAACGGTCCACCAGAACCTGATGTCCCTGGTCTGGCCCCTGATTCAATAAACCGCCTGACCAACCCAAACCGCGCTAGTTATTCCCCCCAGATGAGATCATTACGGATCCAGCCGATGGTATCCCCGCTATAATAGTAGCCGATCTTAACCCAGTTGCCTTTCTGGGCCAAGGCCTTGAAAATATCCCCTCTATTGGCGCGCATCACTATACTGTTGCGCAACCCCGGACCTTTACGAATGTTGGGTTTCCTGGCGCTGACGACTACGGTATGAATCTTGGATAATAGGGGACTGTAAATCCACCCCGAATTGCCTTCCCAATCAGTGAAACGGGCCCATTTGCCCTTATTTTCCAAAACCTTAATGGGATATCCCAGAGGAGCCTGGTAAAGTATGTCGGACTGGAGGCTGGGACCGGAACGGATATTGACATTTTCTTTACCAATGCTCATCATTTTGGCTCCTGCTGGCAGCGCCCAGCAAGTAATTGTTATCAATAATAAAATACCGATTTTTTTCATGGCTTCCTCCTGATATGGATATATTCCCCCGGCCACGGTTACCGGCAGGCTCTGTGCCTATATTAGAGCTGATTTATTGCCTTGATATCTAAAGGCTAAAATAACGAGGGTAGGGAATGAAGCAGATAATCTGCATAAATCGACCTGCTAGATGACCATGATTGGTATGCTCCTACCACCCCCTGCTAATTTTTAATTAGCCTATAAAACTAAGAGAGAATTTGTCAAGCTTAAAAGGAACATCAAGATTAACTTAGGTCCGCATCTCCATCCTATTCCCGGGTCGCCTATGGACCAAAGTTGTGCTAAAATAGATCTACAAAAAGCTCGTTGCCTATCTCACTAATTAATTGATTGCAGTCTTTGGGAGAACCCATGCGTATCCTTCTGTTTGCCGGTAAAGGCGGAGTCGGTAAGACCTCCATGGCCGCGGCTACCGGCGTTAATATTGCCCGCCGCGGTAAAAAAACCCTGGTCATGAGTCTGGATCCGGCCCATAGTCTGGCCGATATCTTTGATTCAGACCGCGGCCTGATGGACAAAAACCGGGGGCAGCCCATTTTGGTGGCCGATAATCTCTGGATTCAAGAACTGGATGTCCAGGAAGAAATTAAGCAGAACTGGGGGGAAGTCTATCGTTACCTGGCGATTCTGCTTAATGTTTCCGGTTTTGACAAGATCCTGGCGGAGGAATTGGCCATCCTGCCCGGCATGGATGAAGTCAGTTCCCTGCTCTACATCAATAAATATATCCGAGAACAGGCTTATCAGGTGATTATCCTGGACTGCGCGCCGACCGGAGAATCACTCCGGTTTATCTCCATCCCTACCGCGCTGGAATGGTATATCAAAAAAATTTTTCATCTGGAGCGGCAGATTTTCAAGGCGGTACGGCCGGTAGCGCGGCACCTGACCAGTTTGCCGCTGCCGGAAGATGAATATTTTGCGGCCTTGCAACGGCTGTTTGATAGACTGGAAGGGGTGGATCGAGTGCTGTCGGACCCTCGCGTTACCACCGTCCGCCTGGTCACCAACCCCGAAAAGGTGGTTCTCAAAGAAACGCAGCGGGCCTTTATGTACTTCTGTCTGTATCAGATGGTGATTGATGCAGTGATTATTAACCGCATCTTTCCACCCGCGGTGGCGGACCAATTTTTTCAGCATTGGAAACAGAGTCAGGAAGAATATCTGGAACTGGCCCATAACCGCTTTGCGCCGGTGCCGATTTTCCCGGTGGAATTTTTCCAGCGCGAGGTGGTGGGACTGGAGTTGTTGACTTCCTTATCTCAAGCCATCTATGGCGCTACCCATCCGGAGGATATCCTTTATCAGGAAAGCCCTTATCGATTTGATAAGTCGAATGGCATTTACACCCTGTCCATCCGCTTACCCTTTATTGGGGCCGCGGACGTGGCCCTGGGGAAATCGGGAGAGGAACTGATCGTCCGAGTCGGGGGCTTTAAAAGGCACGTATTATTGCCCCGCAATATGGCAGGCTTGGAACCCCAAGGGGCCAAATTTGACGGCGATTATCTGAACGTGCGGTTTGGAGGCGTTGATGAGCACACAGACTGAGGAACCCCAGGAATCCCACCAGCAGACTGGCGGCGGGCCGCAGGCGGGCGCGAAGACAGAGCCGCAATGTCCTTTCTGTCAGCTTTACGCGGCTCTACAGGAGTTGGCTGGTCCCCAGAGCGAGTTTGGCCGCCATCTCCATCAGGCCCGGATAGAGTTTTACAAGGCGCTGCGCGCCCTGATCGACCAGCGGCTCGGGGCCTTGGAAGCAGCCGCCAAGCCGGGCCCCAAAAAAGGCTTTCAGAACATTAAGGTTGAATCTGATTGAAGCCTTGGTTTCGGGGCATGAATTTTGGTCACCCCGGGCAGAGGGGTGACAGATCTGTTATTTGTTCGTGTTGTTGCCGCGGTCGGTAAAAAAAGTCCTGGTCTGGCACCGGGGCGCGCTGGGCGATGTGCTCCTGTCCGGTCCGGCCCTCACGGCCTTGGCCGCCCATTACCCCGAAGCCTGCTTCACTCTTCTGGGGGCTCCCTCTCGCCTGGCGCTGCTGGCCGCGAATCTACCGGTGGCGGCCATCTGGGACAGTCAGCGGGCTGATTGGGCCCACCTGTTCATGCCCGAGACGCGGCTACCGGAACGCCTGCTAAAATTGTTAGCCGACTTTGACTTGGCGGTGATTTTCAGCCCCCAACCCCGACCGCAAATTGCGGCCCGCCTGCAGGAGGCCGGAATTAGGGCTGTGCGGTGGCTTCCTACCTTTCCCAGTCAGGAGCAGGTTCACGTCAGTCGCTTCCAGGCCCGACACCTAAAGGAATGGGGAATTAACCCCATGCCCGGCCCTTTCCGGTTGATCATGACGCCCGAGGCCCAGGCTGCCGCCCAGGTCTGGTACGAGGCCGGCAGCGGGGGAGGGAAGTGGTCCCTGCCCTGGGTGGCTTTGGCCCCCGGGAGCGGTCATCGCCTCAAAAACTGGCCGTTGGCTAACTATGGGGAATTGGCCTGCCGGCTCCAGGCCGGTTTGGGGGCGAGGGTGATTTGGGTAGCCGGTCCGGCGGAAGCAAAATGGCGGGGCAAGATTGAGGTCCTGGCCTCGGCCCCCGGACAGCATTTGCTCTTTGATCTGCCCTTACCACATCTAGCTGCCTATCTGGAACGTTGCCAGCTGTATGTCGGTGGCGACAGTGGCATTACCCATTTGGTGGCAGCCACTGGCGGACCCGCGGTGCTGGCCCTGTTTGGCCCTACCGATCCCCAGGTCTGGGCGCCTCCCGGCCCGCAGGTGACGGTGCTGTCTTGCGCGCGGCGGTGTGCTCCTTGTGCCCGCGGTCGGGAAATACCCTGTCCTAGCGCGGCATGCTGGGAAGATTTGACTGTGGCCCAAGTTTATGCCGCCGCGGTCGCGGCCCTGGGCGCCTGACCGTTGCTCGGCTTGTATGTCTGCGAATAATTAACCACAGAGGCACAGAGGCACAGAGTAACACGGGGGAAATAACTATGTCTCTCTCTGTGCCTTGGTGCCTCTGTGGTTAACCTCAAGTCCTGGTCCCAGGCTTGACAAACACCACACCAGACCTTAACATCATCGACAAAATGACCAAGGGGGATACGGCTTATGGCCGCTGAGAGGTCGCACCTAGTGCATTTTTATGGCCGCGAATGTGTCCATTGTCGGCAACTGGAACCTTTACTGGAGCGTTTGGAGGACGAGCTGGGGGTTGAAGTGGAACACCTGGAGATCTGGCACAACCAGGCCAACGCCGCCCTGTACCGGCAATACGATCAGGGGCGTTGCGGCGGCGTCCCCTTTCTCTATAATACCCGCACTAATGCATGGCTCTGCGGTAATGTCGCCTATGAGCAACTAAAAAAATGGGCCCAGGGTTAGGATGGCCACATTAGCTCTCAAGATACCTCTCCACCCTAGCGATGTCTTCGGGCACATCCACTTCCAGGGTTTCGTGCTGGGTTTCCACCACCCGGATGGCGTAGCCGTGCTCCAAGGCCCGGAGTTGCTCCAGCTTTTCGGCCTGCTCCCAGACCCCCGGCGGCAACTGCACAAACTCACGTAAAAACCCGTAACTATAGCCATAAATGCCGATATGTTTGTAATAATAGGGCGTCTGATCGGTCTCGCGCCAGAAGGGAATCGGGGTCCGGGAAAAATATAAGGCCCGGTGGCGCTGATCGAAAACCACCTTGACGACGTTGGGGTTGTGGGCGGCCTGGAGATCGTCCAAACGAAAGGCCAGGGTGGCCATGGGCGCCTCAGGTTCCGCCAACAAGGCCTGGATAAGCTCCTCAATCACCGGCGCAAGAAAAGTCGGCTGGTCGCCCTGAATGTTGATTATCACATCCTGGCGTGCCAAACCTAATTGTTGGGCCGCTTCCGCCAGGCGATCGGTGCCGGACGGATGATCGCCGCGGGTCAGCAGTACCTGGCCGCCAAAACCTTGAACACAGTCGACAATCCGCTGGTCATCGGTCGCCACCCAGACCCCGGTGAATTGCTGGACCTGGGTGGCCCGTGCATAGACCCGCTGAATCATCGGCTGTCCAGCGATCAGGGCCAGGGGTTTGCCGGGAAAACGCGTAGAACCATAGCGGGCCGGAATAATGGCCACCAATTGCCGCTCATGCATGTCTGCGTCTCCTGGGGAAGCCGCGCCAAAACTGCAAAGTAACGCGCCTTATTTACTCAAAATGGCAAGTAATCCTCTGATTTGT
>MUKC01000161.1 GCA_002049795.1 Desulfobacca sp. 4484_104 | reverse complement strand
CCGGCCCTGGCCCTGCTGCTGGCGGGACCGGCCCTGTCGCTGCCCAACATGCTGGTTATCCGCAGCGCCATGGGAACCAGAAAAACGGTGGTCTTCGTCACCCTAGTGGTCGTCATGTCCACCGTCACTGGCATGTTGTATGAGACAACGAAAAAGGGCTTTTTGACAAAACATTTGAGAGGATAGATGAAATCTGGAAAAGGAGTGAAGCATGAAAAAGATTAAAATTCTGGGCACCGGCTGCAGAAAATGCCAGGAACTGGCCGAAAATGCCGAAGCGGCGGCAAGCGGCAAAAAATCTCGGGATTGACTACCAGTTGGAAAAGGTTACCGATCTGAACGACATTGTCGCCCACGGGGTGATGATGACCCCGGCCATCGTCATCGACGACCAGGTCAGGGCCAGCGGCAAAGTCCTCTCACCGGAAGACATTGAAAAAATGCTCGGTTAACAAGTGGTTGCCGGTCGACATACCCCAGGTCAAAAACAGTTCCACCACTGGAGGCTGGCAGCCGACAGAAAAACTCATTGATTTTTAGGAGAGACATGTGTACATTACTTTATAATATCAACAGTTTATCGCCGGGGTAAATGATATGAATCACAAGCTCATTTCATCCGGTCGGCATACGCTTCAACGGTGGTTGCCATTCCTGCGAGGCTGGCTGTCCGAAAACCATCCAACAGATTATCCCGTTGCCATTGCCCCTCACCAGCAATATTTCCCTTCTCTCACTGAGGCAAATGAAGATAAAGCTTCTCAATCCTGTTATCCCGAAATATTCCTTGTCTTTCTCTTGTCCGGATACCCTACAAAACTCTTTTTCGTTTCGGTAAAAAGCATGAACAGTCCATGTGGATCCGGTGTCATTCTTTTTATTACTGCCGGCAACAACCATTCGGACCGTTTCACAACAGTTTCGTTCTGTTGACTATTTTCTGGTCATTGCCTAGATTCAACTGAAATCAGTAGCTGGCCGGGCTGCTACGTAGCACCCAGGATGATAGACTGATTTTTTCTGCTTTAATTGTAAATATCCGCGACTGTTGATGACATCAACCTGCATGAGAAAGGAGGCTCTTATGGTTGAAAAAAAACGAACAGCTCTGGTGACCGGCGGCTCCCGCGGCATCGGCAAAGCCATCTGCAAACGTCTGGCGTCCGAGGGCATCAATATTGTAGTTGGCTACAACCACAATAAAGAACGTGCAGCTAAGTTGGTTGATGAACTGGAAGCAATGGGAGTCAAGGCGGCTGCCTTTCAGGGAAGTGTGGAGAATATTTATGAAGTTAAAAAAGTTTTCAGACAAACACTTGAGCAGTTCGGCTCCCTCGACATCCTGGTCAACAACGCCGGCATTACCGCAGACAAAACCCTGGTAAAAATGGGGGTGGAGGTCTGGCTGCGCGTTATCCAGATAAACTTATGCGGAACTTATCACTGCTGTCATGAAGCCCTGCAAAGCATGCTGCCCAATGGTTATGGCCGCATCATCAATGTCAGTTCCATTATTGGCCTGACCGGCAATATCGGCCAGTCGAATTACGCCGCTTCCAAAGCCGGGGTCATTGGCTTCACCAAGTCGCTGGCGCTGGAAGTGGCCACCAAAGGGGTAACGGCCAACGTTGTCGCCCCCGGATTCATCGAAACGGAAATGACCAGGAAAATTCCTCCTGAGATCTATCGCAGCATCGAAGCTAAGATCCCGATGAAACGTTTCGGCACCGTGGAGGAAGTTGCCCGCCTGGTCAGCTTTCTGGCCGCTGATGAATCCGCCTATATTACCGGCCAGGTGTATGGCATTAACGGGGGTCTGTATATGTAAGTGCGGGACAGCTCCTGAGAATTGTCATAAAGGAGGCTGATCATTTCGCAACCAGCTTTTACCGGTTGCGCAGTACACTTTGCGCCATTGCACCAGCAACGAGAGGGAATAATTCAATGAACAAGGCATCTACGGACCAGGAAACCATAGCCGCCTACCAGGCTCTGATTGAGAATATGGGCCGAATTACGGCACAATGCCAGGAACTTGTCAATGCCTTCAGTCAGCAGCAACCCCCTTCCCAGCCGAAAGCCACTGACATCGATCCGTTCAACATCAGCAACACGTTTATCGAGCTTGGCAAGGCCATGATGGCCAACCCCGAACGTCTGGTTCAGGCCCAGATGTCGCTCATGAACCAGTATGCCGATCTCTGGCAAAAAATGCTGCATAATTCGGGAAAGCCGGAAAAGCCGGAGGGTCAATCAACGTCCGGCGGGAAAAAAGGAGATCGTCGATTTAAAGACGCCGCCTGGGAAGAAAACCCGCTGTTTGAGCATCTAAAGCAGGCTTATCTGCTGACGGCTCAACATATTGAAAAAACCGTGGCTGAAACTTCAGGATTAGATGAGAAAGAGGCCCGTAAGGCTGCATTTTACACCAGGCAGTTTGTCGATTCCATGTCACCCAGCAATTTCCTGCTGACCAACCCCGAGGCCCTGAAGGAAACCATCGACAGCAAGGGTGAAAACCTGGTGCGGGGACTGCGCAATGTTATCGAGGACTTAAAGGCTGGCGAAGGGCAGTTGAAAATCCGGCAGACTGACACCAGTGCCTTTGAAGTCGGAGTCAACATTGCCACCACCCCCGGCAAGGTTGTCTTCCGCAATGAGCTCATGGAACTGATCCAGTACGCCCCGTTGACCAAAACGGTTTTTCGGCGCCCCCTGTTGATCATTCCCCCGTGGATCAACAAGTTTTACATCCTTGACCTGGAGCCCAAAAACTCTTTTATCCGCTGGTCAATCAGCAAAGGATATACTGTTTTTGTGATTTCATGGGTAAACCCCGATGCCAAGCTGGCTGAAAAAAACTTTGTTAATTATATGCATGAGGGGATTTTTGCCGCTTTGGACGCTATTGCCATGGCTACCGGCGAGCGTGAAGTAAACACCGTGGGCTACTGCATCGGCGGCACGCTGCTGGCCAGCACCCTGGCCTACATGGCTGCCCGTCATCCATGTCGACCACTTTCAACCTTTTGCGGGCCAATGACCTTATCTGGTCCTTTGTGGTCAACAACTATCTGCTGGGCAAGGAGCCTTACCCCTTTAATTTATTATACTGGAACCAGGATTCCACCCGCATGCCGAGAGCCATGCACCTCTTTTATCTCCGGGAAATGTACCTTCACAATCACCTGGTAAAACCGGGAGCAATCGTTTTTGATGACGTCCCGATTGACCTGACCACCATCAAGGTACCCATGTATCTCCAGTCAGCCCGGGAAGACCATATATCCCCCTACCCTTCAGTTTTCAAAGGCGGGCACCATTTCCAGGGACCGGTACGCTTTATTATCGCCGGCTCGGGACATATTGCCGGGGTGATCAACCCTCCCGCGGCCCATAAATATCATTACCTGGTCAATGAGAAGCAGCCGGACAACCTCGATGAATGGCTGGCCGGAGCCGAGGAACACCCGGGGTCATGGTGGCCTGACTGGCACCGATGGCTGTACCGGAGATCGGGCAAGAAAATTCCAGCCCGCAGGCCCGGCGATGGTCAGCTCAAACCCCTGGAAGACGCCCCCGGTTCCTATGTCAAGATGAAATGATGAACGACTCTTTTCAAGACATCGTCACCTCCATCATGGAGATCAATAAAGAGTTTCTGGAATCTTTGACCGGCGCTGGTGAACAGATGCTGGCCCAGCATGACCAGGCCTGGCGTGAGTGGAAGCGGCAGCTTGCGACTGACGATCAGCCGGCCTGGCAGAAATTGATTGCCGCCTACCAGCAGGAGCAGCTGAATTTCTGGACCCGGCTGGTTCCGGAAAGCATGCGCCGGGACCCGGACATGCTTGAATCATTTTCCCAGGTTGTTGACAGCCGCTTTGCTGACCAAGAATGGGATGAAAACCCAATCCTGCAGCTGCTCAAGCAGTCGTATCTGCTGGCTTCAAAGAACCTCGTATCCATGGTCGATGCCCTTTCCCTGCCCCCGGATGAAAAAAGAAAGTTGACGTTTTATGTAAAACATCTTCTTGATGCCCTGGCCCCGACGAATTTTTTCATGACTAATCCTGAGGCCATCAAGCGGGCCATGGAAACCGGGGGAGAAAGCCTGGTCAGGGGACTGGAAAACCTGTGCAAGGATATGAAGCTGGGCCGCCTCAGCATGACGGATGAGACGGCCTTCACCCTGGGGAAAAACCTGGCCGCGACCCCGGGGGCAGTCATTTATGAAAATGAAATCATGCAGTTGATCCATTACCAGCCAACCACGGCATTGGTTTTTGACCGGCCTCTCTTGATTATTCCCCCGTACATCAACAAATTTTACATCCTTGACCTGCAGCCCCATAACTCCTTTGTCCGCTATTGCCTTGACCAGGGATACCAGGTTTTTTTGCTTTCCTGGGTAAACCCCGATCAGCAGCACAGCGAGCTGGGTTGGGACGACTACGTAGAAAAGGGGATTCTGGCCGCTCTGGAGGTGGTTGGAAACGTTGCAGGGGAAAAGAAAATCAATATCGTTTCCTGGTGCATCGGCGGCACTCTGCTGGCCACCGCCTTGGCGGTTCTTGAGTCTCGAAAAAAAATAAACCGGATTGCCTCGGCCACCTTCCTGACCACGATGCTTGATTTTTCCGATCCGGGAGATTTAGGCGTTTTTATTGATGAAAGCTACCTGGAAAGCCAGGAGAAAAAGGCCAGTATAACCGGGTTCATCCCCGGACAGGACCTCTTTTATTCTTTTTCCCTGATCCGGGCCAATGAACTGATTTGGGCCTATGTGGCTAAAAGCTATCTTCAAGGAATAGATCCGCCACCCTTTGACATCCTTTACTGGAACAGTGACCCAACCAATCAGCCGCCCAAGTTATACAGTTATTTTATGCACAACATGTTCAATGGCAACCGGTTGATAGAACCTGGCGCTTTGAGGGTCTGCGGGATACCGATTGACCTCGGCAAAATCAAAACGCCGACGTATTTCCTTTCCACCATCAATGACCATATCATTTCCTGGAGAACAACGTTTACCGCTGGCAGGTTCCTGTCCGGTTCCAGAACCTTTGTCCTGGGCGCCGGCGGTCATGTTGCCGGAGTTATCAACCCTCCCGGGCAGCAGAAAAAACACTACTGGATCAATGGGGATGAAGGATCAGAGCCGGATCAATGGCTGAAGACGGCGACGAAGGTTCAGGGAAGCTGGTGGACGCACTGGAGCCGGTGGTTGAAAAGGCGGGCGGGGAAAAAGATAACGGCACCTGATCAGATAAAAACAAGGGGCAGGAATAAAACCTGCCCCGGTTCCGTAGCTTACTGTCTTTCCATGGTGTCAGCCAGGTAATCCAAGCCGTCAAGAACTAATTTTCGGTAGTCATTGTAGCCCTTCTGGCTGTTGACCAGCCATTCCTCATACTGTTTCATGAAATCACTGTTCATGTCAGCATGCTGATTCAGGAACATCCTCAGCATTTGTTCACTGTTTTTCTGGAACAGCTCAAAATTATCGAATGCGGTTTTATAGTACATTTTTGCCATTGAAAACATTTCTTTAGGTATCATGATGCATCTCCTCATCTGCTGGTGTCCTGGCATTCTGCCATAGACACTGTTATTGTTCCCTGCTACCCCCGGGACCCCAACCTGAGGCCGCCGTGGATAAAGTAAACATCCCCGGCGCACGCTTCATTACGATAAAGTTCACCGACCAGCGACGTCACTTCTTCCGGCTCAATCAGGCGCCCGATCGGCACCTGGCCTAAAACCTTGTCAAGCACCCGCTCATCCATGCTCTTGACCATCTCGGTCCCGGTATACCCCGGGGCAATGGCCACGCAGCGCAACCGATGGGACAAACCCTGACGGAAAAAGGCGGCGGTCATAACCTTGGGGATGACCGACATCGCTGCCTTGGATGATGAATAATTGATCTGCCCGGCAGTTCCCAGTGAACCAATAGAAGAAACGAGGCAGATAAGTCCCCTGCAATCATGGTTGATCATCTGTTCAGTACATTCGCGGACAGTCAGGAAAACACCGGTCAGATTGACGTTCAGAACTGACTGGAACTGTTCCAGCGACATTTTGCTCTTTACCTTGCCCGTCCTCCGGTCGGTTGAGACCATGAAGCCGTCCTTGGTAATGCCGGCAAAGGGAGCCACAAGGTTGATCTTCCCATATTTTTCGATGGCGGTTTCAGCCAGGCGGGTGCAATCATCTTCTTTGGTGACATCGCCAACCAGGGTCGTAACTTCTCCACCCAACGCCTCAAGCTCAGCCCTCGTTTTCTCCAGGCAGTCAGCCGCCATGTCAAAAATGATTGCTTTCCCCCCCTGTTTGACCCAGTACGTTGCCAGGGTCGCGCCGATGCCGCGGCCACCGCCAGTGATGACGGCAACCGAATCCTTTATTTCAAGCATTATCTTCCTCCTTTGGGGGATCACAGGCAAGGATCCCCGATTAAGCTATTGATTATTTTTCAGTCGTGCTTTTAACCGTTTTAATGCCCTTATCAACAACCGGTTTGGCTACCTTACCTGCTGCTGTCCTTTCAGCAACACTCTTTGCCGCAACGGCCCTGGCAGCGGCTGGCTTCCTGGTTGATGTTTTAGCCGCAACCCGGGTTGCCGATGTTTTCCGATTGGATGCCGGAACATTGCTGCCTGGCACCCCGGTTGTTTCAACTTTCGCTACTGTTTTCGGCTTTTCCACCACGTTTGATTTCACCGCCGCTTTCGGTTTCACCGCTGCTTTTGCCTTTGTCGCTGCTTTCGGCTTTGCCGCCGGCTTTCGTACTGGCTTTTTCACCGTGGCTGCGCTTTTTGCGGATACTTTTTTCGGGCTGGCTGCGGGTTTTCCCGCCGCTGCACCTGCCGTTAAAGTCATCCTGGCAGCCTGATCCTGCCTGGCTTCCAAATCCAGATGAAAACGAACCGGGCCGCGATAATTATCGCCGAAAGTAGTATGCAGGGCACACTGTGACTCAGGATGTGACCAGGAAGTGGCGATGGCCGCATGACCTTTCGGGAAAACCGTCACTTCAGCATCGATATAATCACAGGCAGCTACCGCAGCGGCACGATCAACGAGGTCATCGGCAGCAGCAACGCAGATCAGCATCTCGATATTTTTTTCCGCCAGCCGCTTGAAATTCAGCTGACGACCAAAAAGCCGGATGGGGAGGGTGCCGTCTTTATCGACGGGAATGGCATACGAATCGAAACTGATTTTGGTGATCGCTACCGGCATGTCCACCTGTTCATAAAGCAGCCAGTAGTTGATGGCCAGAGCAGTTTTACCCACCTGCTTGCCGCTTTCCATGAATTTTTCAAACATCGCCAGGTCACGATAAAAATTCACCAGCGGAGCTTCAGTTTCAATGCTTTTCAGCTTATATACCCAGCTCATGATTTTGCCGTTCACCACTGGCTTGCCATTGGGCAGGTTCTTGATGGCATAGCCAAGCTCTGTATATTTATCAGGTATGTTCTGCATAAACTCAGCCAGGGCGACGCTGCGCGTTCCATCAAGGGGAGAGACACAGGTTATCAGGCTATCGACCAGACCATCCAGTTCTCCCGACAGCATGGCCAGGGTCGCGAAAAATCCACCCTGGCAGTAGCCATTCAGGGTCAGCGCTCGACCATGGTCAGCTTTGATTTTCTCACAAAAAGTTCGTGTATCGCGGACATCGTCCTCACCGGTCATATCCTGCACGGCAGGGGTCGTGGCAATATCCTTGACCACCCGGATATAGGTTGGCACCCCCTGGTTGGCATAGGCATGGGCATAGCTTTTCTGCTCACCGGGAAGAAAACAGAGAATATTCTCTCCCAACACATAGGGTGGGATCAAAAGCACCGGCTTGCCATTGTTTCTTACGGCTACCTTCTTGTCTGACGGCAAAACCTGGTAGAGGAAAAAACGGTCTGTCTCCGCCACTTTTTTGTAGCCCGGCTGGTCAAAGTGAAAACCATATTCAGCTTTAATATTGCGAATTGCCTGTGGGTAGTCACAAACAACGGATTCAAACAGTTCCGCCTGCTTGCGGGCATACTCAAACAAGGCTTCGGCATCGCCGTTTTCGTTGATGCTGCTCAAGGCGGCATTCAAAGCCCGGCCCAGGGCACGCATATGGAATTCCGTCATGCTGACCCTTAAAATCATCCAGGGAAGGGATCATTTCAGCTTTTTGCCGCTGGACTTCAAGAAAACTCTGGATGGCATATTTCTGCGGTTCGGCAAACCGTTCCAGATAACTGGCCATACCCTCGCTGAAAGATGCAACGGATTTCTGCGAATTCATATATAACTCAAAGAGTTTTGATTGCAACTCGGTCTGTTGCTCCAGGGAATCAACCAACTGGTTATACATTTGATCAAGCATTACTTTTGCTGCTTCGGCGTCACCTTTATTCATTTCCATTCAAACAACTCTCCTTAACCTAACTGGTTTCCATCCGGAAACTCCCGTTTCGGATGAATTCAAACTGACAACTACAAGGGAACAGTACGTCTTTTCACGGGTTGCCGACCGCTCTATGGAAAAAGAGCGGTGCGCCATTCACCAATTGCCATTTCCCGAAAAATCCGGCTTCATTAATGAGGCGCACCGCTACACAGTTCTGCAAATAGATGGTGAAATCCCGTTCTTTAGAAGCTTTTCAACATGTTTGCATAAGCAGTATCAACCAGCTTTTTAAAATCTTCCCGGCCCTTCTTGTAGCTTGCCAACCACTCGTCAATGGCTTTTTTTGCTTCCGCGGGAAGCCATGAAGCCTGCTCGATAAATTTGTTGGTCATTGCCTGGGTCTGCTCCTGGATGGTAACAATACTCTGAAAGGCATTGTCACAAGCCATTTTGTTCATTTCCAGCATCTGTTTCATCATTTGTTTCTGGTCCATTTTTTTCTCCTTCGTTTGTTTTGCTTGCGTTTGCTTCTGATTCATAAGACGCTCCTGAGCTTTGCAATTGATATAAGCCGCCGACATTTGTCATCCCCACCTTTTTCGGAAATCAGCAGCAACTTGGCCCTCATATACACCTCTCTACCGGGCCTGTCAAGAAAAAAATGTTGCACTGCACACAAATTATACGCAGGACATTTTAAGCTTGAAAAATAATTATTTTTAAGTTATATCGTATTCTTATATGACAATTACCATGCATATTACAATGATCACCCTGACAATAAACTTACTTTTTTTGTGCGCCGCATAAATTATTTTTGATGAGAAGGAAGGAATCGGGATTTGGAAAAAATAACATTAAAAAAATATTCCAACAGAAGGCTTTACAATACCAATAACAGCAAATATGTCACTTTGCAGGAAGTTGCCGAACTGATCCGCGGGGGATCGAACGTTGAGGTCGTTGATGCAAAAAGTAAGGAAGATGTTACGTCGCTCATTCTTACCCAGATCACCCTTGAAGAAGCCAAGCAGAACAATTGCCTGCTGCCATCACCACTACTCCATACCATCATCAAATATGGAGATAATCTTTTAATTGAATTTTTTGACAACTATCTGCAGCAAAGCATAAAAAATTTCATTGACTACAAAACAGCTACCGCCGCCCAATACGAAAAATGGCTTGAGCTTTCCCAGAACATGGCCGAGCTGGCCAAAAAATCCACGGATGGGGCCCAACTTTACCAGGAATTGTTTGAAAATCTTTTTGGTCGGAATGAGAAATGAAATAATTGCGGGACAGTGGGCCGTAGTTGTTTTTATGAATCGAGAAACTTCGGGATTCCCAGTTCAATCCCTTTTCCCGGAATAACCATGAGTCCGCGCTCAGGAGGCCTGTTTTAACCGGTTTCAGGTAGTTGAGCTTGAGGTCCACGTTTACCAGCCCGGCATCTTCCGGCAGCCTCGCGAATGCGGCCCAGAAGGTGGCCGTATCAATCAGCGTTGCCATCACGCCGCCGTGAACGATGCCGTAGGGCTGCAGATGGCAGACTTCCGTGGCCAGCTCCACCTTCGCCTGGTCCCGGGAAACGGAAATCAAGCGCATGCGCATATGATGCGGGAAAGGACTGGATTTCTGCTCGTCAACCTGGTAGTCGGCAAACTTCTCCTTGCCGGAAGTTACCAGGCTGTCAAGCCTGAGTTCCTGCAGGGCGGCAAGGATGTGCGAAGTTACCAGGCTGTCAAGCCTGAGTTCCTGCAGGGCGGCAAGGATGTGCTCAACCATCTCCGTTTTTACCTCGCATTTCTCCATCCCTTCCACCTGCCAGCGGTCGTCTTTTTTCACCAGGGTCACCGGTTTCTTCTCCGGGGCGGCAAACTCCACCGGGGCGGCAAACTCCAGCCGCTGCCAGCTGGAAGCCTCGACGGCCGCGAACGGCCGCTGAACTTTCGGCTGATGCCGCCCGGCATCCTCACGAAGCATGAACCAGTAGAAAGTGCCGCATACCAGCAGCACAACGATAACCAGGATGGTATTTTTACTTTTCATTGCCAAAAACCCTCTCAATATTCGCGCGGTTCCTCGTCCATGGATACCGCCTCAGCCAAACCCAGCCAGCCGACGGCTTTCCCATGCCGCGCCCAAAAGCCTTCATCCATGATTCTGCCGGCGGCTATTTCATCAACCTGGCTATCCGCTTTTTGATCCGCCGGCGACGCCAGCGCCAGTGCAGCAGGCCGGCCAGGATCAGCAGCAACGGCACCAGGAGGATGTCGGCGTAGATCACCGCCTGCTGCAGGCCCGGCTCCAGTTCCTTCAACGGCCGGTTGCCCAGCCCCCGGGAACGGATGCCGATCAACCCCTCGTCCTGCAGCAGCCAGTCAATGCTGTTAAAGAAAAACGAGGCCATCAAACCGTCCAGGAAGTCATCTTTCATGAAGTCGTTGCAGCCAACCAGGATCAGCCTGCCCTTGTCGGTGCTCTTCACCAGGGCCTGCTGCAATTCCTTGACCGGGGGAATATCCTGCTCCGGCGCCTCTTCGGCATCTTCGGCCTTGTCCTGGTCTTTCTTCGCCGATTTCTTTTCCTCTTTTTTCGGCTGCGGCTGGGGCAGGGGATGATCGGCAAAATAGCTGGAAAGCTTGCCGGTCACCGTGGCCGCCACCACGTAGGGACCCTCGTTGAAGCTGT
>MUKC01000160.1 GCA_002049795.1 Desulfobacca sp. 4484_104 | reverse complement strand
CTTCAAGGTCTTCTTGATATCGGCGGCGATAAAATGGAGCGCCATGATTTTTTTCTCAAATGTGGATCATCAGTCGCTAAACTTTTTCGGAGTAATGACTGTGAAGTTTTTTGCCAGGTGTCAGCAATTTTCAGCAGGATAAGGACCTCCTGAGAAAGGTGATCTCTATTCATATAATATTACTAGTAAAATGTCTGGCTTGTGCCTGTGTGAAATTTACCTGAAATGCTAGATTTCGATTTTCTACTTACTATAGCAAAACCGCCCCAGAGGAGTCATTTTTAGGTTAGCAAAATCACACGGGGATAGGATAGCAAAACCGCCCCAGAGGAGTCATTTTTAGGTTAGCAAAATCACACGGGGATAGGAAACGGGCGGGGATAGGTAAACATGGTCTTTGGAGACGTAGCCTGGGATGATTTCAATATCCCGGGATTTGCAGGTTTCACAAAAAACTGCGAAGGGGAGGCTACATCTCTAAAGACCAATGGTTTATGGCGGTTTGGGATAATACCGCGAGGTTACTTAAATCTTCTCCTGAAGGCCAAGCTTTTCTACCAATCCCTGAAGAAGAGCATAAGCTTAAGTAATCAAGTCATTAGTTGTCCCAGTTGAAAGATTACTACGGCGCTGGCCCAGCCTACCAACAGACTCCAGCCCACGGCCAGACCGGTCCATTTCCAGGAGTTGGTCTCGGCTTTGATGACCCCGATACTAGCAATGCAGGGAATGTAAAGCAGCGACATCACCATAAAAGAGAAGGCGGACAGCCCGGTAAAATATTGGGGCAACAAAGAGCGGCGCAAAGACTTTGCCTAACTGGCCGATCCAGCTCTGCTCACTGGCATACTCCACCCCGACCGGCAGCGAAGACAGCAACCAGATCAGGATTACCCCGGCCAGGATAATGGTTCCGGCCTTTTTGACAAACATACTGGCCCGCTGCCACATTTGCAGCAATACGGATTTAACCGTCGGCATGCGGTAGGGCGGCAGCTCCATAATCAGCGGTGCCACCTGCCCTTTAAAGAACAGAGACTTAAAGAGCAGCGCGGTCAACACGGCTACTATGATGCCGAGCACATACAAGATAAAGATCACTGCCCCGGCGTGGTGGGCAAAAAAGGCCCCGGCAAACAAGACATAGATCGGCAAGCGGGCCGAACAAGACATAAACGGGTTAATCAATATGGTCAACAGCCGGTCTTTTCGAGATTCAAGCGTCCGGCAAGCCATAATGCCGGGAATATTGCAGCCCAAACCGAGAATCATGGGAATAAAAGATTTGCCGTGTAGCCCCAGGCTATGCATAAATCTATCCATCACAAACGCGGCCCGGGCCATATAGCCGCTGTCTTCGAGGATGCCAATCATTAAGAACAGGATTAAAATATTGGGCAAAAAGACCAGCACGGAACCGACGCCGGCGATGATGCCGTCACCTAAAAGCGAAGCCAACCAGTTCTCGCCGAGTCCGGTTTTGGTGGCCTCGGCGAGCCAGCCAAAGCCTCCATCAATATAATCGGCCAAAGGACTACCCAGGTCAAAGACCAGTTTGAAGGTCAGCCACATGAACAACAAAAAGATCGGGATGCCCAGCCAACGATTGAGGACAATTTTATCAATCTTATCCGAAAGAGAAATTCTCTCGGCCAGATCCAGAGGTTTAGCCAGGCATTCTTTCATCAGCCCATTGATGAAACCATAACGTCTCTCAATCAGATAAGTCTCTGGATCGTCGGCGATGAGCTTGCCGAGATCGGCGGCCAGAACCTCGGCTTTATGCAAGATTTTTTCTCCCTGGGGCCAGCCCTGGAGCCATTCTTTCACCTGAGAGTTGTTTTCCAAAAGTTTGAGGGCTAACCAGCGACTGGGAGTATTTATGGATGCGGTCAATTGGCCTAGGGCATTTTCCACCTCGGGACCATAATCGATTTTTAAGGGCTGTGCCTGGCACTTTGCGGCGGCGGCAATGGCCTCTTGCAATTCCTCCAGACCCTCGCAGCGATTAGCTACCGTGGAGACTACGGGGGCGCCCAGGGATTTGGAAAGTTGCTCAACATCGAGTCGCCACTTTTTTTGGCGCACCAGGTCCATCATGTTCAGGTCAACCACCAGGTTGGCCCCTAGTTCCAGCAACTCTACGACAAGATAGAGGTTGCGCTCCAGGTTCGAGGCATCGACAATGGCTACGCTTACATCCGGCTGTTCTTTGACGAGAAAATCACTGGCAATGCGCTCATCCAGGGAATAAGCGGTCAGACTATACGTCCCTGGCAAATCCACCACCCGGATGCTTTTCCCCTGATAAGAATAATTGCCTTCCTTCTTTTCGACCGTAACCCCTGGCCAGTTGCCTACTTTCTGATGCGCGCCGATTAATTTGTTGAATACCGTAGTCTTCCCGGCGTTGGGATTGCCTCCGAGACAAATGGTCAATTCTGCCATTATTTCCTTGTTCCTCCTTAGCTGCTAGTAAAAGTTGCTAATACCCAAGCGTTATAAGGGCTCGGGCTTAGTGCACCGGTTTGACCAGAATACGTTAGGCCCCACCAAAACCCATTCCCAACTGTTTACCGTCGAAAGCCAACATTACCGGGCCAGGACGGCCATTGTGAACCATGATAAGCCTGGTGCCAGGGAAAATACCCATTACCGCCAAACGGCAGAACATACCTCGGCCTCACCTGGATATGCAAGACTTCAACTGGACGACCATTTTCTACCATGTTTAACGGACCCATACTAGGCGACCTCAACTTCCACCAATTTGGCCTCTTCCTGACGCAGAGAAAGATGATAACCTTTGACGACCACATCAATAGGGTCTCCTAGCGGGGCTACCCGTTCCACCTCAATTATCTCCCCGCGGACCAGGCCCATTTTTAACAAACGCCTCTTCAAATCGCTGTTATTGGTTATCCCGGTTATTCTAGCCTTCTGGCCTTTTTTCAGACTGTTTAAGACTAGGGCACTCATTGCCTACCTCCTTGATGCCTAAGATTAAATAGCAATTGCATATCATTTGCATTAGATAAACTAATTTTGGCGTTTGTCAAGCCATTTTTGCTAAAGACCTTAAAAATATTTTAGCAATATCCGGGACTGGCCCAGTATGGTGCTAACCTACATAGGTGACTAAATATTTATTGGCATAAATTTATGTATCGCAGAAGCCGGAAAAAATTTTTTAGGATTGGTGTAAAAAAACTGTTGACAGCCACCGATTTTATTGTTATTGAAACTCAGTAAAAATAATTTCAATGGAGAAGGATTATGGCCAGCAATACCGCCCTGTCGTTGTCTCAAACTTTGACACCCGTGCTCCCTAAGCACTCTGAGCGTCTGCAGTTATGGGAGATTTGTCCAGAGTTTATCTGTCCGGTGGTCGGGCTTTGTACCACACTTCAGGAACAAAAAGCCATCCTGCGACGGGCCGGATATAAAAGTGCCGGTCGCCAGCCCAACGAACTGCACGCCTTTTTGGTGAAGCAGGCCCGTACAATGAACCCGGTATCGCAACGTTTGGATAAATGCCTGAACCAAAAATTTCGGAAAGAACTGGTGCAGTTCGGCACTTTGGATCAGCCCCAATTTATGGAGGCATGGAGAAAAAGTCTGACCCAGGGGGAAATTTTGGGTTTGTTGTGGACGGCGGTCACGCGAGGCGATCTGAACCAATCGGACATTGATCAGATTTATGATGATATCCATATGTTGTCGTTTCAAAACATAAAGGACGGCTTGAAAGAAAAGCGTACTTTGGTTTGCCTCGAGCTCAAAAACCTGGAACTGGAGACCCAATTGAAGGGCGCGGTCAGTCAGCGCCGCATCCTGGCTAAAGAAAAGAAGGCTCTGGAAAAAGATCTCATTAAACTCGAACGGCAGCATCAGGTCTTGGAAAAAAGGTGTCACCGACTGGCCGAGTTAGCCGACCGCCAAATGTCCCAGAGAGAAAGCGTCGGTCACGTTGAATGTCAGTCCAAGAGGTCCGAACTAGAAGGCCTGCGACGCCAGGTTAAGGAATACAGCCACCAGGCGCAGATTTGGCAGGGCCGTTATCAGCTGGTGATGGAGAAACTGAACCGCCAACAAGAAATTAATGGTCGGCTCCGTCAGGAGATTAGCCGTCTGTCTCAGCCTTGTTGTGATCTGTGTCCTAAGTTATGTCCCAATTCAAATTTAGGTGCCCGGCGCATCCTATTGGTAGGCGGAATTACCAAATTAGAGCCGTTTTATCGGGAACAGGTAGAAACCCTGGGGGGTCAATTTGAATACCATGACGGCTACATGCAACAGGGTAAAAAAAACCTGGAAGATCGCATCAAATATTCTGATGTGGTGCTTTGTCCGTTAAGTTGCAATAGCCACACCGCCCGCCGCTGTGTGCGCAAACTGTGTCGGAAATATAACAAACCATTTTATACGCTTCCCGGCTCCAGTCTGGAAAGCGTCTCGCAAGCGTTAGTGAAGATAGTTAGATGTTGATCTGCTGCTGGGGGCGGCCCGTTCGGGCTTGGGATTTTTTCCGGTAATTATTATTGATTTAGAAGAGGCGGGGAAGGTAGATGAGGCCAAGCTCGACCTCTTGGAGAATGGCTTGGCGCAAATCATCAGGGAGAGAAAGTTCGCCCTATCTGCTGAGCGTCCGCAATTACGCTGGACGGTGCATAAATTACCACTTCCCGAATCGGAGTGCGCGTGCGGGGGCAATTGTCAGAATTGTCCGTGTCAGCATCATAAGCCTGCCGAAATCGTCAAGCAAAAATTTTAAAGCCGGGCCGAGGCCGTTAATGATTGTCATCTTTAGAAAAATCGGAGGCGGTATCCTTAATCCCAACGACGGATAAAAAAAAAGCTTGACAAGTTAAATTATGGGGTCTAAATAATTGTTTCTGATTATCAGTTGCATCTATATTGAAACTCATACTCAATAAAAGGGGGGTTTCAGAAATTAATGGGTAGATTTGAAATTCTCCAAGATCGTTGTTGGCGTGGCGCCAAGGCCAGCGTTACGCTCCAGAGCATATCTGCAAGGGTACCGATGGTTGTTATCGCATCTGCCGACAACCCAAAAATGCCGAAGAATATCAAATGCTGCTCTCAGCCAGCGAACAATGTCAGTTCTGGGCCATTACGGCGTTTGATAGCTCAGCGCTTGAGCAGGATGATAGCTGCCTGGCGGCTGGAAAATATTAATCATCGGGAGGATAGAAATGAAGCTTACCTTAAAAGACGCAGAAAGGGAGCGGGGGGGGCATGATCGAGGGCGAGCGTCTGACCAACCTCCGGCCCGGAGCTTCCGGCCAGATTTCCGCCTTCGAGAGCGGCCACGAGGCTTATCAAGTTTATAAGGGCATCGGTTTAGAGAAGGACACAGAGATTGTCTTGAAGAAATACCTTCCTTGCACCGGCCCCACTTTCGTTCTCATCCAGAATCAGCATGTGGTTTTGACTTGCTGGGAAGGTTCCTTCCTGCCTAACCGTGACTTCTATAAAGACCATCTGCCCGGGGCAGCTATCCTGGTCCAGGGTAAAAACGGGTCTACCCAGATTCCCCTCCTGGCTGTCGGCGAAGCTGGGGTAATTACGCAAGTCTTAGCGAACGGTACCCATTTAGAGGAATTTGATCGACATTGGATCAAGCCGGATAGCGAACTCAAGCTTTTGCAGCGTCTGGAAAGAGACCCGGTTCCGCTTTTGGTGCGGGCCGGAGAAGGCGAGCATCTCCTGGGATGCCATCTGACCAACAAGATTTATGTAGAATATCTAAAAGCTTAATAGGGACCACTGGAATCGCGATTTCGGGAAAAGATCTAATAGTTGTAGGGGGGGTATGGTTATGCCCGTGTACCACTACCAATGCACCAATTGCCAGGTTACAGAAACCCGCATTGCCGGGGTAGATGACCATTTGGCCATATGTGCGCGTTGCCAACATCTGATGATTCGCCTGGATCATGATCTGTTTGGGCCTTATTTTGACAAGCTTACGGTTCGGGCCAAGCCCGTCAAGGTGTGTGAAAACCTGTCCAGGGTTGATGATACCAGATTGAGAAAGGAGAAATAGAAATGAAGCAAAAGCGATTTTGGGTAATGCTGTTGTTGGTTATGTGCCTTGTGCAACCAGCAACGGTTTGGAGTGAAGAATTGGAAAAGTCTGCAGAAGTCGCAACATCCCCGGCGCGGCAAGAAGAATGCCCTGGCACCTTTGGACCCATACTTACCGACACCGGAGATTTTTATTCTTTCGGTTTCGACTTGCAGATCACCTATGGTGCCTGGGAAAATCTTGAGGTTTTTACGGTTATCCCCATGGCGGTCAATTGGGCCAGTAGTGTCAATGAGCCCGGCCCCAGTGGAGACCGGTCGGCCAGTTATGGCGGTTTCGGCGACGTCAACCTGACCTTTAAATACCTCTTATTGAACGAGGGGCCGTTGGCGCCCGCCATGTCTGCCATTTTTGCCACGGATTTTCCCACCGGCCACTATAAGCGCTTGAACCCCAACAATCTGGGAACCGATGAGTTGGGCGGCGGGTCCTTTGTCTTCACCACCGGACTGAACCTGGCCAAATGGATCAAGCCCTTCATTTTTTACGGTAATTTGTATTACTCCATGCCGACCTCATTTACCAATGATGATGGAAAACAGGAACCCCGCGATTTTGTCACGGTAAACCTGGCCGCGGAATACCCCATTACCGAGAAATGGATTGCCCTCTTGGAGCTTACCAGTGCTTGGGATGCCGGGCGATTGTTCTGATGCCGATATTGTCGCTGGTGTGGGCGGTGCATTGAAAGTTAAAAAGCCAGTGTTACTTTGGCGAGCCGAGAATTTTAGTCATACGGCTTTAGCGTTATTCCCTAAGTTTTATTAAACATCGTGTCCAAGTACAACTTGGACATGAGAATAACAAATTTTACCCCTTGTTCCCAAGTTGTACTTGGGAACAAGGTAAAATAAACAGGTAGGTATATGCTTATGTTAAGCAAAGCCGGAAAAGCATTGATTGGTTCAGTCGTTGTCCTGACCTTGGCCCTCAGCATTGGCGGGGTGGCAAGCGCCTATCCCTATATGGTTGACGGCAACCAAGTTAAAATCTATGATGGCACTGACCTCATAAGTTACGACTTCAATGTCATCAAGTGGGAACAAGAAGAGCCTAACAAACAATGCCTCTGCAAGATGTTGAGTTTTCGAGCCCTGCAAACCCTGTCCTATATGTTTCCGGACTCGGGAGAGACTTTTTAACAGGCTTATAAAATCTTTGCCGATGCATATGATCGAGAGGAAATTAAACGCATCCCGCCATTCCCTACGATCTGCGTGCCTGAGGCGAAAATCAAATGGATAACCGAGGCGCAGCAGGCCGAAATTCTATCCCATGTTCGGGAGCCAATGCTCCGGGCCTTTTACTTATTACTGATGCGCCAGGGCTGCCGTCCGGGTGAGGCTCGTGCCCTGCGCTGGGAAAAGTTCGATCGGAAAGGGTTCTAAGACTGCGTGCAACCCGACCGCCTGCAAAACGCCTGCAAGCCTCAAATCGGCATTGTAAGTCGTTGATTTATCTGGTATTTTTTGGCTGGGGGAGGAGGATTCGAACCTCCATTGGCGGATCCAAAGTCCGCAGTCCTGCCATTGGACGATCCCCCATCAGATTGGGTGGGGTTACTTAGCCATGCGCGGCTGCTTGGTGATGTGTTCGCTGATTAAGCGGCGCAGAACCCCCGATGCCTTGAAGGTTACCACCCGGCGGGCATTAATGGTCACCTCTTGTCCGGTCTGAGGGTTACGCCCCCGGCGTTCTCGTTTGTCTTTCACAGTCCATTTTCCAAAACCACTGATGAGCACATCCTCGTCTGAGGCCAAGGCTTGTTTGATGAGACTGAATACGGCTTCGACGGCGCGGGCCGCGTCGGCCTTGGATAAGATCTCTTTCTCAAAAAGCACCTGGACCAGGCCTGCTTTGGTCAATGGCATGGACGCTCCTTAGAATCTACTACTTAAAAGCTGATCGCAATATATCTGTTGCAGACTTAATTTTGTAATCTGAGCCGGCGAGGGTAGCCCTTAAGACCTTGGTAACCCTCAAAGGGACTTAAGTTAGATAAAAATATAAGTCAAAATCTGCTTTAATGCAAGGGAATTGTTTAGGATTATGCTGTTGCTCCACCTGGCCCCGTTTATTACTTTCTAAGACCTCGGTTAAGCCACCAAAAATTTGGGGTAAGCTTTCCAGTTGGCAGATATGATATAAAAAGGGAACCTGCCATTAACCGTTGGGGTCTGAACGTGGTCTGAGTGAATGGCTAACCCCTCTTGATCAGATATCCTGAGGGGGCAAGCGGTCCCGAAAGGTTAAAATCGCAGCATCGGAAGGAGCTGACAATGGAAGCAATTCCTGGCCCCTTTGCCTATTATTATGATTGGGCGACCGGAAGTTCTTATTTTCAAAGTTTATATGCCCGGTTTGTTGAAGACATGCAGATCGCCTTGCCGCCCGGTGGTCTGCTGCTCGATGTCGGCACCGGCCCGGGGCGTCTGCTAAAAATGATCGCCCGCCGCCGCCCCGATATTCAGACCATCGGTCTTGATATATCTCCTCGGATGGCGGCTCTCAGCCAACGCCGTCTGTGCCGTTCTCATCTTGCCCGCCGTGCTGTAGTGCTGGTCGCTTCCGCCACGGCTTTACCATTTGCCGGGCAATCCTTTGATCTGGTAGTAGCGACCATGAGTTACCATCATTGGCGTGAGCCTATCCTTGGCGTCCAAGAATTATTACGAGTTCTCAAACCCCGAGGGCGGGCCTGGTTATATGAATTGGACCGGGACGCCTGGCTTGGGGACATCCGGTCCTTTGCCCGCCAGCAAGGTCAGAGTTTCTACCTGACCTTTCCTGCCATCCGGCTGATAGCTCTTCATTCGGCGCTGCGGTTCCAGGACTTTACCCGGGTCGGGCGGCAGGCCGGGGCCTCTTTTTGGCAAATTGAAAAAGTCCATCAGATTTTTTGGAGATTAGAAATCAGGCCGATGCCGCCTTAATCAGGCCTTGAGCTTCGGCCGTCTCGATCCGGGACCACTCAATCTGCGGTAAACACTTATGCAAAGATTCCTGTCGGCCCGATTTATCTGTACCCTAAGATATCGACAAGCCAGGCCGACAGGGCGCCAGGGATAAGGAGAGGGCGGAGATGCCCCAGGATTATAAACTATTTAGATCTGTCCAGATTTACTGGCCGTTAGCCAGTCCCAAAAAAAACCTCAATTCTCCGTTGCGAGAATTGAGGATTGCACCCAGCTTTCTTAGTCCTCAAACATTAGGAGTTGCGGCTCTGACGGCGACAATCTCCTTATTTACACAGGCAGGTCTTCTGACTCCCGGCTCTTTCTACTCCCAGCGCCTTCCCAGCCCGTTTATCGAGCCAGTGGCCTCCTGCTGGTTTCGTCCCCGGTCACAGCGGCGGGACCGCGACGGATTTTCACCGTCTTCCCTTTTAACCCAACGGGGCCTGCAATTGTAGGTATTATACAATTGACATTTTGGAACTGTCAAGCATGATTTTGGCAATTAATTATCCTCCAACCAATTTCTGACCGCACGGATTGGAAATCAAAGCGGTCAGAAATCTTATTAAACCCCTAGTAGCCAATTCTCATTGACAGCCCGGCCTGTTATTGATAAGAAGATAATGTTTAGTCGGGACGTAGCGCAGTCTGGTAGCGCATGAATGGGGTTCAGGGGGTCGGAGGTTCAAATCCTCTCGTCCCGACCAGAAATTATAAATAATTTAGCAAGTTAAAGAGGAAATACCTTTAACTTGCTTTTTTTATGGTCAAGGCTGGCCGGATGTTAAGAAAACCTGGAGTGGTGCGGTCAGGAAAAGAATAAGGCCAGGTTGGAAATACCAACCTGGCAAGCATTATTTTGGGGTTGGGGAAAGCCCTACTCTATTCCGGTCCGACCTCTCGCACCAGACGAAATCCCGAGATCGGGAAGCGATTGCGGGAATGGGGTGGCGCGTAAAAACGGGCTGCACAGCG
>MUKC01000049.1 GCA_002049795.1 Desulfobacca sp. 4484_104 | reverse complement strand
TGGTTGCCGTTGACGGTGATGGTGTAGGTATCGTTGACGTCAAGGACGAGGCCCTGGTTGACGGTGGCATTGAAAACGCGAACGGTGGCTCTGGAGCTTGTCGTGCTCGGGGTGTCAGATCCTACGCCTTCGCTGACAAACTTGGAACGGCTGGGGCTGGACTCGACGTCGATGACCGAAGATGCCGAGGTTACGCTGGCGCTCAACTGGGCGGCGGTACGCATAACTTGAACGGCGCCGGTCAGCGGAGCCTGCAGGGGCAGGGAGGTGTCGTCATAGGCCTCGGTGACCTGCAGGGTCATGGCACCGGTCATCAGCTGGGTCGTGCTCGAGACCAGTTCCGGGGCGTTGCCGGCTGCCGGGACTAACCCGTCTTCCGTGAATGTCAACACGGTGTTTACGAGAACGGTAGCGGTAAATTTAAATTTGAGAGTGGTGTAGTTGCCGCTGCCATCGGCGATGAAATCCACCAGATCGGCAACTTTTGCAGTTCCAACACCATCCCACAAAGCGTAGCTGGTGTTGGGAGCCAACGCGCCGTTGGTGACTTTGACCACGAGGACGTTGTTGATGCCCATGTCGATGCTGGGCGTGTAGGTGATGTCAGCATAGTCGACATAAGCCGGGGGAAGTGTCCCGGGAGTAGGGCAAGCGTCGCCCAGGTCAACATTTATGGCTCCCGCCTGTCCTTGCAGCCACTCGCTGCCAATCGTATAGGTCGCCGCCGTCATGCTCAAGCTGGACGCCCAGGCTGCACCGGCCATGGCGACCATGAAAACCGCAATAAGTAAAGCACTGAAAAATTTTTTCGTCATTTTCTCTTCCCTCCATTGATTGAGTTGTTGATAGTTCCTGTCTTTGGAAAAAAATTAATAGTTCTCTGTTCTTCTCATTGAAAAATCATTACAAATCCAGTTTTAACTGCAATCCATGCCTGCCTCTGGTTCCCGGACACCTCCTTTCGAATCGAACGCCTGAGTTGATTTCAAGTACTTGCTGAATCCTAAATTAAGCTATCAGCCAAAACCACCATCGGCAGACAGTGCCGAAAGGTTTAAGAAAAAAACCGGTTCGCAACGCACCTGGAGGAAACAACTTCCCCCCCCCCTTTTTGATTCCTCTATCGGTTTCACCCTCCTATCACAGGGTTTTACCCAAGTCAAGAATCTTTTTTCGTCAAAAAGAAAAAAGTTTTTCAAGGGGTTTCCTGACAATGGTGGTATTCTAAAACCCTGTTTCGTCTTTTTGGAAACAATTTTGTAATCCTGGCCGCCTTTTTGCAATCCTATCGTGCCCCCCTTTCCAGGAGCTGGAAGGTGTCGAACACCGCCTCCCGCAGGTCGTCGGCCTGCCGGCTTTTGTGGATAATGTGCGGAGTGATCATGACCACCAGCTCCGTCCGCTTGATGCCTGAACTGGTATTTTTGAACAGGTTGCCGACCCAAGGCAGATCGCCGAGCAATGGCACTTTGGTTACCGTGCGGCTGTTGCTTTCGCTGATCAAGCCGGCCAGGAGAACGGTCTGGCCGTCGGCGGCCACCACCTCGGTGTTGATCGTCCGGTTGAGAATCATTGGTGAACTGATATCTGAGGTATTGTTAGTCTGGGCTTCGCTGACCTCCTGGCTGATTTCCATGGTGACCACTCCCCGGGCGTGAACCAGCGGCGTAACCTGGAGGGAAACCCCGGTGCTGCGGTACTGTACCGAGCGGATAATGCCGGTGGTACCCTCCGTCTGGATGTCGGGGGAGGTGGCCTCCTGGGTGGTCACCGGCACCTCGGTGCCGACCACAAAGGAGGCGCTTTTGCCGTCGCGGACCATGAGCCGCGGGTTGGAAAGGATTTTCACCTTGCCGTCCTGGGCCATGGCGTTGATCAGCAGCTTGAATTTGCCGGAATCACTGATAAGCGAATAATCCAGGCCGCCGGCGGCGACGCCCAAACCACCAAGGGTTTTAACAATGGAGATTTGAGCGTTGGAATTGTTTTGCAAATACCATTCCAGGCCGAACTGGAGGTTGTCGGTCAGGGTGATCTCGACGATCGAGGCTTCCAGCAGCACCTGCACCGGGATGATGTCCAGCTGCCGCAGCAGCTTTTTCAGCTGCTGGTATTCCGGCGCCGTGGTGTAAAAGAGCAGGGCGTTGCGGTTTTCGTCTACGGCAATCCGGATCTTGCCGGCGGAGTAGGTGAGTGCGGTTTGTGGTTCTTTCCTGCCGGCACCGGCCTTGCCGCCGGCTTTCGCCGCCGGGATGCCGGCCGGCTGCGAAGATATGCCGGTCGAAATGATGCTGTTCAGGGCTTCGGCCAAGTCGGCGGCCTTGCTGTTTTCGGGGAAATAGACAAAGTAGCGGCGGCTGTCCTCTTTGGGGGGGACGTCAAGATTTTGGACCCAGTAGCGAGCCCGTTCCAGCCAGCTTTTTTCGGCGGCGAAGGCCAGCAGGCTTCCCCGGCGGTCAAGCTGGTTGAGGTAGAGGCCGCCGCGGCCGGGATTGTCGCTGACTGGAATGCCTTCCTGGCGCAGGATCTGCTTCAGCTTTTCGGCCATTTGCTTCGGGGTCCAGTATTCCACCTTCATCATGGCAATGTAGCGGCCGCGCATGGCCGGTTGGTCCAGGATGCGGACCATGGCGGCCAGCTGCTCGATCTGCTCCCGGTTGCCGGTGGCGACCAGCAGGTTCTCCCCCAGGGCAACGACCACTTGCAGGCCCTGTTCCTTGACCAGGAACCGGTTTATATTCTGGGCGTCGGCATACCTGATCGGCATGAACTGCCGCACGGTGCCGGACCCCGGTGGGATGTCTTCGGGACGGATGCCAATGCCGATGGCCACCTCCTGGTTTTCGGCGTTGGTCCACAGGTAGAAGATGCCTTCTTTTTCATAGACCGAGATGTGGTTCCGGCCCAGCAGGTCGCTGGCCAGCTGGAAGAGCCGGTATTCGCTCACCGGCTCCTTGAGATTGATGGTCACCGGTTCTTTCTGCTGCAGGATCCGGTTGTCAAGCACGTAGTTGACCTTGAAAATGTCGGCAAAAATATGGGTGATGAAATCCGGCAGGGGCATGGCATCCAGGGAGACATTGACTTTCCTGGTCTTGCTGAAGGGCAGCTGCCGCCCATTGTCCTGCCGCCGCCGCAGGTCGGGATTTCGGTAGGAGGCCAGTTCCCGGTAGTTGTCCCCGCTGGCGGCGGCATTGACGGCGGCCGCCGCCGGGACCTCGGGTATTTTCGCCGCCGGGGTGGAAGGCGCCGGCGAAAGGGCCGGCAGCAGGGCATCGTTGTCTTTAAGGTGGCGGTCATAGATGCAGCCCGGCAGCAGCAACATCAGCAGGAGCAGGCTGAGGATGAACAGCTTGTTGTCGCAGTGGAATAGACGCATTTTTTCTTCCGGTACGGCTGAAAGAAAGTTGCTTGCAGCCGGCAGTCGCCATGTTGATTAAAGATTATCGACGCTGTAAAGGCCGGCTGACTGCCGGCAACAGCGGCTACCCTAGCATATTTCGGCAGGGGCTGCAAAATATTTTATCTTATTTTTCCAGAGGCTTGAAAATCCTCAACTGGATAATGTTTCCGTTCCCGGGCGGTTCCAGGGTTATGACGCCGGCGGCTATCTTGCTGACCGTGTACTGTTTTACCTGTTCTCCAGGGTGTACCTTCCATGTTTCCCGCTGATGTTTTCCCGAACGGTGACTGGTTTCCAGTATGGCATAACGTTCATCGGCAGTAATGAAGATTCCCTGAACCCGGATAATTTCGTCACCGTTGACAATCAGTTCATTCATTTCCGTCGGTGATGGTTTTCCAGCCACTTTGCGGGCGGCGGTCCCGGGGGCTGATGACTTCCCGGTGCCGAACAGGTTGGGATAGTCTGCCGGCAACGGCACCGGCGTACGGTGTACTCTCGGCAGCAGGCATTGCCGGGCGGTGGCTTTTGCGGCGCCGCCGCCATGTACCCGGTGGGCCAGGTCTAGCAGCCGGAGTGCCAGGATGGTGGTTAAGATGGCCAGAAATACCAGACAGTACTTGATGGACATAAACTGTTTTACCTGTCAGAGGGGGTTATGCCGTAGCCGGCTATATCCATTGCGACTTGTACGGTCGCGGTGTTGGCAGTCGACCTTACCTGCAATCGTTCAATGGAAACAAAATGGTGATGGTTTTCAATGGCTGCAGCCAGCCGGACCAATTTTGCCGGCATGGTGGCAAATCTGACGTTCAGGGGAATCTTGAGCACCCCGCTTTTATTGAACACGGGGAGCCACTTGCTGCTTTTAATCTCTATGCCGTTGTCGGAAAACAGCTTTTCGATTTCCTTCTGAATCTGCAGCTGCATCTTCTGCCGGTCACTGGGCCCTGAAATGAAGAGTTTTGCCGTTTCCCGGTATACGGTGCGGGCCTGCTTCAGGGCGTCCATGATTTTTTGTTCGTTGCCGATCAGTGCCTTTTTGCGCGCCACCGCCTGGCGGAGGATAAGGATATTTTCCACTTTGGCTGACTGCCAGTCGTGGAAAGGAAGCAGGCCGAACTTGATGACGGCAAGGGCCAGCACCAGCAGCAGACCGAAGCGTAATTGCCATGAAATATTGTGGTACATCTACTTGACCTTCCGGGAAAATCTGAACATCAGGGCAAACTTTTCCCTGCCGCTTTGCCGGTCTTCTCTCAGCGGAGAGCTGAAACGGGCTTCGCTGACTTCGGGCTTCTGGGACAGGGAACTTAAAAGCTGTGATGCCTGGGGGCTGAGGCCGCTGATTTCAACTGTATTGCCTGACATGTTCAGCTGCCGGATGACCGTCCGCGGCGGCAGGGACCGGGCCAGCAGCTGGAACAGGGCGATTTTGCTGGTATAGTTGTTAACCGTATCGGCCAGCTGCTGCTGCCGGTGGTGCAGGCTGTCCAGCTGCCGCCGCTGCAGCAGCAGGCCGGACAGCTTGGAGTTCAATGCCTGGTTTTCCCGTTTAAGTCCTTTTTCGGCGCTGAAAGGGATAAAAAAGGCCAGCCCCAGGTAGAGGCAGAAGATGAAGACGGCCGCTGCCGTGCAACGAAGCAATGGCTTTTTGACCTTTTCAGAGGTCAAAAAGCCGCGGTTGAAAAACGGAAGCAGTTGTGGCAGGCGACAGCCGGCCAGGGTGGCGTGCAAAAAAGCGAGATAATCGGGAAAATTCGTGAAGGTTTTCGACGCTGCATCCGGATGGGTACCGAGGCTGCGGTTGAAATTGTCGCAGTCTGCGGCTGCCGGCAGCCGCAGACTGCGGCTTTCACCCCTGCCGTTGACCCGGAGCAGCAGCCGGCCGTCGTCCCCGGCCCGGGGAAAACGATAGAGGATTTCGGCGGCTGCTGGTAGGCAGGCCGGCAATGCCGTCTCGGGGATAATGAACCATGGTGAAACGGCCTCTATCTGCTCCGTTATCTGCGGCTTCAAAAACCAGAGATTGAAAGTGCTGCCTCCCTCTCTGGAAGCAATCTTTTTTACCAGGACCATGCTGGCGGCAAACGGGCAGTGGGCGACAAGGTCCATGCTGACTGCCGCCCTGACTTCCCCGGCGTTGTTCATGGGGAAATCTTTCACTGTTTCGAAATAGGATTCCCTGCCGATGATCATGATCGGCGCCCAGCCGGTTTTTCCGCTTTCCACTTCCTGGAAATCCCCATTGGGGGGCAACAGGAAATTTCGGGAACCGACATAGAGGCAGCGACGGCTCATTAAGCGGCCGGCGGAGATATTTTTTGGTTTTATTTTTTCCATGACGCAATCATAAACGGTTTGTCAAACACCTGTTTTTTTAAAATTACCGCCGTGATGAAGTCCCTTGCCTCACCGGCCTCGGCCTTGATGGACACCTGGATCCAGCCGCTGGGGCTGAAAAGCTGGTATTCCGTTTTCTTGATGCCGGTCAGTTCCTGGAAGTTGTAGGCCGTCAGTTCGCTCTGCTCCCGCATGGCTGCCAGCTTCTCTACCAGGTCGTCATCGCGGAGCAGTGCCCGCCAGGCCTTTTCATCCATGGTGAGGTAGTTGCTGGAAGGACTGCCCCAGTAGACCAGCTCATCTTTCAGCTCCCGGTAGATGGCGGGGGTGTATCCCTTGACGAGCATCAATTCTTCCGGCAGCTGGAGAAAAAAATTGCGTGGTACGTAGGGAGCCCCCGACGACCGGTAATCAAACTCCTCGGCGCCGTTCAGCCGTTTGAAAACGTCAATATCCTGCCAGTCGGACAGAGTGTCAATCAACTGGTCGGTGATGTCGTTCTGTCCGGAAACATAGGCGGCCAGCCGGGCCAGTTGCCGGGGATTGCTCAGGGGTGAAAACATCCCGCCCGTATCACGGAGTCGGATGGTCACTCCTGCTGCCAGCGCGAACGGTTTTCCATACAGGGTCCAGTCCTGCGTGGTGCCGTCGGCGGTGGTGACCTGCAGGCGGTTGCCACGGAAGGTCGCGGTTGAAATCCGGTAAATAACCTCGTTCATGGCTGAATACGCCGACATCATCGCCCGGCTGCGATTCTTGAGGTCATAGGCGGTGGCCAGGCTGCTGCGGGTGACGAACGACATGCTCATGCTGATGGCCATGATAATCAGCGAGATCAGCAGCACCACCGGCAGGGCATAGCCGTTGTCAGTATTCAGGATGCAGGAAGTTTTGCTTGTAGACATTGTTGCCTCGTATCGGGAAAAGCAGCCTCTCATCGCCGTCAGCAGTCGTCATGGTCAGTTCAATCCTGGCGGGCAGCATGCTCTCCTTTTTGCCACTGAAAGTATCCTGCCAGCGGGAAATGGTCTGGTATTCGTCCACGGCCGAAGTGGATTTTACTTGCCAGACGCCCAGATAGCGCAATTTAACTCTTTTTACCCGGTTTTGCAAGCGCAGTGTGCGGCTGAACTCTGCTTTGTCGTTGTGGTAGCGGAGATAGTTTTTGTCGAGGGGGGCTTCTTCGTAAACCAGGGAGAAGCTGCCGGGTGTGTCGCCTTCAATTGTTTTCAGGCGTGCCACTGCGGGACATCCTTTCCAGAAGACGGAAGATATGGTGACGAATTCCAATTGGTTTTCCCGGCCCTTAAAAAAGGGGTAATGGATTACTTTGGTTTCGTTGGCGCTGTCGGTGACATAGTAGTCCCAGCAGGATTCCATGGATGCCCGCACCAGCGTGCGGGCGCGGAAGCCGTGCAGGGTTTCCAGTTCACCGGCCTGGGACCTGTGCCACAGGGCGAGAAAGGTTCCCAGCGACAGGGAGGCCAGGTAGATGATCATGGCCAGGATAGCAGTGGAAATAAGCATTTCCACCAGCGTGAAGCCATGATTGTTAGCGGGGGCCGGTCGATGCTTCCCGCTGCCAGGAAAGTTCTTTGTACTCATGGGAGATTTCCCGGGAAATGGCCTGTCGCTGGTAGCGGAGCCTGACCCGTATGGTATTAAGTTGAAGTTGAAAATTGCCAAGGACGGTTTTGCCGGTGATTTCATCGTAAGCGCTGGTGACATTTTTGGACGCTTCCCGGCTGGTTATTCGCCAATGGTAGGAGATGGTGTTGCTGTACTGTCCCTGCCCTCCCTGCTGTTCCGCCATAATGTTATTCTTGATCAATTCCATGATATTCGGCAGGGCGGTGCTCAGCGCAGCCTGGGCGGCAATGCGGTCTTCCGTCCGGGCGGCGGTGTGAAAAATAAGAGTGCTGACCGCAAGGGTGGCAAAAAGGATGAGTGCCGCAACCAGAATTTCAACCAGGGTGAATCCCTTGTCGTTATGAAACATGGAGTGTCTTTTCCCGGCCGGTAACGAAATATTTGATGACGGTTGTCGAGGCAAAGCCGTTGGCATTGAAAGTAATGCCGGCAGCGGGGAAGCTGATATAGGTAAAAGTAAAGAGCGTTTTTTCATCGTTTTTGGTCACGCTCAGGTGGCGGTCCGCCATTTGTACAGTGTATTCAACCTGGCGGATGAAAGCTTTCAACTGCAAGTTTTCAACGATCTGCCGGAGCTTTTGTTCTTCGGTTGCCGCCCTGATTTTTTCGTAGGCGGAAAATAGCCGGGGACTGGTGAGACTGACAACGATGCCGACAATCAGCATAACCAGAAGAATTTCAATGAGGGTAAAGCCTTCCAGGAAGTGACGGCCGCCGGATTTTTCGCCTGGTAGAGGGGGTAAATGATGCCTGTTTTTCTGAGATGCCTGCAGCCTATGGCTGCCTGCGGATGGTTTGTTCTGAATAAACTGTCTGTTGATGCCCATGTAATGATTTTTTTCTAAACAGATATATTAACTAAAACTGAGTTCGAGAAGGGATTGTTATGTCCTTTACTTAACTCAGCGATTACCTCTAGCATAGAAATGCGCTTTTTAGCAATATCTTAACCGTGATTACTTCTTCCCTCGCCTTTTTCCCTGCCGCCGTTCCGTAATCAATTGACGCTGTCGGCGAACAGTTACATATCTGGAATGTATTTCCTTTGTTTGTGCCGTAAAATTTTCAAATTAACGATAATTCGGCTTTTATCGGCTCTTTTCCCCGGTGGAATATTGCATGAATATTTTTTAATTATTTTATTATCTGCCTGTAATCATAATTGATTTTAAACCATCAAAGCAATTATGTCTGGTTGCCCCCGCATGTGTCCATGTGTTGGTATGCAGTTTGCAAGTTGAACCGGAGGATAGACAGTAAAGTAAAGCTGAAGTTAAAAGCAAACCACTTGTGAGGATGGGACGCAAAGCTACAGATCTCCTGAGGGAGATGGCTGGGTTGCCGAGCAGCTGAATGTGGAAAAATGACGGCTGGCGATCATCCTCGCTGAAAAAAAATTAAAAACCTTCAGGTATTGTCCGATAGTTAACTAAGAGAGGATGATCATGGTTATGAATGAAAAAGAAATACATGTTAAAATGGCAGCACAAAAAGATTTCCCCGGTGTTCGAATGAAAAAGAATAAACTTCCGGGGGTGTTTGCTCTTGTTTTGTTTATTTTCTTGTACTGCAGTTCCTTTGCCGGTGCCGTGGTGGTTGGTTTGAGCTGGCACCCCAATACGGAACCTGATCTGGCCGGTTATAAACTTTATTATGGCAGTGAATCACACACTTATAATCATGTCCTTGATATAGGGAAAACCAACAGTTATTCATTATCCCTCCCGGATTCTTCCCAGTCCCTGTACGTTGCTTTAACGGCTTATGATGTGGAGCGCAATGAAAGCGCTTATTCCCAGGAAGTCATTATTCCCGCCGAATCGAACGATGACGATAATGGTGATGATGGCAATGAAGAAGATGTTTCCGGCAGCGAGGCGGATGTCACTTTAACCTTCGACAACGAAGATGAGGCGTTGATGGCTGAAGATGTAAACAATGATGCCTATCCCAGAATTACCGCGGACGTAAATGGTGATGACTATGAAGATTTGGTGATTTTCGGTCATAATGGCGTCTATGTGGCCTTGTCAAATGGTAGCGATGGTTATGATGATCCGATTTTGTGGTGCA
>MUKC01000048.1 GCA_002049795.1 Desulfobacca sp. 4484_104 | reverse complement strand
CCGAACGCTTAGATAAAACGACACCAGGGTGTCGCCATAGCGGCGTTGCTCGGCCTGAATCAGGGAACCGATGATCTCCGGTACCAAGTCATGAATCCCATGTTCCACTACTACCCGCCCCCCGGCCCTGAGCACCGGGCTTGGAGCCAGTAGTTCCAGACTCTGGGCTGCCAATCCTTTACCATAGGGCGGATCCAGGAAGATCAGCTCAAACCGCTGGACTTGAACGGCTAGTTGTTTTAAGGCCCGAGGTACGGGTAGGGGCAGGACTTGGGTGACCGCACCGAGATCGCAACTGGCCAGATTTTTACGCAACACCTGCAAAGAAGTGGAATCATGCTCTACAAATACCGCATGCTGCGCCCCCCGACTGAGGGCCTCGATTCCCAGGGCACCGGTGCCGGCGAACAGATCTAATACCCTGACCTCTTCTAACCCTGGCCCCAGGATGTTAAAAATCGCCTCCCGCACCCGATCGGCGGTAGGACGCATCCGACCCCGGACCCCCGCCAACCGCCGGCCCCGGAAGCGGCCGGCAATAATCCGCACTACTGCTCCTCATTGGCTTATAAATACTTTTCGGCCAGGACTTCGGCGATCTGAACGGCATTGGTGGCTGCCCCCTTGCGAATATTATCGGCGACGATCCACAAATTAATCCCATGCGCAATGCTTTCGTCTTCGCGGATGCGCCCCACCAGGGTCAGGTCCTGACCCGCGGCGTCTAAAGGCATGGGGTATTGCCGACTGCCCGGCTCATCTACCACCTTAACGCCAGGAGCATTGGCCAACATCTCCCGCACCTGGTCCACACTCAGCTTCTTTTCGGTTTCCAGGTTGACCGCCTCGGAATGGCCGTAAAACACCGGAACCCGAGCGGTCGTGGCCGTCACCCGGATAGAGTCGTCGCCCATGATCTTCCTGGTCTCATTGACCATCTTCATTTCTTCTTTGGTATAACCGTTATCCAGGAAGACATCGATATGCGGTAGGACATTGAAGGCGATCCGATGCGGATAGACCTTGGACACCGGGTCCTGACCGGATAACAGGGCGCGTACCTGGGCGGCCAACTCTTCCACCGCCTTCTGGCCAGTGCCCGACACCGCCTGGTAGGTAGAGACCACGACCCGCTTGATCCGGGCCGCATCATGGATCGGTTTCAACACCACCACCATCTGGATGGTGGAGCAGTTGGGATTGGCAATGATGCCGCGCTTGGTATAAAGCCCGATATCGTCGGGGTTGACCTCCGGGACTACCAGCGGGATGTCCGGGTCCATGCGGAAGGCACTGGAATTATCCACCACTATGGCCCCGGATTGCGCCGCGATCGGTCCGTATTTCAGACTGACCGAAGCACCCGCGGAAAACAGGGCGACATCAATGCCTCGAAAAGAATCCTCGTTCAACACCTCGACCGGCACTTCCTGCCCCTGAAACTTTACCGTGCGCCCCAGGGAGCGCTCCGAGGCCAGGGGCCGCAACATCTTCACCGGGAAACGGCGCTCTTCCAGGCAGGCCACCATCTGGGTGCCTACCGCCCCTGTCGCTCCTGCCACCGCAACATTAAAGGTCCGGGCCATGACTACCTCTTCTCATGCATCATTTGTTAGATTAGGTTAACCCTTAGGGGGACCCGCCGGGTCGCCCCTACGGTATAGGACTATTATTTGTATCACCAATCAACTGGCCTGGTTTTTCGTCAAGGCGGGGTCCCCCCCTTTAGGGTCCAGGAAACCTGGCCACGACAAACCCCCAAAATTACTCCCAGGTTACCCACCAAGGCTTGCTACCGCATAACGGGCTACCAGGTCGCCGACTTCTGTTGTCCTGTATCCCATTTTCCCGGCCGACAGGCTTTTCAAATGCTGGGCCACAACTGTTTTGATGCCGGTTTCCACCGCGGCCGCGGCCCGCGCCTCACCCAGATGGTCCAGCATCATCTGGGCCGCGGCAATCGCGGCGATCGGATTGATGACATTTTTGCCGGTATATTTGGGAGCCGAGCCGCCGATCGGCTCAAACATCGACACCCCCGCGGGGTTGATATTACCACCCGCGGCCACGCCCATGCCGCCCTGAATCATGGCCCCCAGGTCAGTGATGATATCGCCGAACATGTTGTCGGTGACAATGACATCGAACCACTCCGGATTTTTGACCATCCACATACAGGTGGCGTCCACATGGGCGTAATCCGTAGTAATATCCGGATATTCCACGGCCATAGCCTTAAAGGCCCGTTCCCACAGGTCAAAGGCATAGGTCAGGACATTGGTCTTGCCGCACAGGGTGAGTTTCTTGGCCTGATTCCGTTTACGGGTCAGTTCAAAGGCAAACCGCAAGCAGCGGTCCACCCCTTTGCGGGTATTGATTGACTCCTGGGTCGCCACTTCGTCCGGGGTATTGTAACGCAAAAAGCCCCCGGCCCCGGCATACAGTCCTTCGGTGTTTTCCCGCACCACGATAAAATTGATCTCCTCCGGACCTTTGTCTTTTAAGGGGGTGTCCACGCCGGGATAAAGTATTACCGGTCTTAGATTGATATATTGATCCAGGGTAAAGCGCAACTTCAGCAAAATGCCTTTTTCCAGGATGCCGGGCTTGACCTGGGGGTGGCCGATGGCCCCTAAATAGATGGCATTAAAACCCCGCAGTTCATCAATGACGCTGTCCGGCAGGGTGTCGCCGGTCCGCAAATAGCGCTCCCCCCCCAGGTCGTAGGAAGTAAACTCAAAATTAAGGCCGGCCGCCGCGGCTACGGCCTTGAGCACCTTGAGCATCACCCGGAATTACCGCGATCTGATAAGTCATTGGCTTGGTACTCCGATCTTTTTGATTACATGCGCCATCAGCCCGCCGTCGGCCAGCAATGCCTGCATAAAAGGCGGCAAAGGCTGAGAGGTATAAGTCTTGCCAGTGGTCAGGTCGGTGATTACCCCGCTGTCCAGATCGACGCTCACTTCAGCCCCGGCCTTGATCTCGGCCGCGGCCGCCGGGCATTCAAAGATGGGCAATCCCATATTGAAGGCACTACGATAAAAAATCCGGGCAAAACTGGCGGCAATGACTCCCGACAACCCCGCCGCCTTTAGGGCGATAGGAGCATGTTCCCGTGATGAGCCGCAACCGAAATTCTTTCCCGCCACAATAAAATCGCCGGGCCGGACCTTGACGACAAATTCCGGGTCGGCGTCTTCCATGGCGTGTTTGGCCAATTCCTCAGGGTCCGAAGTCGTTAAATATCGAGCCGGAATGATCTCATCAGTATTAATATCGTTGCCGAATTTATGAGCCTGGCCTTGCAATTTCATTTTGTCACCTATAAATACCTCTTATGCGCTAGTCACCGGGGTAGGTCGACCATCGGAACGCTAACCCCAATTATCGCGCTTTTTTTAATCTCAAGGCATAGCTCCATCATTTTCCGGTGAGCCGGCCCGAGATCTGCGGTTAGCAAAAACGCGGCTTTGAAATTAAACTAATAAAGACTGGGTGTCAAGTCGGCAGGCCTTGTTTTCCTTCTTCTTTCTATCTCTTATCGATGCCAAGAACTTCGCTCTGCCAAGCTGCCCAACATCCGCCCCAAAAACCTCGAAGCTGGATTTTGGCCTTGATAACAGCGGCTGATATCTCATAAATTTACTACATTGCCCAGGCGCGACCCGCCCTGATCTTAGCCGACGGTCAATTAACCAATTATTTAAAGTGCTTTACGAAATAATTTTAGTCTCGGCCCAAAGAACTGTTATTAGTATTTTAATTAATCTACGTTGTCTTTTGCAACACTTATAAGACTAAAGCTGCAGAATGCAACAGACAATATTTAACATTCAGTAATTTCTTAAGTATAATAAATAAAATGACTAATGGTCAGCTAAGCGAATATTGTTTAATGGATAATTTTAGCTTGACAGACTTTGTGAAAGATTTTATATATGACCATTTAAATTATCCTTTAGGGGAGGAATGTGATGGAGATTTATCTTCCCATAGCCGGGATGAGTATTAATTTTTTTCTGGTCATTGGGATCGGAGCCCTGGTCGGTTTCCTCTCTGGCCTGTTCGGGGTTGGAGGGGGGTTCTTGCTCACTCCCTTAATGATGATGATCGGCATACCGGCGCCGGTAGCCGCAGCCTCGGATTCTAATCAGATTGTGGCTGCGGCCAGTTCCGGCGCTTACGCGCATTGGCGTCTGGGTAACGTCGACATTAAAATGGGAATTATTATCCTGTCCGGAGGTGTAGCAGGCGGCACCGTCGGGGTGCAGCTGGTGCATTATTTACGGGGCATCGGCAACTTTGAGTTTGTCATGAAGGTGGTCTATGTGCTGATGCTGGGCTTGATTGGCGGGGCTATGTTTATTGAAAGCCTGCGCGCCATTCGCCGCAGTCAGCGTCAGGTCGCCACGCCAGCCGTTGAAGGCGTGCCCACGCCCAAGCATGGGACCTTGTTTTCTAAGTTGCCTTTGAAAATGGACTTCCACCGCTCTGGCCTAAAGAACACGTCGGCGATCTTTCCCTTTTTAATTGGCATGGCGGTGGGCATTTTGGCCGCCCTGTTGGGGGTCGGCGGTGGCTTTATCATGGTGCCGGCCATGATCTATGTTATCGGTATGCCCACCATTGTGGCCATCGGCACGGATCTGTTTCAGATCGTCTTATCTTGCGCCAATGTTACCCTGCAGCAGGCCTGGGTCAATAAAACCGTCGACCTGTTATTGGCCCTGATCCTGTTGTTTGGCTCCACGATTGGCGCCCAATTCGGGGCCTTGGCCAGCAAGCGGCTCAAGGGGGAGCAGATTCGCATCCTACTGGCGATCATTGTGCTGGCCATGGCAGTGAAACTTTTCGTTGATCTGGTGGTGGAACCCAGTCTCCTGGTCAGCATTGCCCCGGGCAAGGGAGGGCACTAATGATGAAAAGAACTTTGACCCTGTTGGTGGCGCTCTGGCTTGTAGGCCTTTATTCGGGCCAAGCCCAGGCCCAGACCCCGGAAGCCATGCAAAAAGTTCTGACCGCCGCCCATAAGAATCTGATTGAGATTGACCTGTCGTATCGCGGCGATCGGATTTATTTCTTTGGCGTCCAGCCGGTTCCCAATACGGATCTGGTAATTAAGCTGACGGCGCAAAAGTCTGAGACCATTAAACTTTCCATCAAAGGGAAGGTCGGTCCGTTTTGGATGGCAGTAAAACAATACGAGGTCACCGGTGCCCCCTTTGTCTATAAGATTCACACCCAGAAACCTTTATCCCAGATCATTTCTCCGGCTACTGCCCAGGAGTTGGAACTGGGCTATGCCTCCATCCGCCACCAAATGAAGATGCACCTGCTCCGGGGTAAGGCCAGTCCGGACGACCAGGATACGCTCTTTAATGGATTGATCAAACTTAAAGAGAAACTCAATCTCTATAATATTGTTGAAGATCCAAAGCGGTTGCAGGTTACCGAAGGTCAGTTGTTCAAACATTACTTTAAGTTTCCACCCGCGGCCTCCGAAGGTAAATATCTGGTGGAATCCTTCTGTTTTGATAAAGGGGAGTTGGTCGGCTATGGTAAGGATGTGATTGAAATCAAAAAGGTGGGCATTGAAAACTGGCTCACTTCCACCTCGCAAAATTCCCCCTTATTTTTCGGCATCATGGCAGTTATTGTGGCTCTCGTGGTTGGATTAGGAGTCGGAATGATCTTCAAGAAAGGAGGCCATTAATGGAGGAAATCAAAGGCAAGGCCAGATCAGTGGCCGTGGCGATTGATGGCTCTGGCCCCTCCTGGGAAGCGATGACCAGAGCGATTAATATGGCCCGCTTGTTGGAACTGCCCTTGGATGTCCTAACCGTCATCCAGATCCGCAAGGCCGGCTACTTTGCCTTTATTGACCGGCATCTGCTCGAAGAGCAAGAAGCTTATGCTAAAAAAATGCTGGTTGAGGCCGAGGAGCGCGGTAAAAAAGCTGGGGTTAAGGTTCAAACCCATTTGTTGGAAAGTGAGAAAGGTCCCTCCGAGGCCATTGTTGGCTGGTTGGAAGGAACCCGCGGCATAAAATTTTTGGTCATCGGCAGCTATGGCCACGGTTTTCGGGGACGCCACATTTTGGGTTCGACCACCGAACGGGTGATCCGGGAAGTGGCCCGTCTGGCCCTGCCGGTGCCCGTGTTGGTAGTCCCTTCTTCCTCTGAACCATCCTCTGAACCATCCTCTTAAGCTATTTTCCCCCTAGGCTGCAATTTGTAATATCTTGTGGGGGCCAAGCCCAACTGGCCCCCACCTGATATGTTTTCGGTTGTCCGTAAGGACACTTGATTCGATCAGGGGATAAGCTTAACTCTGTATGAGTAGCTTAACTAATTAATGATTCGAGGCATCAAGCATAGCGCTCTTGATATTTTTGATCTGACGAGTGATATTATGCCAGAAAGGCCCAAGGTGGCACCTACAATAATTATCCAAACTAGCCTTAAAAACTTATGATTCCTGAACTGATCGTTTCAGCCCTGGCCCGGCTGTGGTATCGCCTGGACCGGCGACACCGCCTGATAACCCTGCGTAACTTGGAATTTGCCTACGGCGCGGTCTTAACTCCGGGGCAACGAGAAGCATTAGCCCAAGAAGTCTTTAAGCATTTTATGGGGCTTTTTGGGGAAGGGCTGGAAATGCTTCTCCTGCCCTTATCACGCCTTAAAAAAAAGGTAGTAATTATTGGCCAGGAACATTTTGAGGCGGCATTGGCCCAGGGCCGTGGGGTGCTGGCTGTCACCGCCCATGCCGGCAACTGGGAATACACCGTTTTGGGTTATGGACTGCAATATCAGCCGGTAGCCGTAGTGGCCCGCGAACAGGACCATCCCGCGCTTAATCGTCTGATCCGGTTTTTAAGAGGGCGGGGCCGCAACTGGATGATTGCCAAGCAGGGGGGGCTACAGGCCATTATTACGCATCTGAAGCAGAACCATATTGTGGGGGTAGTCATCGATCAGAACACTACTACCAAGGGCGGGGTCTTGGTGGACTTTTTCGGCCATCGGGCTCGCACCACCCCCATGGCCGCGATTTTAGCCCGTCGTTTGGGCACCCCGGTGGTACCAGTGTTTTCTCGCCGTTTGCCCCAGGGCCGTCACCTGTTAGTCATTCAACCACCGCTGCCGTTGGTAAAAACCACTGATTCCCAGGCCGATATCCTGGCCCAGGTTCAGGCCCAGAGTCGCGCCATCGAGGCCTGGGTCCGGCGCTACCCGGAACAGTGGCTCTGGCTGCATAAACGCTGGAAAAATCAGTATCCGGAATTGTATCAGAATTTATAATATGCCTGGGATGACTGCCATGCCACCTCCAACGGTTTATGGTCTGATTGCCGCGTTGCCACGCGAACTCTGGCCTTTCTTGCGGCGGGTCCGCGGCCAGTCGCAGCGTTCAGGACTTTCGGCAGCCTGGACCTTTCAACTGGGACCCTGGCCCGCAGTGGCAGTCGTGTCGGGAATAGGAGCCCCAAGCGCCAGAGACGCGGCTCAGGCCCTGGTCAAGCTCCACTCACCCCGCTGCTTAATTTCTCTGGGATATGGGGGCGCGGTCAACCCCGGCCTCGCCGCCGGTACCGTGGTGTTAGGTCAGGAGTATTGGTATTATGATCCCGACGGCCAGATTCTACAGCCAGTCGGGCTAGCTTTGTCTCGCCCATCGATCTCCGATTTGGTTTCCTCCCTACAAGCGGAACGTCTGCCCACCGCAGTCGGGATCTTGATTTCTACTCCCCGGATCATTTCCAAGCATCAGGAGGCCGAGCCTTTACGTGGGTTAAAAAATCCGGTCCTCGACCTCGAGACTACCGCGGTAGCGGCCGTGGCCCAGACTTACGGCCTGCCGTTTCTTGGTCTGCGCGCCATCACTGATACCGGGGCTGAGGAGATTCCGGATTTCGTGGCCGCTCTGACCCAGACCGGGGGCGAACCGGGTTGGCGGGCGCTCTGGCACTTAGTCATTACCAAACCCGGGCACTGGCTCCATCTGGTCAAGCTGTGGCACCGGTCCCGGCTGGCCAGCCGTCATTTAGGCCGGGCTTTGACGGTGCTGCTGCCGATTCTGGGTCCGACCCTTTAACCGCACCCGCCAAACCGCTACCGGGCGGCATTAGACCGACCCCGATTAAGGAAGCTGACAATTAATAACGTAACCATGGGGATATAGATAAAACAACCCACCAGGCCTAGCAGAGTTTCGCCAATGTAAAAGGTCACAACCAGATTGAAGGCCAGGATGGCCACATACAAGGCCGGTCCCAACAACATTTGACCGGCAAAGTTACGTTTTCCCCAGCTCAACCACCTATTCCAGTCCGGCAGGCGGGTAACTTGCTGCAATACCGCGATCATCACCAAGCCCACGACCAGCCAACCCAGAAAATTGCTTAAAGGTATCCCGAAATAGACACCCGGTTCCGGATAGCCGTAAATTTGCCCTAAAAACCAACGGTAGCCCCGCAGGGCCACCGGGTCAATGATCACATCCAGGGTGACAAATAACACGCTGGCCAGGATTAGCGTCCCGACGGAACAACGTCCTAGGTCAGTCTCCAGGCCATAAAACCCGCTGGGCGTAGGCCGGATGGGAGCCAGAGCCAAGAGGGCGACTGTATAACTGGCATAAGACAGAAACACGTAGGACAGGGAGTCCATAAACGGCACCCCCAGCACCCACAGTTCCTGACTCCTGGTTGCCTCAATGTAAATATAGCGGCCATAGGGAAAGCCGGTGTGGATTGAAGAAAATTCGGAACCCCAGGCCAGCATATAGCCCAAGATCAGATAGATCAAAGCCCGTCCCCACCCCAAATGCCAGGTGGCGATGACCAGATAGACGGCTAGAAATATAAACACATAAGGCCGTAGTCCCAGAGTGCCGAACAGAAGCCCCCAAAAACCCTCCATCAATAAAGACCTCCTGGTATTATTCCCATAGCAGAATCCGATACACAGGTCAATTGACGACTTCATCAGGTTGAAGGGAAAAAAGGCCCTCGCCAGGCCCCAGTTGACAGTCAGGCCAAAAATTGGCAAGCTAAATAATGATTGATTCTTTGGACTAGCGGAGGCAAGGCTTGAAAGTTATTCTGGCCCAGACCGCGGGCTTCTGTATGGGGGTTAAGCGGGCCATGGAGATGGTCTTCAATGCCATTGATCGCAACCCCGGTAAGATCTATACCTATGGACCACTGATCCATAACCCCCAGGTGCTGGAGCTGCTGGAGGAACGGGGCATCTCTATTCTGAACCGCCATCAGACTGTATCCCATGGTTTGGTGGTGATTCGGGCTCACGGCATACCGCCCCAGGAACGTCAGGAGCTGCAAAAGGCCGGCTGTCAGATCATCGACGCCACCTGTCCACGCGTGGCCCGAGTGCAGGCCATTATCCGGCGTTGGGCCCAACAAGGTTATGCCACCATTATCATCGGTGATCAAGACCACCCTGAAGTGCTGGGTCTGATGGGCCATACTCAGGGACAGGGTTATATTGTTTCCACCATGGCTGACGTGGCCCAACTGCCCGAACTGGATAAGGTTATCGTGGTCGCCCAGACCACCCAAAGTCAGGCGCTCTTCGACCAGCTAGTCGAGGAAATTAAGGCCCGCTTCCCGCAGGTGCAGATCTATAACACCATCTGCGATGCTACCGCTAACCGCCAGGCCGAGGCCCAGGCCCTGGCCCAAGAAGTAGAGGCCATTGTGGTGGTGGGGGGGCGAGCCAGCGGCAATACCCAACGATTGGTGGAAGTTTCCCAGGCCACTGGGGTTCCCACTTACCATATCGAAACCGAGAGCGAATTGGATCTTAAAGAGATGAGTCGCTATCAGACCGTGGGGGTAACGGCCGGGGCCTCCACCCCGCACTGGCTGATCAGCAATGTGGTCACTACCTTGAAACACGCCTGGGCCTTTCGTCAGGGTTCTGTAGGCCAACTATTGTTTCGGGCCTGGCGCTTTTTTCTCAAATCCAACCTCTATGTCGCCCTGGGGGCTGGATCGCTCAGTTACACCTCTTCCCTGCTCCAGGATGTAGAGCCGTTATTTAAATATTTCTTTGTGGCCTTCTTCTATATTTATGCCATGCATATCTTGAATCACTTCACCGATGAAGCCAGCAAACTCAATGACCCGGTGCAGACCATGTTCTATGGCCGCCACCGCCGGTTTCTGTTGATCACCGGCGCGGCCTCGGCCATCATGGCGCTGGTCATTGGCCTGCTCTTGGGTCTGGTAGCCTTTCTGTTCATTCTGTTGATGACCATTCTGGGGATCATCTATAATCTCAAAATTTTCCCGGTAGGCCGCGCCTCGATGATACGAATGGCCCGACTGAAAGAAATCCCCGGTTCCAAGACCATCTTCACCGCGGTTGCCTGGGGCGTCCTGGCGGCCCTGATTCCGGTAGTCAGCTCCGGGCGCGGCTTCTCTTATGCCACCATTTTTGCCTTTCTGTTGGTCGCCGGTCTAATCTTCATTCGCTCCGGGTTATTTGAAATCCTGGCCCTGGAAGGCGACCGCGTAGTCGGTAAAGAAACTCTGGCCATCGCCCTGGGAAAGCGGAAGTCCTTAAATCTGCTTTATATCCTGGCCGGCGGCCTGCTGGTCACGCTTTATTTCGCCACCACCAGCCATTTGTTGCCCTCCTTGGGTTATGCCTTGCTGATCTGTGTGTTCTATGCCCTGGCCTATCTCACCCTTTACCACCAGGGCTATGGAGAAAATACCTTACTATTGGAGAGCTTGGTGGAAGGTAATATGGTGCTGGCCGGATTGATTGCCTTTTTGTGGGACCCGTATCACGGGCCGTTTTAACAACACTAGTTCTTGATTGCTTAAAACAGCGATAGGTAAATCCCCCTCACCCTAACCCACTCCCCCGTGGGGGAGAGGGTTGGGCTGAGGAGGAAAACTCAGGCCGCCACCCGCCGTTTTATTTCTTCCAGTTCCCGCTCGAGCCGCTGCACTCGCCCCAGCACCAGTTGATAATCTTCCTTGCGGACAACAACGTTATAAAGCTGGGCAATAGCGCGGTTAGCCTCATCATTGCGCATGATCAGATCATCGTGGATGCGATCCATCCGTTCCGTGATTTTATCCAGACGGGCCGTCATCTTGTCCAGGCGTTCGGTATGCTTATCCATCCTGCCGTTCAATTCCCCCCGAACTTCGGTAATGTTTTGAGTTAGCTCGGTGCGCAGGTCCTTATTATCTTGGGTCAGTTTAGTCTCAACCGCCGCCATCCTCTGGGTCAGTTTATTTTCAACCCCATCGATCTTCTGAATAAGCTCAGTACGCAGCTCCTGGCTATTTTGGGTGAGTTTAGCTTCAACCCCATCAATCCTCTGGGTCAGTTTAGTTTCAACCCCATCTATCTTCTGAATAAGCTCGGTACGCAGGTCCTGGCTATTTTGGGTGAGTTTAGCTTCAACCCCATCGATCCTCTGGGTCAGCTCAGCCTGAACCCCCTCAATCCTCTGGGTCAGTTTAGTTTCAACCCCATCGATCTTCTGAATAAGCTCAGTACGCAGCTCCTGGCTATTTTGGGTGAGTTTAGCTTCAACCCCCTCAATCCTCTGGGTCAGCTCAGCCTGAACCCCCTCAATCCTCTGGGTCAGTTTAGTATCAAGCGCATCAATCTTCTGGGTCAGATCGGTGCGCAGGACATCAATCCGGCGGCTCTGGTCCACTAAATGAGTATTATGATCGTCCAGTCGCCGGTTGACCGCGGCCAGGCCGGTTTCCATCTGGGCCTGGTTGTGCTTAATCTCCTGGAGCTCCGGAAAGATATACTCTTTCAGGACCGCCAGCATGGCTTCTTTGATTTCCATCGCCCTTCGCCCCTGCAAAAATCAATTTTGCTAAATATAAAAATATCCCAAGGTTAAGTTCCCGTCAAGGTTTATTAATTGTCCCCTCACGGCCATCACCTGGACTTAGTTTATGTTTTTGGAGAGAACAGCCGATTGTCATGTTGATAACCGGTTAACCCAAAACTAAAAATCCAAAACTTTTTATAAATTTTTGTTGACAAAAATTGGCCTTTACCCTATAGTGCTATAAAGATTGTAAATTGCTAAGCCAAATTAGGGACATAGGGGGAAAGGGGGTGCATAAAAAGGCTAGTATTTAAAAGAAGTTGCCAAATTTGCATCTGTAAGGACATCCTTAAAGGGGAAAAGGGTAAACCTTTCAATTAACTTAAGGGGGGAATGATGAAGAAAAAACTGATTATCACCTTAGCCTTGCTATCCCTGGTGCTGGTGCCCTTCATGGCCCAGGCCGTGGAATTCAAGCTCG
>MUKC01000159.1 GCA_002049795.1 Desulfobacca sp. 4484_104 | reverse complement strand
AGCTTTTCAGGCGTAAGGTACTAATGGGTAACGGCTAAAAGCCAACCGCTCAGTTTAGGATAAAATATCCTGTTGACAAGCCAGGGTTGTCTATGATAGGAAAACTGCTCGCGAAAAGGCGATAAGCGGCAGGAAACAGATGGGGCTGTAGCTCAGCTGGGAGAGCGCTTGACTGGCAGTCAAGAGGTCGACGGTTCGATCCCGTTCAGCTCCACCAATTTCCCGCGGTGGGAGGTCGCCGGTTTGATCATGAAGTTATGGAAATATTCCATAGCTTTTTTTGTTGTTGACAAGACACGGGAGAATGATTATTATTACCTTAAGAAAACAGTAAAGAATAGTAAGAAACTGCCGTAAGGACAGCTGAGAAAGTCGAAAAAGTATTCATACCGTTGCAGAGGAGGTGAGATCTGATGAAGATTGTCCGATCAGATCGGGAGATAGGCAGTGTTGACGTGGCGATTATGCTTGATACCAGCCCTGATAATGTCAACTATATGGCCAGAAAAGGCATTCTTCCTGGTTACAAAGTCAGCAAGTTCTGGCGTTTCAATAAACAGAAGATAGCCCGCTGGATCAGGGAGCATCAACCGGTGGAAGCATAGCTCCACTGAAAACTCAAAGCTTATTATCCTGAAAAATGGAAAAAAAAGCCGCGCATCGTCAGATGCGCGGCTTTTTTCGTTCTTTTTCCAGTCGACCGATTTTTATTTATACCAGTCTTTATTGTATTTATCCACCAGATCTTCAATCCAGGAGTGAGAATAAAGAACTTCACCCTTGAGGCACTTGATGCTGCGGTAGTAAACCTGCAGTTCAACGCTCAGGGATTTTTCATCAACCTCTTCACCTTCCATCATTTTCTTGGTCAGCTCGTCAACCGCCGGAATTTTATCCTGGCAGAGAGCCATCATTTCCGCGTCATACGCGTCAACAATGGAAGAATAGATGCCCAGGTACTTATGCATGGCCTGATAGGCCCGGTTCAGGTAGCCCCTGAGTTCAGTCGGGGAACCATTGGAGATGTTGGAAAGACCGCAGGTTGATTTGGCTCCAGGAGCGAAATCAGGAATCAGGGGCAGGAATTCGAGGAAGGATGCCACCTGGCCGGGGTCGACGCTGACCGGCAGAACGATGGGGTCGATCCACATCTTTTCCGACGAGATGTCATATTCCAGGGCCTTGTTATAAATTTCAGCCGCGCACATGCCGCGCTCGTTAACATCCCGGGGAATGCCTTCTTCGCTGAGAGTCAGGGCCACAAAGTTGCAACCGAATTCCTTGACGATCGGCATCCTGGTGGTCAGGCTGTCAGGCTGGGCGGTAATGGAATTAATGATCGCGTCTTCCGGGTTCTTGGTTGCTTTCAACCCGGCAATGATGGCGTCATGGTTGGTGCTGTCCAGGGCCAGCGGCAGTGATGATACTTCTTCAACCGTTTTAACCAGCCAGGCCATCATTTCGTCGCCGGCTTTCCGGGCCGGTCCCAGGTTCAGATCCTGGTAGTCGGCTCCGGCCTTTTCCTGTTCAATCGCCATCTTCTGGATCGGTTTCGGATCACGCTCTTTGATTGCCGGACCGATGGTTTTTGACATAATGTTGATGCTTTCAGCAAGGGTCAGTACTTTTGCCATTTTTTAGCCTCCGTTTTCTAATAAAACTCTATTATATCGTTAAAATTAGGGAAAAAGATAGGAGCCGGCCGCGCCAGCTCCTATCTTTCCACGCTTTTTATGCTAGGCTCCGGTCATCTGTTTCAGGAAAGCAGGAAGATCAGAGGCTTCACGGGTGCCGATGATCACTTCCCAGTCATCACCAAGCTCTTCCTGGAATTCCCCGGACAACTGGGCCACGTAACCGGGAATAATGATCTTTTTATGATTGACCTTGTCGGTGATGCCGCTCTTTTTGACAAAAGGCGCCATGGCGTCGGCGACAAACTTGCCGGCGGACCAGGCGGTCAGAACCGACATCCCCTCAACATCCATGATCAGCAGCCAGGTCGGTACGCGACTGGCTTCCACTTCCGCGGAGACGATGAAATAGGTCAGGGCGAAGTTGGTGGTAATAATGACCGGTGAATCAGGACCAGGCTTGTTGATTTCATAGATGCCTTCATCCATGATCATCGGACGCTGCGGGTCGGTGTAGATGTTCAGACGCTGGACCAGCAGCGGCAGCATCCGTTCCTTGTCAACGTCGCTCAAGACCACAATGCTGCCATACTTGGCAATGGCGATGGCCGCGTACAGAGCTTCCTTGTAAGGATCGTCGGTCATATTGCAAATCATGTTGATGGTCGGATAGCCGACATCCTTGTTTTTGGCTTTCAAGGCCGCCCGGCGTATCTGGGTGTTGTCATAAAACATCTGCTTCAGATTGCCGGAATTGGTGTCGAGGACGATGTCTTTGACGCCGGCATCGACGATGGTCTTGGTGAAGTTAGAAACCGCTTCAATCGAATCACCCTTGGCAACCACTGAGGCGCCGTTTTCCTTGGCGATGGCGGCTACCTTTTCGGCGGTGTCGGCGGTAGCGGCATACAGCAGAACCTTGCGATCCTTAGCGGCCTTGGCGCCGGCTTCAAGGGCGGCCAGATCATCACTGATCAGGATCAGGCCTTTTTCAGTGGCACCCAGAGCCTTGTTGACCAGAGCTTCAAATTTTCCGGCATCGCCACTGGCGTTCTGCACCGCCAGCAGATTGGGGGCCAGATTCAGGCCGACACGCTCAAACGACACCGTGTTCAGGTTGTTGATTTTAGCATCTACTTCATCGTCAGCCATGGCATCAGTGACCAGGACGGCGATGGCGGTCGGGTTGATAAAGGTTTTTTCATGCCGGTACATGACCAGCTCTTCACCGACTTTAATGGCGTTGTCGCCAGTGCCAATTTCCACCCCGCGGATCGGCGGTGCGGAGGCTTCGCTCAGTTGAGCTTTGGCTTCATCAGATACATACGGACATTTGTCCAGTTCAGCTTTACCCGCTGCCAATTGCATGGCAAACCAGGTCTTCTGGCTTACGGATCATCCTACTGACCGTTCCTTCCCAAACATGGATGTTCAGTGGTTTGTTACGGCTTTCGTCCCCGATCACAGCGGCGGGTCCGCTCCCGATTTTCACGAGATTCCCTTGGGCCGAATAAAGTTCCTTCTATACGGTTGTCATATTACATCAACGGATCCATCTCGAGGGCCGGATGACCGACTTCGGTCATGAAGGCCATGACTTCCTCTTCCGTGGTCCCGTTTTCTTCGGTGGCGATCATGTCATAGAAATTGGGGATGCCGATTTCTTCGCCACGTTTTTCAATCATTTCCTTCAGCTGCTCTTTCAGAGCTTTCGGCAGCCAGGCCAGGCGCTTGATGCCGCCTTCAGCCGAGATGAATTTCTTGCTGCCGATGTAGAACTTGGAGATGCCGATCAACAACCATGATGGCGTTGGCGGCGAACAGGCAGGCGGCAATGGCTTCGAAGCAGCCGCAGGAGGTCATGGGATCTTCCATGATCGAATAGGCGGCGAAACTCTCAAAAGCGTTGCCGGAAGCGGGAGCGACAAATTCGTCAACCCCTTTCCATTTGCCGAGGCGCTCATCAATGGTGTCACCCTTTTCAATGGGCTGGTTGGGGCCGTGAGGATTGATTTCATAGGAAGCCCGGCAGTCCAGCCAGTTGTAGGCGCCGCAGAGACCCGGACGTTCCGGAGTTACCACGCAGACGTGGGTTGGGGCGAATGACTGGCACAGGGTGCAGGAGTAGAAAGTATCAGTGGTTTCGTCGATCATGTCGGCCAGGCGGTTGTCACGTTCATGCCAGGTTTTGCGGGCCACTTCCAGCAGCTCCTTGACCTTGGCTTCGTCGGTGTAAATGGTTACCTGCACCTTGTCAACGATGGCGCCGAACTCATTGTGCATCTTAGCATGGAGAATAGTGCCGAAATGTTTCAGGGTGAAACCGGCATCAAATGCTTTCTTGGAAATCCGCATCCAGACAATGTCGCGCTGTCCGATATGCAGCACCCCTTCAGCGCCGTTCAGCAGGTGGTGACACTGACGCTCGAGGATAGGCTCGAAGTCTTCCTGAAATTTACGTCCGGCCAGTTCAATCCAGATGCCGATGGGCAGCAGGCCGCCAACTTCAACATCGCCCAGATCGGGGCCGACCACTTCAAACTTGCCGTCTTCTACTTCATCCAGAGGTTTGGAATAGGCAAACTCAAAACCCATGGATTTCGGGCCGCCCAGCTCCACGTGCATGGCGTCCTTTTTAATCCGCTCACCTTCGAAGGCCGCAAAGTTGATTGCCCCACAGGCGGCAGCGTACTGTTCATCAACAACCTCATCAAGGGCCAGGATGAAAGCAAAGATACGATTCTTAATATATTTCAGTACGCCCACATGGTCCCCAGGGGTCTGGCCACCAAAAGTCAAGGCTGCTTTGACAGCGAAGCCAATGGCATGGATGGCGGCTGAGTGGTCATAGCCAAAAGGTACCAGACGGGTATTCCAGCCGATCTGGACGCCAGCTTCATGCAATTGCTGGGCAAAGGAAACCCCATTGGGGCTATGACTGGCCATGAACACATAGATGCTCTTCTCCTGCAGCTCCTTGGCAATGGCGACCGCGGTTTCCACATCCTTGGCGGCACCGACCACAGCGGCAAAACCGGGAGCTGAACCATCAACGAATTCCACCCCGCGCTTCCGCAGGATAATATCGTCGGCGGCACCCAGCCAGATGTCGGCATCGGTTTCTTCCGGATCTTCTTTGGATGGCAGGTAAGGGCAGGGATCTTCCAGGTATTTGAGTGCTTCCTCAAGATCGAAAGCAAAGCAGGTAGCCATGCCGGAATCCAGCCCCGGGCCAAGATAGGGCAGCCAGCAGTCTTCCGCCGGCACTTCCGCCAGCAGCTCGCGACATTTTTTGATTATTGCGGGCATGTCGCCTAAGGTCTCGACTTTTATGCCGGTGATGCCATAGATGGTTGGCGCGGTATTTGGCAAACCAACCGCTTTATCCGCACCATATTTTTCGATGGCGGCATTGACTTTCCCTTCGACCCGGTCAACTACCGCGTGAGATCCGCGGATACCCGCACCAATAACTATTCTGGACATAATCTTTTCCTCCTGCAGGCTTCGTGCCTACTTTTTTAGCAATATAACGTTACAATCTACATCAACTCGTCAATAATTTCTTCAGTCAGTTTTACCGCATGGGGGTTGCGCATGATCAACACATTGGCGCCGCTGAGCAGCAT
>MUKC01000047.1 GCA_002049795.1 Desulfobacca sp. 4484_104 | reverse complement strand
TTAACCCGTCCCCCTTACCAGGGCAATATAACTAGATTTCCGGACAGGAACTTATTAAACCTCAAAAATCAGTAGATACGCCGAACAGAGGATGATGGTGATCAACATCGGGATAAAGCAGGCCCGCATGTAGTACAGAAAAGATATGTGATAGCCGGCCTTTTCGGCCAGGCCGACGGTGACCACGTTGGCCGAAGCCCCGATCATGGTGCCATTACCGCCCAAGCAGGCCCCCAGGGCCAAAGCCCACCACAGCACCCCGCTGTCCGCGCCCGGAATGGTCTGGTTGAGAAAGGCAATAATCGGCAGCATGGTCGCGGTGAAGGGAATATTGTCGATGGCCGCCGAGGCCAGGGCTGAAACCCATAGTACCATCAACACCGCCACTACCAGCGACCCCCGGGAAACCTGGGCCACCCATTCAGCGATAACCTGGATCAGGCCGGTCTCTTCGGCCCCGGCCACCACCATAAACAAGGCCATAAAAAATATCAGGGTAGGCCATTCTACTTCATGCTCCAGCATCTCGACAATATCGACGCGACTGACGGCCAACAGCAGCATGGCCCCGGTCAGGGCGGCAATGGAAGGCTCCATGTGCAGGACGCCGTGGATAATGAACAGAAAGATGGTAAAGCCCAAGAGACCTAAGGCCATGGTTAACAATTTTTTGTTGGTGATTTTGTACTCTTCCCGCAGATAATCAATAGTGCGGCCCACATCCTTGATTTCCGCCTTGAGATAATCTTTCTTGTACCAGTAAACGTAATAGATTAAGGAGATTGCCAGGCAGACGGCGACAATAATGGTCAGGTTCATGACAAAATCCACAAAGCTGAGTTTGGCATAGGAGCCGATCAGGATATTGGGCGGGTCGCCGATCAGGGTGGCGGTGCCCCCGACATTGGAGGCAAAGACCTCGGGGATCAGAAAGGCAATGGGATTGATCTTCAGGGTAATGGCGATCTCAATGGTCACCGGGATCATCAGCAACATGGTGGTGACATTATCCAGGAAAGCTGAGCAGACTGCGGTAACCACCATCAGGATGCAGGACAGGATAAAGACATTGCCCCGGGCCATGGCGTAGGACTTAAAGGCCAGCCACTGGAACAGACCGGTTTTTTTCAGCACCCCGACAATGATCATCATGCCCATGAGCAGGAAAATGACATTCATGTCAATGGCCTGCATGGCATCCTCGAAGCCCAAAATAAAGTAGCTTTTATCGAAGGTTCCGGCGGTATAGCTAATAAATAGAATTAACGCCGCGCCCAAGAGCGCCGCCAGGGTACGGTGCATCAGTTCGGCGGCGATGATGCCATAAACCAAGAGCAGCGTCAGGGTCGCCAGCCAAAAGGCCGGGGTGACCTGACGATACAGGGTAAACTGCTGGTGCGCCTGGTATAGCCGATTGCCTTCCTGGTCGGTGCCGACCTCGATCAGTTTGACCGGAGTAGGGGCAATGGACCGCCAGCACGGTTTGTGGGCCTTGACCGCCACTTCAGACCCCGGCAAGGTACCGGCCGGCAACGCCACTTCCGCCACAAAGGTGCCCTGACTGCCGGTGGCGACAGCCTCCTCGCCCTCCTGGAGCACCGGTTGACCATTTACCAGCACCTCCACTTCCACTTCTTTGACGCCCTTGCCCTGAGGATTGTTAATGGCCCCGGACAGGCTGAGACGATCCCCCGGCACGGCCGCTGGCGCCGCCCCGACACTGCTGGCCCAAACTGTGGACGCAACTAGGGCCAGGACCAGGCATTGTAAAAAGGAACGGGATGGTGTGACCATGATGGCATTCTCCTGAGCCGGACAAAATTATGTGAATTATTACACGTAGACCGCATCTTTGTCAAAATAAAAATGCCTTAAGTTAAATCTCGCCATAAGAAATCCTTGACATTTTAAAGTATTTGCACTACAAACAAAAATCAGTTCTTGTGATAAATGTAACAAAATGCAACGTCCTAGGTTAGCGGAGGAGCCCATGCCGAATAAGACCAAAGTTAAAGACCTGATGATCCGGTTGGAGGATTATCCTCATATCCCCTACTGGTTCAGCCTGCGTCAGGCCATGGCCATTGTCCGGGAGACGGCCATTAAGTTTGAAGGGGTGTTTGAACCCCGGGCGGTGCTGGTGTTCGATGAAAAATACCAGCTTATGGGTATTTTAACCCTGAGAGACATTATCAAGGGTCTGGAACCCCGATTCCTCAAAGAAACTGTGTTGGTCAAACAGGATGTCAGTCTTACCGTGTTGTTGGGAGAGCTGTTCGGGCCCAACATGAAACAAGAGGCGCAGAAGCCGGTCAGTGAGGTGATGAGCCCCATCAAGATCACGGTGGAGGCGGAAAGTCCTATCGCCAAGGCCATCTTCCTAATGATCAAAGAGAATGTCGGCATGATGCCGGTGCTCCAGGATAACAAAGTGGTGGGAATAATTCGCCTCAGTGAGCTGTTCACCGAAATTTCCGGGATGGTGCTGGGAGACTGATTTTGCCCAACCGCCCATCCGTAAATCTGCATATTTCCCTTTAGGCGGGGCCACTTATGCAGTCAGCCGTGAAGATGCGTGGGTTATCGGTTCTGGAAGGATGGAGGGAGGATACCTAATGGCAGAAGAAAAAGAAAGAATGCCGGTCGGCGAAGGCCTGCCGGAGATGCCGGAAGAGATTAGACTGGCCCCGGTAAGGGTGCGGATAAACTGGCGGCGTATTGTGTTTATTCTGATAGGAGCAGGGTTATTTGCGCTTTTTTATTTAGTCGAGACTCTGCCGGATGCCGTTGATCCGGCAGGTAAGGTTTTCAAGCTTTCCTGGGAGGGTAAACTGGCTATCGGCCTCTTTCTGATGGCCGGTGTCTGGTGGGTCTTTGAGGTAATGCCCATCGGGGCTACTTCTATCGCCATCGGTGTGGTTCAGGCGCTCTTTTGTATAAGGCCGGCCAAACAGGCCCTGGGTGACTTTTTTGATCCCTCGGTGTGGTTTATCTTCGGTTCGGTGGTTATCGGTATGGCCTTCAGCGCCGTGGGGCTGACCAAGCGCATGGCTTACAAGATGCTGGATATAGTCGGCGAACGGACCAGCATGATCTATTTAGGGGCCTTCGTGGTCACCGCGGCCATGACTCATCTAATGGCCCACACCGCGGTGGCGGCGGCCATCTTTCCCTTGCTGCTGGCCATTAACTCCCTCTATAATCCCACAGACCAGCCTACCCGGTTCGGGAAGGGGTTGTTCATTGGCATGGCCTGGATCGCCGGGGCCGGCTCTATCGTCACTTATTTAGGCGCCGCCCGGGGGGTGGCGGCCTCGGGCATGTTCCTGGAGTTTACCGGTTATAATGTCGGATTTTTCGAGCTGTCCTATTATATGTTCCCCGTGGGCTGGATCATGGTCTTCCTGCTTTATCTGGTAATTATGGTAATTTTTCGCCCCGAGAGACCGCGCATTGAAGGGCTGCGGGAAAAAGCCAAAGAGCTGTCCAAAGAACTGGGCCCCATGAGCACTAAAGAATATTTCGTTATCTGCATGGTAGCCTTCATTGTATTGCTCTTTATGCTCAACTCATTTCTGCCGAAGATGGGATATAAGCCTTTCAGCCGGGCTGGGATTGTATTAATCGCCACCCTGGCCTTCTTTCTGACCAGAACGCTCACCATTGAGGATCTGGAGGCCATTCCCTGGAATATCATCCTGCTGTTCGGCGGTGCGATGAGCATTGGCTTCTGCCTCTGGCAGACCGGAGCCGCGCAGTGGCTGGCGGTTCACTGGCTGACCATGTTCCAACAAGCGCATTGGCTGGTATTTGTGCTCGGCATCTCCTTCTTCGTGCTGATGATGACCAACTTCATCATGAATGTGGCGGCAATTGCCATTTCTCTCCCCGTATCCCTGGTAATTGCCAAGTATTTAGGGGTAGCACCCCATGTCGTTCTCTTTGCCTCGCTGGTGGTGGCCGGGATGCCGTTCAACCTGTTGGTCGGCGCGGCCCCGAACGCTATCGCTTATGAAAGCAAACAGTTTACCACCGGCGAGTTCTTCACCTGGGGCTGGATCGGTAATGTCGTGTTAATGGTAGTTTTGGCACTGTTTGTCTACTTCATCTGGCCGCTGATGGGCATGCCGGTATTAATTTCCAGTCCCTAAAGCTCAAACCCCTGGGGGCATCGGCCCCGAGCCCCTGCCCCCAGCCAGTTCCTCCAGAGACTCCCAAAACGCTTCCCCTGGTAGACGCGCCCTCGGGTCCGGCCCTTTTCTTGACAGTTAGTCCCATAAAGGCTAAAATTTTATTAAAAATAGTTTACTTAGCGCTAGTTGATTATCTTTTCAAATTCTTGGTTAAGGCCACTCAGGGCCATGGTTACAGCTCTTAAACGTGCCTGGCAACTAATCACCGGGGCGGCGCGGGGCGCGGAACCTCTATCCCCCTTAGCGGAAAAGCACGCCCATTTTCAGCGTTTGCTGCACGCCAATAACCAGGTGTTGGCCCTGATGGCCGACATGGAAGAAAAGCTCTCCGGGGATTATCTCTTTGATTATCAATATATTTTGGCCGCCATAAATCAGCTCCGGCAGGAAACCACGGCACTGGTCGAGGCCCTGAACCAGATGGGCGGCCAGCGCTATCAGGACCTGGCCCAGGCCTTAACCCAGATTATGGCCGAAGTAGAGGCAGTGCTGCAGCGGCGCTGGGAAATTCCGGAAGCCCCGCTGGTAATCGGGTTTGAGGACCTGAACGTCGGCATGATTGAAGTGGTAGGCGGCAAAAACGCCAACCTGGCCGAGATCAAAAACCGGCTGGGGCTGCCAGTGCCGCCGGGCTTTGCGGTCTCCAGTTATGCCTACAAATTTTTTCTGGATTACAATCAACTGGGAGAACGGATTACCGCGACCTTAAAACAGTGGCGCCTGGACAACTTGGACAGCCTGGCCCGGGTGAGCGAGGACCTCAAAGAGATGATCAATGCCGCGCATATGCCGCCGGAATTAGAGAGCGCGATGCTCGCGGCTTATGATCACTTGGCCGACCGGCTCGGCACGCGGCCATTGCTGGCCTTGCGCTCCAGTGCGGTGGGCGAAGATCTAACCTTTACCTTTGCCGGGCAATATGCCACCTATCTGAACGTTCCGGCTACCGACATGGCGGCCCGCTATAAAGATATTGTCGCCAGTCTATTCACGCCCCGGGCTTTATTTTACTACAAAAATAAGGGCTTCCGAGAAGAAGAGATGGCCATGGGGGTCATGGTTTTGCCCATGGTGCAATCCAAGGCCAGCGGCGTGCTTTTCACTCGCCAGACGGAGCTGGCCGACCAGGAAGTGGCGCTGATCAACGCGGTCTGGGGCCTGGGAAAATATGCAGTCAGCGGCCGGGTCTACCCGGACCACTATCTGGCCGCGTATCAGCCGCTGGGGCAGATCGTCAAACAGATCATCCCGCCCAAGCCGGAGATGCTGGTCAGCGTCCCTGAAGGTGGCGTTAAGGAAGTGCCGGTGCCCCTGGAGCAGGTCAAGGCTCCCTGTCTGAACGAGTCCCAGATTACTCAACTGATGGAGTGGGCGGTATTGCTGGAGTCTCACTTCGGCAAGCCTCAGGATGTCGAGTGGGCCTTGGATGCGGAGGATAAATTATGGCTGCTGCAGTGCCGGCCCCTCAAGATGCCGACTCCCAAGGGTGCGGAACCGCGGCCGCGCCTGGTCAGAGACTATCCGGTGCTGCTGGAGCAGGGTACGGTAGTCTGCCGGGGGGTAGGCTCCGGGCCGGTAGTGATGGTGCGCCAGGACCAGGATCTAAAAAATTTCCCTGTCGGTGGGGTGTTGGTCGCCCGCCATACTTCCCCCAAGTATGTTACGGTCATGCCCGATGCCGCGGCGATTATCACTGATACCGGCAGCCCCACCGGCCACATGGCGCTCTTGGCCCGGGAATTCCAGATTCCCACCATCATCAATACCGGCCGGGCGACCCAGGTCTTAAGCCCCGGTCAGGTGGTGACGGTAGATGCCTATTACAACAATATTTACGACGGCGTAGTCCCGGAACTTTTGGAAGCGTCCGGAGGCAAAGGCAACGATCTGGCCGAGACCCAGGTCTTCCAGACCCTGAAAACCCTGGTCAAAAAGGTGGTGCCGCTCAATCTGGTCAACCCCCAGGACCCCACCTTTACGCCCGTCCACTGTCAGACCATCCACGACATTGTCCGGTTCGCCCATGAAGTCTCCATGCGGGAAATGTTCAAACTGACCGAAGGCGAATTGCAGAATCAACAGGGGGTAGTAGAGCTGGAATCAGAGTTGCCTTTTAAGGTGGCTATCCTGGATTTGGGCGGTGGCCTAAAAAGGAGCTTCAGGAGCAAAGTACGGCCGCCACAGATTCTTTCCATCCCCTTTCGGGCCTTCTGGGAGGGCTTGGCAGCCATGCGCTGGCCCCAGGCCAAGCCCACCGGAGTGAAGAGTTTCGCCTCCGTCTTTGTCAATACTGATGCTGAGGTGGCTCAGGGTGCGGCTCCCTATCGGGATCAGAGTTATTTAATATTATCAAAGAATTACATGAATTTTAGCATTCATTTGGGTTATCATTTTTCTACTGTCGAAGCCTACGTCAGCGACCAGATCAACGATAATTATCTAACCTTTAACTTTCAGGGTGGGGGCTCCACTCCCGAACGCCGGGAACGGCGGGTGCGGCTCATCGAAACCATTATTGATCATCTGCATCTGCATTATCAGCGCCAGGGCGACCATCTTGAGGCCCGGCTGGCTAAGTATCCGGCTGAAGCAATGGCCTGTCGGTTAAGGTTGTTAGGTAAACTCACCCTGTACACCAAGCAACTGGATATGGTGATGTTTTCGGATGGCATTGTCGACTGGTACATCAAGGATTTTTTGCAAGAACATGTTAAACCAGATGAAAAACAATAAGATGCGACGTTTTTCTTTTTTATTGTCCCGCTATGCCATAATAGTGATTCTGATCGGGGTCTTGGTGCTGTTAGGCATCAGCATTTATTTGGGATTTAAGTCCGCCGGTCAGATGTTCCAGATCGTCAAAGAGGATTTTAATCAGCAGCAACTGGTCCTGGCTCAGCATACTGCCAGTCTGCTGGAACAGGACATCGAATTTCTGAAACGGGAATTGCGGATTCTTAATCACTCTGCTTCAGTTCAGTACTTAGAGGAGCTCACCTGGGCCAACCGCATGCGAGTCACCCTCTCCAGTGTCCGGGAAGAAGGGGTAGTGGAGATCCGCCGGATAAATCGGGAAGGCAATAAGGCCTTTCTGGTAGATGAACGCAGCCTGGAGCACATCATTACCGGCTCCTTTAAAGACATCCCCTATTTTGCATGGGCTCAGCAGCCAGAAAATCAGGGGCGAGTGTATAACAGTCCGATAATGACTAATTTGCCCGGTTATTTCGGCCGACTGATCATGATCATGGCCAAGCCCACCTATGAGGAATCGGTGGACGAAAGCCATCCCCATCCCTCGGGGAACTGGTCCGGGGTGCTGGCTTTTTATATTGATGTTCACTATCTGGCGCATAAATTTACCTCTGAGATCAGAAGCGGCAAGACGGGCTATGCCTGGATCATGGACAGCCAGGGGACCTTTTTGTGCCACCCGGAACAGGATTTTATCGGCAAAAATGCCTTTACGGTCCGCAAGGCTCGGATGCCGGCGATCTCTTTTGATGCTATCAATGAAATTCAACGCAAAAAAATGCTGACCGGCCAGGAAGGTTGGGGCACTTATATCTCGGGCTGGCATCGGGGTGAGGCGGGGGTTATTCAGAAACTAATCGCCTATGCGCCGGTGAAATTAAGCGGCTCCCATCTGGCGGCAACCGCGGGTCCAGCAAATTATTGGTCGGTGGCGGTAGTGGCCCCGGTCAGCGAAGTGGAAGGCGTGGTCCACACCATTTATCGGCGCCAATTCCTGATTCAGGTGATCATTGGCGTTTTCGTGCTGCTCAGCAGCGTGGTCTTGTTGAATTATCGATATGAGCGCCAATTTACCGCTACCCTGGAGGAAGAGGTCAACCTCAAGACCGAGGAATTACAAAGGTCTCAAGCCCGTTATCAGGGGCTAGTGGAAAATGCCGCAGATCTGATTTATTCGGTGGACGATAAGGGCTGCATTCAATCTATTAACCGTTGTGCTGCTTGCCTGTTTTCCCTGGCCCGTTCGCTGAGCGGCAAGCCCGAGGCTAGCGCGGCTCAACGCGAGGTCAGACCGGAAGATTTTATCGGCAAGACTTTTTATGATATTTTCGATAAGAAGTCAGCCGACTTTCATATGGAATGGTTACAGGAAGTTAAAAACACCGGTGTGACGCGCAGCAAACGTCATCCCGTGACGGTAAAGGGCAAGGAGTTCTGGTTTTCCACCAGTATCGTCGGACTAAAAGATGAGCAGGGTCAGGTTTTTGTTTATGAAATAATTTCCCGGGATGTCACCGGCCGCAAGACCATGGAGGACCGTCTGATCAATATGGAGAAACTGGCCTCGCTGGGGACCATGGCGGCCGGGGTTGCCCATGAAATCAACAATCCGGTGGCGGTGATCCTGGGTTTTACCGAATATTTGCTGGACAAGACCGCCGAACTACCCGAAATCCAAGAGACTCTCCAGGTGATCGAGGAAGAGGGACTGAAATGTAAAAAGATCGTCGAGAATCTCTTGACCTTTGCCCGGGCTCCGGAACGGGTCGAAGCCAGTACCGATATTAACGAAATTCTGGAGAAGACCTTGGCGTTGATGAAGAATAATCTAATGACCAAAAAAATTCATCAGGAAGCGACGCTTACCCCCGATCTGCCGCGGGTCAAAGGCGATCCCCATGAATTGCAGCAAGTTTTTATTAACCTGATCAACAACGCCGTCGATGCCATGAAGGGTGGTGGTTTACTAAGGATCAAGACCAGGCTTACCACCAAGAACCGGGTGGCTATTGAATTCAGCGATACTGGCGTAGGTATCCCCAAAGAGTCGCAAGCCAAGATCTTTGATCCATTTTTTACCACCAAAAAGACCGGAGAAGGCACTGGGTTGGGTCTGTCCATGAGTTATGGTATTATCACCAAATTCGGCGGTAAAATCATCTGTAACAGCTACCCGGAGGAGGAATACCCTGATAAACATGGCACTACCTTTATAGTCTATCTGCCGGTATTTTCCGGGGCGGAGTCTGAGGCGGCCCCCATCTCCAGCGAAGCGGAGGCTCAGCAATACCAACCCCCCGGCATCGGATCATTTTTATAAGCCGCAGTAACTTAGGAGGACCACATGTCAGAGCGGATACTAGTCGTCGATGATGAACCCAATATGCTAAGATTGCTGAAGACCGTGATCACCGATAAGACCGATTATGAAGTCGTCACCACCAACAACTCATTGGAGGTAACCAAACTCCTACAGGATGAACATTTTGATCTGGTAATCACCGATCTCAAAATGCCTCTGGTGGACGGTATGGACGTCATTGAAATCACTAAGAAAGCAGATCCAAATATCCCGATCATCATCATCACCGCCTATGGCACCATTGAGACCGCTGACGAGGCGGTGCAAAAAGGCGCCTATGACTTCATCACCAAACCCTTCCGCCGGGAGACCATTCTGATCACCATCAAACGGGCCTTGGAGTGGA
>MUKC01000046.1:273-11019 GCA_002049795.1 Desulfobacca sp. 4484_104 | reverse complement strand
CATGGCTATTTTGATGGCACCGCATTTTTCCCAGAATCACCCTCTGAGAACGTAATTTCAACTACTTATCCATGGTTTGGCGTCTATGACTGTAGAAGATGAGTTGGAACATACCATAAAAGAAACGACTATGAAGAAAAGAAATACCACTACTATAACGAGCTGATACCACATTCTAAATAGCAGAGATTGGATACTTCCATGTGACCCCGAAACCTGGGTCGCAAGAAAAAAAGGAGGGAGATCATAACCGAGCCAGACCGGCAGCAACACAATCAAAAAAATCCCCAAAAAGCCGAGAAGGCGCCAGAAGTACCAACGGCAGGATGCTTTCAGACCCACCCCGTCCGGGTGGACTTTGTCGGACGGTAAATGCCGGGCCAATTTTCGGATTAGCCACCAAGCCGTCCCCAGATCATAGCGGCGGATGAACCAGGTGATAAGAAAGCGAAGGTGCAGTTCGCCTTCTTTATCCAGCACCCGGTTTTCGGGGGGATAGAAGAAGAATTTGTCCAGTTTCTCATCATCTTTTATTAACTCTTTAATGCAGGTTTCCCTGTCAAGTGAATGTTGGGCAGTGGCGCATTTTCCTTTTAAGATACGGGTGTTGAAATAATAGCCTTTGTCTGGTTTTGACGATACACAAATTTTCAACCAATCGAATAGGGTGTTACGATAATGATCCCAGTATTGCTCGGAGGGCATTATATCATTGAAATAACATTGTTGGGTTGTCTTGAATCCCCAGGCCAGGGCGCGAATAGCGTCAAGTTGCTCAATTTCCTCCCATGTTTTTTCCTTCAGCAAGGTCTTGAGCAATTCTTTTTTGTTAGATACTTTCGTATCTTCCCAATCTTTGAGAGTCCAGTCAAAGGTTTTTTGGGCTTGTTGTTTATTCATTCAAGTACCCTGACTCTTCTTTCCGCTGGTGGAAATGTTGTGCTTGCCACTACCTGTGAGAATATCGGATTCCAGGGATCTGTTGGTCTCGCAATTTTAATAAGCTCTTTGCTTCCCTCATAGAGATAGCAAACAAGCATATTAAAATCCCAGGCCAGGATGGTAGCGTAAGGGATGACCCCTTTATAACCCCCGGTAATATTAAAGATTTTCTTTCCGTTAGGATTTTCCCTACACCAAGTCTGCACCAGCGTCTTCAAGTTTTCTAAACCGGTCTTAAAAGTTTCTGGTTTTTCCACCGACAGGGAATCAATTCGCTTGACTTGCGCCTGGGAAGCCAGAGCAGCCTTCCCGGCGGCTGTGTTTTCTATAGTCTGTTCCAGAACTTCGGCGCAAAGCTGTCCCTCGATGGTGTCCGTATGCAATAAAATGATCTGGTTGTTCGCAGGATTATTATCAAGCATATCCCCTTGCCGCTTCATGGCCAGAAGGCTGCCAAGTTCGGCGGTATAGCGCTCAAAGCCCCGGGTATCAGTGTCGCCCTCGTAAGAATTCAACCTGTCTTTAATTTTCTGGATCATATCGTCCTTACAGATATCGAAAAAAACCTTGTTGCCTCGGCGTAGTTTTTTAATTAAGTCCGTCTCTTTATTCTGCCAGCCATTCGGTAGAAACTTACTCAGAGCCGAGGTGCCCACGGTGACGAATACCTGCACGGTCATGATGTCGTCTCCTTGTTTAGCTTACGATACCTTTGAATGCTGCTTTTAACCGTCCATCCGGTCTCGGGATGAGGCGGATTTTGATGCGGTCTTGAGGCTTAACTCCTAAATAAGGGCTAATCCCGGCAACTATCAGGGATTGCCCCTCGACCTCAACTCGGACGCCTTGGGTGGTGATCTCCATAACCGGAACAATCAGTTCCTTGAGATCGGCTTTTGCTTGCTTAGCTTTCTTGATCTTAGCAGCGGCCCCGGTCTTGGCTTTAAGGGGCGGCTCGTCGAGTTCTGGCGGTACCATAGAAGTGTCCAGACCAGACGGCGGGCAGGGATCGGTCAAAACGCCATCCCGCGGCAGCTCGATGTGGCCGCAATCCCTAAACCAGTCATTATTAGGATAATGTATCGCGTTAGCCCGGCTGCCTGGAAAGGTCAGCAAGGTGCGGAGTGGCTCGTGGTCCTGGAAGGCATCCTTAGCCCACCGCGCTTTAAATTTTTGCACTTCTTGGCGTAGTCCTTTTCCCTCAAGGGGCGTTTCCAGGGTGGCCTGACCCTCCTGGGGCCAGGAGAAAGCAGCATAGCGCTGTTCGGCCTTTACCAGGGCCAGCCCGGTGACCTGGATCTTGACGCTCCCCAGGCCCAGGGGTTTGCCCATGCCCAGCTTATGGGCCCGCAGGTCTGGGGTTCGGGTGCCATCGGTAGCAAAGGGGGGCAGGTCGTCCAGTTCCAAACCCCACAACAGCAGGCCCAATTCCGGCGCAGTAAGATTAGTAAACCGAATACGGCCCGAAAAGCAGGCCCCGGGCCGGATGGATTCCCGGATGGTACAGTTACGCTTGGTTTTGGTCCTCGTATGGAGACCAACCGGTTCATGATGTAGGTAGAATTTCCGGCCCCGAATATTGCCGCTGCCGTCTAGATAAAAGGAGGCGTGCCAGGGTTTGGGGTCGGACAGTTCTGGCAGGGTAATCGAAGTTGTGGAGATTTTCTCTCGGGACGTATCGGCCAGAAAAAAATCCTCAAAAGAGAGTCGTCCTTGCAGGGCGGTATAATCGCCGGGTTCGGGTTCAGCGCCGCCGCCGGCGACGATGCCGAAAAGCCGACAGCAAACGCAGAGGCCGTCAGCAGGATCGGTAACCGGCCCGCCCGCCGCAGCCCGGAGCCGGCAACGGCCGGGAATAATTTCTGACGGCGCTTTGTTGCTATAGTCTAACTGCCGTTTTTTGTCCTTACGATCTTTTTTATATTTCCCGCCGAACAGACCCAGGCAGGAGTCGCTCAGCGCTTCCATGACGGCACGCACCGGCCCTTTGACGGAAGTGCCGGGAATTAATTTGGTTTGGCGGCTGAGGTCGTAAATAAACTTCTTATAGACAGGGTGATTTTTCTCTTTATGCTTGTCGTTGGTAACGTCAAAGTCCAAGTCAGCCGGTATCCGACTGGGAATAAACAAGCGGGTCAGGGTAATAATAGCAACTTGGAGGTAACCACTGTGACCGCCGGGAGACAAGCTGGCCCACCCGGGAGTGGTTTCCACTGGCTGCCGGGGGACGGTTCCTGGCAGGGGGACAAAATTATAAGGATTGATAAACTTACTCATGACGAGCCTCCGGGAACGTCCACCACCCTGAGGTAGCGCTCCAATCGCCGGGGAGGTGTGGGGTCAAAAGGGCCTGGAGACGTTGAGGCTGGCCGAAGAAGTTCCAAAATTTCCACCTTCAAGGCCACCCGACAAGGTCTCTGATTCGGTCGGGTGTTCAGAGGATAGCCCCGAGGATCGTTGATGATCTGCGGGATGCGGCCCTCCACCCAGGTGGCGGTAGGCTTATCGTCCGGAGTAAAAACCCTTTCGCCCCATAAGTAAACCGATTTTGTCTCAATATGCTCAGCGGTCCCAACCAACTTAAAACCCGCCGGCAGCTCCTCCGTGGTTACCAGCACCAGGTGAAATAACCCTCCCCGACGTTTCCGCCAGCGCATTTCCGCAGTTTTCCCAAAGACCACCCCCTGGTCCCAATCAGCCCAGGAGGTGTGGGATTTAAACCAGGTAAACCAGATGTCGCCAGGTCCTTGCAGGAGCATATATGTCCAGCCGGTGTTAGATGTAAAGTGCGACGCCAAATCGTCAGATTTGACGCCGATGCAGTATCCCACGTTCATGACTGCTCCTCCTCATTGGCCTGCTCATTCTTAGGAGGAGCATCTGCCGCCTTTGTAGGCCGCAATTTTTCTAAGGATTTAAAGTTGTTTCGGTGATTGCTCCAGGCTTGGGCGGCAGCCGTCCAGAAGGCCTCGTTGTCCCTAACCTTCCAGGTGGTCCGGTAAAGTTCCTGAGAGGGTTCAACCAGCAGATCGACGGCGGTGCTGCCTCCGGGTTTCAGGTCATAACGGGTCTGCTCCTCGGCGGATAAGGCCTCCCCTAGATCTGTTAACCGCCTCGACGGCCCCGAGGCGGATTGACCGTAATATGAGATGAAAATATCCCCCACTTTCCCTTGCACCTGGCCGTAGCCTTTGGATTTGCCATAACCCAGCCGAATCAGGCCGTCCTCCCAGCAGTAGAAATCCCGGATGACATAAGCCAGCAAGCCTAACTGCCAGAGCTCGAAGTTGCGGACAATGATCTCATTTTTGAAAGATACCCCTTCTTCGATGACCAGGTCCCGGAAGTTGGCCCCGGAGCAAACCCCGCCGGTGAAGCGGTCGATGCCGATGTGATCCCGGTAACTCATCTTATCATCCGGGACCTCCACCGGGGGACTGTCGGCAATGCGGATGCGGCTGGCCTGAGCGGTGGAGCCGAACAGTCGGCAAACCACGCAGGAATGTTTATAGGCGTATCCCGTTCCCTGCCCTTTATGATTGTCCAGCCAGGAGCTACACCCTTGATCAAGAGCATTCTCTGGCGCCAAAGGATCGCAACACAATAGCCGGTCTGGCACCGCCGACCGGACGATGCGCTCCAGGTGGCTGCGCATTACCCCCCGAAGGGAGGTGCCGGGGAGGTAATAAGGTTGGCTCTTATCAAAATCCCGGCGGTCATCATGCCAGACCTGGCGGATAGGGAGGCTGTCCGGGTCGCCTCTAACCTTTTTCTCTTTTTCTTCTGGAGTTTCAGGCCTTTTTAGGCGGCCTTCCCGAATGATAAACGGTCCTTTGGTGGTGATGGTCAAGGTAAACCGGCATTCATTGACTAGTCGTTTAAGCATGGTCCGGTTCTCCCTCAGGCCGCCGTTCGGGAAAGCAGGGCTTTTACTTTGTCGGTAATAAACTGCTTCACCTGATTGGCGCTCTTCCGTTCGGGCCATTGTTGCTCAGTTAGATATTTTTTCAGACCGGTAGAGTCCTTGAAATAATCCAACTGCAAGTCATCTTCCAGGAGCTGGCATTGACCCAGCCCGGAGGCATTTTTCTTACCGCCGATCCAAAAATGGCCTGATAATAGTTCTAACAGGCCGATACCCAGAACACCCCAGTTTTCCTCGGTCATATTTTCGGCCCAGAGTTCGAAATCGAACCTTTCATCTTGTTCCACCACCTGATAGGTGAAGAGCAGGCCCTTGGCAGCGGTCTCGGTATCCCGGTCAATGGCCACGCCAAAACGCTTCTGGCCCTCTGGCTTGCTATTATTGACCGGATACAGATCGGCGAGGCGGACGCGCGACGATAGGAAAGGGGAACCGAAAACCTTGCAGGTCTGACAGAGTTCGGCAGTGATTTTCTGACAAATATCCTTCTCTTTTCTTCCTGGGGCAGCAATATAATCATTCATCTGTTTCTGTTTATTGCGATTACCGGAGGGACAGGTAAGCGAACTTCCGGGGTCCAAGCAACAACTGCCATCGTTAGGAATTAAAACACCGATTATCCTCTCCACGGTGCTGCGCAGCGCCCCCCGGAAAGACGAACCGGGAATATAATGTCGCCCGTCCTGGGTTTTAACAAACAAGGAGTCGATCTCAGCATCGCTGTCACCGCTGCCGATATGCATGGCCTGCTTGAGGATCAGGGTACCGGTGAGACAGTAGCGATTCTCCAGTTTTTCAAAAGTCAACATGGCAATCCCCCTGAGAATAAAGTTCACCTGAACTGAGAGGTCTCTCCAGCACCTCCCGGGCCCGGTGCAGGGCGTACAGGCAGGCCAGGAAGTTCTTGACCAGATAATATTTGGCGTCCAACACCCGTTGCTCTTTGACCGCAGCGACTGGGTCTTCAAAGAAATATTTTATTGAATCAGCCTCTTGAACCGAAACCGCGGTTGCCTTTTCGCTGGTTTTTTTTAATACATCGGCCAAGTCACCCGCCACTGTGTCGTGAAGCTGCAACAAAGAGGTTTGCAGGGCCGTTGCCAGTTTTTTCCACCCGGTAACGCCTATCCTTTCGTCCCGATTCTCCTGATGCTTGAGAAATTCTTTCAGGTTCTCTTCCAATGATGACAAATCTTTGCTTTTCTCCCATTCGGATCTTAAAACGTTCATCTGGCTTGATTTAATTTTTTCAAGGCGACGGTGCTTTTTAAAGAACTTACAGGCCTGCACCACTACCATATCGTGGGTTCGTTCCAGTAAACTTTTAACTAGAGCATCGGTGTTCATTTCCGTTCATTCTCCCAATGAAATTCGTCGCACACCCGCAATCGCCCGAATCCTTCCGTAGGTCTCTCCCCTAAGCCCTTCTCTTCCAGTTGGGTTAAAAAAGCAACCAGGGAATTGGCCTGATTATCGATAAGAGTTTGTCCGCCATTTCTCAGGCCATAGACAAACACCGAACCCCGGCGGATAGCCTGTTCCTCGGGTTTGGGCAGCTTCCAGGCAGCCTGCCAACCCGTCACCCGTTGGACTCTGGTCCAAGCAGCCAGCAGCTCAAAATTGTTCAATATTTCGGCTTCCGGAGTGGAGGCCGCCATTTGTAAGTCGCTAATCAGGGGCCGGCTTCTATAGCCCAGCAACTCATCCAGAACGATGGCGTCACTCTCCAGGGTGAGGCTGAAGCAGCTCATCCGCCCATCCCCATGCAGCTTCCGGTTAAATCCTGACAAACGCTCAGCCATGGGGTAACAGCGATCATCATTTTCCTCATCCATCGACAGCTTTACCTTCCCCAACCCTCGGCTCCGGGCGGTGCCTATCCACCCATGCAGGTGGGAGGCTATAAATTCTTGAAGCTGTTGGATTATGTTGTCAGGCGCGGAAACCTCACCTGCAAATTCTTGCTCTTCTTCCAAGACCTCCAGGGTATAGAGAGCTCCGGGCTTCACTACCTCACGGCTCTCTAAGATGGCGGTGCGGGCCATAAGTCTTTTGCGGACCGCGACCTGTTGTTCTTCTCTATTATCATTGATGATATAATACCCACTTAGCCGGTCTAGCGGGGCGCGGCAACTTTCTACTCCGCAGTAATCGGCGCTTGGTTCTAGTTGAGCTTTATTGGTCAGCAAGTCGCGCAGCCAGGGTAGAACCCCGTCGACCGCGCCATGGGCCTTATTGTCGGTCCCGAAGCCGGGGTGATATTTACAGGTTAACGCCGAAAGCGGGATGACACGAGCGCCTTGGGGATAGAGATTGGGATAACAGATGTCCTCGCTGAGGAAAAGGTTCTGGAATTGAGTATCCACAGAACGACCGGGTTGGTCCAAATAATTCTTCGCCAGCAGACCTCGCAAGGTGGAGCCGGGGATATAATCCAGAGTGGGCAGGGTGTTGCCGACGCTACGGTTTTGGGTCAAACAGACGGCGGCCTGCAAAGACAGGTTGAATTTCCAGCCCATAGTCCCTCCGTTATAATAAACTAAGGCGGCACTGTCCCAGTCCCCGGGATTTTTGCGCCCCCAGATGGGTGAGGAGCCGCACTCCCCAATCTAGCAGATTTTCAGCCGCCGCCGCCAGATCGCCAATGATATTGATCCGGGCGGTAAAAATCAGGGTTTTCGGCAATGCTTCACCACAAAAAAGAAACTTGGCTTCAGCTACTCCCCGGTGTCGGCTTATTCGGATCTGGGTACGGGCTTGGGCCAGAGCAGGGTCAATCTTGCCGGGATGGAGGCGCTGGCGGAGAAGCAGCTCCGTACGCTGGGTTTGCTGGGTTTCCGACAGCCGACCATCGCTGAATCGCAAGGCCCCCGGCCAGAAGCGGGAACCGAAGAGCTGACAGATAATGCAGGGTTTTTCGTTGGCGGCTGGCTTACAGGCTTCCCGGTTGTCCAAGGTTTGACAAATATTGTTATAGACCGGGTCGGTAGCCGCCAGAGTTAAAGCTACCCGTTTGCACAGGCTGCGCAGGCGACCTTTTAGCGTCGAGGCCGGGATGTACGGCAGCCCCCAGGCATCTCGCACGGCGGTGTGATCCAGCCCGAGGCCGCGTCCCAGGCCGCTGCCCACTCGAAACGGCGTGCTGAAGTTAATGGTTAATTGGCGTTCTCGGAGCGGCATTCGCTGGTCTCCTCTTAAAGGTTGATAAAATCATAGAGTTCGGCAAGATCTAAAAGCGGAGTGATATAGTTAAAATCAGCCGTCAGTTTCCAGGGAAAGGGAGAGAGAGCAAATTCTTCAGCCACCTTAACCAGCGCCTGTTGAGGGGGGGTTCCCCCCTGATCTGACAGCCGGGAAAGCAAGACCAAAAAATCTAGACAAGCGGCCAGACGACCCCGATAAAGAGGCCGCCAGAGATCATTGACCTTGTTCCGGGGAAAGCCGCTTCTCTTAAGCCCTCTGATTAGCTCAACCAATATGTTAGCTTCCTTAATGGTATAAGGACGCTGAGTTAACCGGAGGTTATCGTATTCCAGTTCCTCGGCTCGTTGATCCTGGAGGGGCTGTAACAAAGAACTGGAAGTGGCCAGAAAATCAATGGTCGAAACATCTTGCTCCCGTTCTTTCCAGGCCATCTGTTTAGCTGATTTTTGTAGCTCCCGGGCAGTGTTGATGAGGCTATGCAAGGGATAATTCTGTTTGGCCAGGGCCACCCCGAGGGCCACCGAAGCCCCTTGGCCCATACCTTGGAAGCAGTCTCTGCTATCCGCTCCGCTCCGACCAGACTCGTAGTAATGTTCAAACAACTCTCCAAACCTGAGGGCGATGGGCACCGCTTGGTGGGCTGGAACCGCGGCCAGCATATCGTCGCCGCCGGTGATAAAAAATTGCACCGGGTAAATTTTATTGGCCACCGGGTCGCCCATTAATTCGATAACAGCATCCACCATTGCCCAGCGGGTAGCTTTATCGACACACTCGCTGAACTGGCGATACTTAGTCTCGACCTCTGTAGAATTACATTGCTTCAACTCAGTCTTGCGTCTTTGCCCCATGCGGTTGCCGTCGGAATAGATCAGGCCGATATAGCCCTCCGGGTCCGAAGCTTGGCCAATATCTTCTAAACTTTCCGGCCAGGTGATCGGGGTAGAGGGTGATTTATCTTCAATAGCCTTATAAATCAGGGAATGCTTATACTCAGCGCCCTCGTTCCATTGTCTTCGGCAGGCCATACAGATAAACTTATTTTCAACCGGGTCGCCTTCGGCCGGCAGCCGACCGCATAACTCACAGACTTTGGCATACGGATTGTTAACCAACGGAATACTTCGATCCTTCTCTTCCTTGCGACGACGAAGATGCATCTCTGCCCGCTCGACCCATTGCCAAAATGGCTCAGCTTTCTGAAATGGCTCGAGCCAGGCAGTAATTCCGGCGATGATTGTCTCATGGCGATACCGGGCTTCCAAAGCATTGCAAAAATCAAAAGCTTTTTGGTAATCCGCGAATCTAGCCGCCCCGGCACCGCCGCCTACATAGATTTCCTGTCCGACGTGGGTTTCGATTAGATTAGTGGTTTCCCTATTCAAACATTCCAATAAGAAGCTGCCCCCGCGAATGGCCCTCAGCTTCTGAGTGGCAAAGACATACTCTTGGATACGGTCAGTGTCGAATAAGACCAGATAGGACATGGCAAAATCCTTCTTGAATAGAAAAAAGCTGCCAAATACTGAGGGTCAGCATTCATAACAATTGTTCACTTAATAATCTTAACGGCCAATTGGAGGTCGATTTTGGGCATAGTTTTAGAGCCGCGGCGCCGCAAGGGAAAATTACTCATCTTGCGTTTGACCCCTCGGGGGTTGCGCCGATTACGGCTGGATACCGCTCGCTCTTCCAAGATTTCCGCCAATACCCTCTCATGGAACGCCGCCCTCTCCCCTGGGGGGAATAGTGGGAAAGATAGGGAGCTTGCGGCGTATAACCCGCACGGCGTGAAGAAAAGAGAGCCGGTCAGGGTCTTCATCCGCCTTGAGGGCTGCTTCATGCATCAGGCCGCGGCTGGCGAAGTGGGCCATCATCAGGCCGTAGAATTCCTGGCGCACCAGGTCCGGCCTCTTGCTAGGCCGCGGCTGGCGAAGTGGGCCATCATCAGGCCGTAGAATTCCTGGCGCACCAGGTCCGGCCTCTTGCTCCGCAAGACGATGCGAGCACCCCGCAAGTGGGTTTTCAATTCGCACCAGGTCCGGCCTCTTGCTCCGCAAGACGATGCGAGCACCCCGCAAGTGGGTCTTCAATTCATCCAAAGCCGTGTCAATCTCCCAGCGCTCGTGATACAGGGCCGCCAGCTCCGGAGCCGAAGCCTTACCGGGGTCGAGAATGGTGGTGATCAAGCGATAATCGGCCACGCCTTCCAGCTGATAGTCGATAACCCGCACCACCACGCCATGCAGGCCGCGTCTGCGATCCCCGGGGGAGGGGTAAATCCGGCTCAGATACGAGCCGTCCGGCAAACCCTTTTCACTAGGCAACACCAGGTTCTTCTTTATTCTCCAGAGCAGCTCGGCACCGGTGGCTCGGGCTTGGTTCCACAGTTCGTAGCTGAACATGCCGCGGTCCGCCAGGCACAGCATGTCTGGTCTCAGCCAGGGAAGCACACCTTTGGCCAAGGCCGGTTCTCCCGTCCCATATCCTCCCATCTGGGTGCCGAACAGCACGTGGGTGCCGTTTTCCACCAGAGAGACGAAGCGAAGCTGGGGATAGGCGCTCTGACCCCGGCTTGCCCCCGGCCGCCCGAAAGCTTGGTCGTTGGCCCTCTCATCGGCTACATCCAGCGTGCTGCCGTCCAGACTCACCAGCCGCCAATCTCGGTACCAAGC
>MUKC01000046.1:0-263 GCA_002049795.1 Desulfobacca sp. 4484_104 | reverse complement strand
CTATCTGGTCATGCAGTTGTCGCAGCGGCTCCACCCCCAATCGCGTCCGGGCTTGGGAAATGCCGGATTTCCCCGTCACCTTGACCCAGGCGCTGGGATGCAGCGACCATTGAATCCCCTCCAACAGACACCGCAACACCTCCCGGTAGGAGGACTGCAGGTACAGAGCCAAAGCGATTACATAGTAAACCACCACATGAGCCGGCAGTTCCCGCCGGCGCTTGCTGCTCCGGCCAGTGGCGTCCAACACCGACTTCACGGTG
>MUKC01000158.1 GCA_002049795.1 Desulfobacca sp. 4484_104 | reverse complement strand
CATTGCGATTCGGTCTGCCCGGAAAGCGGCGAGCCGCTGCTCGACACCCTCGATGAAAACTCCCACAAACACGCCTTTGCCGTTTCCGAAGACCTGAAATACTCGCTCCGCGAGGCCATCGAGCTGCTTGGCAACGAGGCGGTTTGGTACCTGCGGGAAGCGCTGCACGAGAAAATCTACGGCCGGGAACTGGCCGCCGCCCTGTCAAAGGAGTGCCTGCGCTACATGTACCGGCTGCTTTTTCTTTTCTTCATCGAAGCCCGGCCCGAGCTTGGCTACCTGCCTGACAAATCCCCCGAGTACCGGCTCGGCTACAGCCTTGAATCCCTGCGCGATCTGGAAATGGTGTCGCTGACCACCGAGGAGTCGAAAAACGGCTACTTCATCCACCAGTCAATCAATACCCTTTTCGACCTGCTCTACAACGGCTTTCCCCGGCAGCCGGAAAAGGCGGGCGGCAATCTCTTGCCCGAGGCCCAGGTTAGTGATCATAACACTTTTCGCATCGCGCCGCTCAAAAGTCACCTCTTTGATCTGCGGCAGACCCCGATCCTGAGCCGGGTTAAGATCCGCAACTTTGTCCTCCAGCGGATTATCGAACTGATGTCGCTCTCCCGGCCGCAGCCGGGCCGCAAATCCCGGCGCGGACGCATCTCCTACGCCCAGCTCGGTATCAACCAGCTCGGCGCTGTCTACGAGGCCCTGCTTTCCTATCAGGGCTTTTTCGCCGAGACCGAACTGTACGAGGTCAAAAAAGCCGGCGACCAGCACAACGTTCTCGACACCGCCTATTTTGTTACCCCGGAGGAACTGGAAAACTACGGCGAAAAGGAGCGGGTCTACAATCCCGACGGCACCCTGGTCCGTTACGACAAGGGCACCTTTATCTACCGCCTGGCCGGCCGCGGCCGGGAACAGTCGGCCTCCTACTACACCCCCGAGGTCCTGACCCGCTGCCTGGTCAAGTACGCCCTGAAAGAGCTGCTGGCCGGCAAAAGCGCCGATGAAATTCTGCGGCTGACCATCTGCGAGCCGGCCATGGGCAGCGCCGCCTTCCTCAACGAGGCCGTCAACCAGCTCGCCGCCGCCTACCTTGAGCGCAAGCAGCGCGAAACCGGCACCACCATCAGCCACGACGCCTACCCGGAAGAACTGCAAAAGGTCAGGATGTACCTGGCCGACAACAACGTCTTCGGCGTTGATCTCAATCCGGTGGCCGTCGAATTGGCCGAGGTTTCCCTCTGGCTCAATACCATCTACGCCGGCGCTTTCGTGCCCTGGTTCGGCGGCCAGCTGGTTTGCGGTAACTCGCTTATCGGCGCCCGCCGCCAGGTTTTTCCGGCCGCCAGCCTGAAAAAGGCCCAAAGAAGCGATCCCCTCTGGCTCGATCTGGTGCCGGAGCGGGTACTGCCGGGTGAAAAGCGGCCGGCCGCGACCGTTTACCACTTCCTGTTACCCGATGCCGCCATGGCCGATTACCGTGACCGGGTGGTCAAGGGTCTGGTTCCCGAAGCCGTCAAAAAGATCACTGCCTGGCGCCGGGAGTTCTGCCGCCCCTTTACCGCCGCCGAGATCGGACAGTTGGAAAAACTTTCGGCCGCGGTCGACAACCTCTGGCGGCGGCACGTGGAGATGCAGCGGGAAATTGAACAGCGGACCACCGATTTTCTGGCGGTTTTTGGCCAGCCGCGGCCGAACAACCCGCCGCCGCGCACCAGCACCGAATTCAAGGATAAAATTTTCCGCCAGGAACTGCTTTCCCGGGAGGTCCGCAACTCCAGTCCCTACCGCCGCCTGAAGCTGGTGCTGGACTACTGGTGCGCTCTCTGGTTCTGGCCCCTGGAAAAAGTTGATCTTCTGCCCAGCCGGGCCGAGTACCTGCTGGATCTGACCCTGCTGCTTGAAGGCAATCTCTACGAAAGCGAACCAAGCGCCGGCGAGCAGCTGCGCCTCTTTCCCGACACCGCTCTGCAGCAGCTTTCATTGAACCTGGTGGATGAATTCGGCTTTGTCAACGTCGATCGCCTCGGCCGGGAAAATCCCCGCCTCGGTCTGGTCGGGAAACTGGCCGAACGTTACCGCTTTCTTCACTGGGAGCTCGAGTTCGCCCGTCTTTTCGCCGCCCGCGGCGGCTTCGACCTGGTCCTCGGCAACCCGCCCTGGATCAAGGTCGAGTGGAACGAGGGCGGCATCATGGGTGACCACGAACCGCTTTTTGTCCTGAGAAAATTTTCCGCTTCCCAACTGGCTGAAAAGCGCCTCGAAGTTCTGGACAAATACAACCTCAAGCAAGACTATCTCGCCGCCTACGAGGCCGCCGCCGCTACCCAGAACTTTTTGAACGGCCGTCAGAACTATCCTTCTTTAAGTGGAATGAAGGCCAACCTCTACAAATGCTTCCTGCCCCAGGCCTGGATGGTCGGCAAACCCGGGGCCGGGGTTTCCGCCTTCCTCCACCCTGAGGGGGTCTACGACGACCCCAAGGGCGGGAATTTTCGGCAGATGCTTTACCCCCGGTTGCGCTATCATTTCCAGTTTCAGAATGAAATGAATCTCTTTGCCGAAGTTGATCATCACGCCAAATTCAGCATCAATATCTATTCCCAGGCCTCGGCCGCGGCGCCGCCAAACAGTTCCCCGGTCTCCTTTCGCCACCTTGCCAACCTCTTTGCCCCGGCCACGGTTGACACCTGCTTCCGCCATCCCGGCGTCGGCCCGGTGCCCGGTATCAAGGACGACGACAACCGTTGGAACACCCGCGGCCACCGCGACCGGATTATCACCTGCGGCCTTGACGAACTGGCTCTTTTTGCCCGGCTCTACGATGCTGAGGGCACGCCGTCTTTGGCCGCCCGGCTGCCAGCCGTCCATTCACAACAGATCGTGGACGTTCTGCGTAAATTCGCCGCTCAGCCCCGCTGTCTCGGCGATCTACGGGGGGAATATTATTCCACCCAGCATTGGAATGAAGTAAACGCCCAGCAAGACGGTACCATCCGCCGTCAGACCGGCTTTCCGGCCGCCCCCGGCCAATGGATTCTCTCCGGCCCCCACTTCTTCGTCGGCAACCCCTTCTACAAGACTCCGCGGGCCGAATGCACTTTAAATTCGCACTACGACGCGACTACCTGCCCCGCACCAACTACATACCGGCCTGCGACCCAGCCGAATACCGAAGGCGGACGCCGAAATTTAAAATTACCCAACCCGACGGCAGCGAAACTGAAGTTCCGGTGACGGAGTTTTACCGGTTTGTGAATCGGCGGATGTTTGGGGCATCTTCGGAACGGTCGCTGATAGCCACGGTAATTCCACCTAAAGTGGCCCACATACATCCGGTTTTGTCGACAACTTTTTCAAACCACCAGAATCTGGTCATTTTCTATGCAACCTGTTTGTCGGTTATATGCGATTTCTTTCTGAAAACCACAGGCAAAAGTGATGTCTATGAATCAACCTTACGCCAATTTCCATTGCTAGGTATACATGCTACCGAATCTTTCGGTTTTCTGCAGAACAGGGCGCTAACTCTTTGTTGCCTAACTTTCCACTACGCTGACCTCTGGTCCGACTGCTGGCAGGACTCCTTCCGCTCCGACCGCTGGGCCAAATCCGACCCCCGGCTGCCGGACTCCTTCTTTGCCGACCTGACCCCGACCTGGAACCGCGACTGTGCTCTGCGCACCGATTTCGCCCGCCGCCAGGCCCTGGTCGAAATCGACGTTCTGGCGGCCATGGCCCTAAATCTCACCCTCGAAGAGCTCAAAACCATCTACCGCGTCCAGTTCCCGGTCCTGCGCCAGAACGAGGCCGACACCTGGTACGACCAAAACGGCCGCATCGTCTTCACCTGCTCCAAAGGCCTGCCCGGCGTCGGCTTCCCCCGCAAGGCCACCAAAACCGAGCCCGTCGGCTGGGAGGATATCAAGGATATGCCCTCCGGTACCGTTACCCGCACCATCACCGACAACACTCTCCCCACCGGCCCCATTGAGCGCACCATCATCTACCAGGCCCCCTTCGACCGCTGCGACCGGGAAAAAGACTACGAAATTGTCTGGGAAGCTTTTTCGAATCGGTGTCATTTATAGTAAATATCAACCATAATTTTTAAGAAAACATGCAGGCTGACCAATGTGCACCAAGATTTTACCGGAATTTTTCCAACGTTTTGAAAAAGACTTGAGCCAGAAGATACAAACCGGGAAAGATCCTTTTCTCGGGCTTTTTGCCGATTATTTGGGGTCTGCCACCAAGAATTTGCTTCTGAAAGAACTGCGATCTTCAAGTTGTCCGGCAGAAAATTTTATTGAAAACCTGCGTTATTATCCGGCTTTGATTTCGACACTGCTCATTGGGGCGTTGCTGGAAAAATTTGGTCAGCATGGACATTTTGAAGTTTATCCTATTTTTGAGGAATTGTTCGGCGACAGCTTGCAAAGCACCACCACAAAGCAGAAGCTGTGGAAAAATTTCCGGTGGGCCAGCCTTTCCCTGGGTCTGCCGGTATCCCACCGTCTTTCGGGCACGCATTACATGGTGGATGAATATTTATACCAAGCTGGCTTGCCCTTGCGTTATGTGGAAAACTTTACCGAGGTAGCCCTCAGATACTCATCTCGCATCGGGTTGCCGGACGAAGACGACCCCGAAGAAATCAGGTTGTGGCAACAAGGCTTGGTGACCAGGTTGAGCGATCCTTTTCCTAAAACCGCCAGAAAAGCGGTCGAGAATGACGACGGCTGTTACTACACCTGTATTTTCACCCACCTGCTGACCAACCCCCCGGCCGATGAAGATGGCCTGTCCATTTTTGAAAAAAGGATGCGAAAAGCCATACAATCCGGCCCGTCCACGGCGAGAGTTTTCCGGTCCGCGATTCCGCAATTGGTTATCCGGGACCTGGAGTACGGTGTTCTGCTGCCTGCCGTGGAAGAGGCAACCTGGAAGATAACCGTCAGCTATCACGATAGTGATGAAGAGACGAAAATTTTCACTTCTTACGGCGAGGAGCGTTTCGAGCCTTTTGGTGAGGAGTTGCCTGCTGATGTAGATATTGAAAATAATTCCGGCTTCAAATGGCAGTACAAGGTCTGGGAAGATGAAAAAAACAACCGCCTGCTGATTTTCTCCCAGCCTGACGGCAAGCTGGTTTCCCGTAGCAGCCTGGCAAAAAAAGAAATCTACCTGAACCCCGGCAACTACAGATTGCTGCAGCGTTTTCCGGCCGCCGGGGATGACGGCCTGGAACCCATGTCGGAAGAGCCGGCGCTGTATGTACGCGAGATCAATCTGCTGCCCGGCAGTGTAATACCCATCAGCCGTGGTCCGGCAACTTTGCAGATCAAACCGCATAACATTCCGACTCTGAATTGGGTTGGAGATCCTTTGCGGGGGATCAAGGGAAATGAGCTTTATGCTTCGGAAAATCTGCAGTTGATGGTGAGCCTGCCGGCAGAGTTTCTTGCCAGCGATCATGATTTTGAACTCAGGTTCAAATCGGCCGAACTGGGGGACGAAATTATCCTGGAACCGGAAGTTGAGCCAAACGGCCAGGTAAACATCGATGTTGCCAGCCTTTGGCCAGCGGGCTTTGGCCAGAGCTTCAGCCGTTGTCTGGCACGGGCTGACACGGGTGGAAAAGCGGGTACGCTTCTATTGTGAACAATGGCCGGAAAATCTGGAAGCCGACCACTGCGTCAATTTGAAACGGATAGATGAGGGCGGTTATTATACCTTCCATGATGAAAGCAACCGTTTTTTCAAAATGGTTTTCCAGGATGGTGGAAGACAGCAACAGTTTACTTGGTCGGTTCCCGGCATTTTTCTCAATTTGTTGACTTTTGTGAATCAGGAAACCAGGGAAAGAAGCATTCCAATGGGCTCGACCATCGCGGTTAATCCGACTTCCCAGAAAGTATTGCAGATTTTTGCCACCAATCCCGGCCGCCTGCAACTGGGCAGTTTTAATCTTTTGGTCAACTTTTCCCGTTTGGGCTCCAAGAAAATCCCCTTGGCCAGTTTGCTTGAATACGTGGGCGCCGATGGCAACACCCTCACTTTTACCGATAAAGAGACGGAAATAACTGTTCCTTTGGTTTCTTTGGTGGCTCCCTGCACGGCGCTGGAATTTGCGACGGAAACCAGTAACGGGTTGCGCAAGGTATCTTTTGCCACGGCCAGCGACATTGAAGCGGTGAAAATCACCGCTGACAACCTGGCAAGCGGAGAGAAATATCACCTGGAACTGTCTGCCGACACGCGGCAGGGAAAACTGCTGCCTGAAAATAACGTTACCATGTTTTGTGAGAGTGAACGTAAAGTGGCTCTCTATTTTGAGCTTTCCAGATGGCTGCCTGGGCTGTGGGTAATTGAATTCGCCGTGTTGACGGCGGGCAGGTGGGGGACGCTGGGCAATGGTGAGAACAGAATTTTCGCCGACGGTCTGATGTTTGCCGACGATGAAAATGCCAAAACCAAAGAAGAGGTTTATCAATCACTTTTTCAGGGTTATGGTGAACAGAAAACAGTTGACATTTTCGGTCGCATTCACCGGGTGCTGCAGCATAGTTTTGCTTCCGAGGCCTGGAGCAACCTTGCCTGGCTGGAATGGTTCTGGGCTAAACTATGCGGTCGGTTGGGGCAGGAAGATAATCAGGAAATCTGGCTCCAGTTACTGAGACTGGCCTGTAGATGGCCAGACGATACTTTTATGGAGGGCGTGGTTCCCAGCCATAATCTGGGAGCCACGCTGCCAAAAATGTTTTCTCTGCCCAGGGAAACTTACCAAACAGTAAATGATCATTCCAGTAGTCTGCTATCCTGTATCAGCTTTTTGCCGGAGTTGGCTGATTTTATGGGCGTGATTCGTCAACAGGATATTGATGTTGCTTTACCAGGGGGATTTGCCAATTTTGCTATGGTAGCTGTCGGGCAGGCTGAACCGGAAAAGTTTTCTTTGGTAAGGTACCAGGAATTTTTTACTTCTCGGGATTTCGAAGAGCGGCGGCGTTTGTTAAACAGCGATCAGTGGCTGCCGGGCAAGGGTGATTTTTTGGGTCCCATGCATTACCGCTTTGCTTTCGCCAAACTGCGGAAAAAGTTTGCCGGGAATCAGATCGTAGAATCAGAAATCCGGGGGAAAGCCTTGTCAGTGGTCAGAAAAGTTTCTGATTTTCAGCCGTCTATTTACGCTGGCGATAGCAGTTATACCAACTTTGACCGGTATGCTTTAAACTATTTACAGCCTGAAATTGATCCCGAGAATGATGTTCTAACCGATGAAGAAGCCGTGCAATGGGAACATTTGCACCATATCGAATGTTTCCTTTCTCTCTTTGCTCATGCCTGTCGGTGTGACGCCCGTTTCCGGGATAAGGTTTTACCTGCGTTAGAAAGATTATTAATGGAAAATTTTGATTTCCAATATCGGGATTTGAAAAAAATAATTGGCTACCTCCTTTTTCTCGGGGAAGAACTTTTTGCTTTTTATCTGTTGTTGTGGGAAGCGGTTTTTACCGCTGACTGCGATTGATCAGGAGGCTGTATGTCAGAAACCAACCCCATTTTCTTAGCGGAAAATTTGCGTAAAACTTTGCGGCGATACATTACCACCACGTTGCCTGTCAGCAGGCGCTATCCCCAATTGCAGAAAGAGATAAAAAAGATAGTTGCCAGGACACAATTGGTCAAGGGGCCTTTTGTCGAAGCTTTGCCCGATTTTGAGAAGGGGAAACCGTTGCGTCAGGTGCTGGCCGTCAATGGTGGTTTCCTGGATGACGTGGATGACGGTTTCGCCGCCTTGCCGGCTGAGATCCTGGACCGGCCGCTGCACCTGCATCAGGAGCAGGCCCTGGTGGCCGCCTGCAAGGAAGGAAAAAGCCTGATGGTGGCAACCGGCACCGGCAGCGGCAAAACTGAGTGCTTTCTCTATCCCGTTGCCCATCGTTTGCTGAATGACCCGGAGCCTGGCAAACCGGGAGTAAGGGTGCTGCTGGTCTACCCCATGAACGCCCTGGCCAACGATCAGCTGTTTTATCGGCTGGCGCCGCTCTTCGGCCGCTATTTAAAAAAATCGGGAATAACTTTTGGTCGCTACACTTCTCAAATCAAGGCCAATGCCAGCCGGGCCGACGAGGAAGGCAAGTTGCGGGAAAACGACAAGTTGATGCAGTTGCTTGACGGCCGGATACCGGGAAACTGGCTGCTGACCCGGGAGGAAATGTTGGAAACGCCGCCGCAGATTCTGATCACCAACTACGCCATGCTGGAGCATCTTTTGCTGTTGCCGCGCAATGCCCCGCTTTTCGCTGAAAATCGCCTGCATACCGTTATTCTGGATGAGATCCACACCTATAGCGGCGCCCAGGCAACTGAAGTCGCCTTTCTGCTGCGCAAACTGAAAACCCGTCTGCAAAGCGAAAACGCCCTGCAGGTATTTGGTACCAGCGCCAGCCTGTCATCGGAGCCGGGCAGTGATGAAGCGTTGCTGCGTAATGCCGTTTGTCAACCAAGGTGCCACTGTTGGATCAAGGGCTCGATGTGCCCCAGGCCCTCGAAGAGGTTTTTCGGCGCAACCAAGAGATCCGGAAAGTGGCAAAGTTCCTGGACAAGGGCTCAATCTTGCCTTTCCAGTTCCTGGTGAATGAATTGTTCCTGGCAGAGAACGCGCCAAATGAGCGCGGCAGACGGGCGTTAAGCGCGGTAATGCATTTGGGTATGCAGGCGAAGATCTCCGCGGATGCTTTCCCGCTCCTGCCTATCCGTTATCACCTTTCCACCAACGGGATTGATGGTGTCTGTGTCCGGCTGATGCCGGATGGGGAAGAAGGCTGGCAGGAAATAAAAGGTTTTCGTCATTTTACCGACGACGGGAAAATATTTTACCCGCTGATGGTTTGCCGACGCTGCGGCCAGCCGTATCTCGA